>DJVJ01000027.1:0-18240 GCA_002441135.1 Caryophanales bacterium UBA6259 | reverse complement strand
GCTACTTCAATAACATGATGAATTTGTCCATCCAACATAGAGCGACTTTTGTGTTCTACAATTTGGATATCCTTTATCTTGTATTTTCCTTGCTCAAAAGGTTCAGCAATAATGCCGACTACAGATCTTGTTCCAATATCTAAAGCGAAGATGGGGGTATCTTTAAGTGAAGCCATTACTTCTCACCTCTTTACTCTGTTAAGCGTTACATTTATGATAATATATAGGTCTAAAAATGTATATTCTATTTGTGCCTAAAAGAACCCTTTTTTCTTTACAATCTAAACATAAATCAGTTATAATGCAAATAATATATTTTAACACTTTAAAGCGGGAGGGAATTAAAAGTGAGTAATCAAGAGTTAGATTCATTAAGATCACAGTTAGATGATATTAATTTAAAGCTACTACAATTAATGAGTGATAGGGCTGTTGTGGTTCAACAGATTGGCCAGGTAAAGAAAAAACAGGGTATTGATCGATTTGATCCAGTTCGCGAAAGGGAAATGCTAAATCAACTCGTGGCTAAAAATAATGGTCCATTTGATGATAACACTATTCGTCATTTGTTCAAGCAAATTTTTAAGGCTTCCTTAGAACTACAGGAAGATGACAATAATAAGGAGTTATTAGTAAGTAGAAAACGTCATCCAGAAGATACAATCGTTATGGTGGGCGATGTTGCGGTAGGTAAATCACCAATGATGATTGCAGGTCCATGTTCTGTAGAAACTGAAGAACAAGTTAACACTGTAGCGAAGAATCTTGTAGAACAAGGGGTAAAGCTGATCCGTGGTGGTGCGTTTAAACCTAGAACCTCACCATATGATTTCCAAGGGCTAGGAATTGAGGGATTGAAGATACTACGTCGAGTTGCAGATAATTATGGATTAAAAGTTGTGAGTGAGATTATTAATCCAGCAGATATCGAGATGGCGATACAATATGTGGATGTAATTCAAATTGGAGCAAGAAACATGCAAAATTTCGACTTACTAAAAGCTGCCGGTGATGTAAAAACTCCAGTTTTACTTAAACGTGGTTTAGCAGCTACAATAGAGGAATTCCTTTTTGCTGCAGAATATATTGTTTCTAGAGGCAATAATCAGGTTATGTTAGTGGAAAGAGGAATACGAACCTATGAAAAATGGACCAGAAACACATTAGACATCTTAGCTGTGCCTATTTTAAAACAAGAAAGTCATTTGCCAGTTTTAGTCGATATCAGTCATTCCGCTGGGCGAAAGGATATTGCGATTCCTATTGCCAAAGCAGCTTTAGCAGCAGGTGCGGATGGCATAATGGTGGAAGTACATCCAGACCCAGCAGTTGCCTTGTCAGATGCTAATCAACAATTAAATCTAATGGAATTTGAAGCATTAATGAATGCATTAAATATAAAATAGATTTAAAGGGAAAAGAAGGAACGTTCCATATTTAGTGGGCGTTCCTTTTGTTATAGAAATGATAAAATGAAAATAAGTAGTAAAAATAATAGCAGGAAATCTACAAATTTTGTCGAAACTAAATGAATAAAGATTCTTTAGGAAAAAATAAAATTAACCAATTAATTAATGAGACTAAATCATTTTAAATGTCATTAGTTATTAATATTGTTGAATGGAGAGGTTTATTATGCCAATAACCATTTATGATGTTGCTCGTGAAGCAGGAGTTTCTATGGCAACTGTTTCTCGAGTAGTAAACGGAAACCCAAATGTAAAACCGGCCACCAGAAAAAAAGTTCTTGAAACAATTGAACGCTTAGGCTACCGTCCTAATGCAGTCGCAAGAGGGCTAGCAAGTAAAAAAACTACTACAGTAGGTATTGTTATCCCGGATATATCGAATACATTTTTTGCAGAAGTAGTACGTGGTATAGAAGATATTGCGAGTATGTATCACTATAATATTATTTTATCGAACTCTGATAATAATGTAGAAAAAGAATTATCTTTGATTAATACATTATTAGAAAAACAGGTGGATGGACTTTTGTTTATGGGAGGAGAGGTTACTGAGGAGCATCTACATATTTTTAAAACCGCCTCTGTACCGATTGTATTAGCAGCTACTAAAGATCCAACTCATCAGTTTCCTTATGTAGATATTGATCATTTTAAAGCTGCTAAGGATGCTGTGGAAGATTTTATTTTATCCGGGCACAAAAAGATTGGCCTAATTTCTGGTCCTTTAACAGATCCACTAATGGGTTTTGATCGCTATAAAGGATACAAAAAAGCTTTAGAGGACGCTGGAGTTGCACTAAATGAAGAATATATTCGTATTGGCGATTATCGTTATGAATCAGGCTTAAAGGGTATGAATTACTTTTTATCCCTTGAGGATAAACCGACAGCTGTATTTGTAGTAAATGATGAAATGGCTGTAGGAGCTATACATGCTATTCAAGATGCTGGTTTAAATGTTCCAAACGATATCGAGATTAGAGGATTTGATAATATTCCAATTTCTTCGATGGTAAGACCATTATTATCTACAGTGTCACAGCCTCAATATGGTATTGGTGCTGTTGCGATGAGGTTTTTAACAAAACACATGAATCAGGAATCAATTACTGAAAAAACGGTCATATTACAACATCAGCTCGTAGATAGAGATTCTACAAAAAGAAGAGATAACCGATAACGGAAAAATCTCGAATTGATAAAATGGGAGAATTAAAATGAAAAAATTTGATTTGTCTACTATCATTGGATTAGTTTCGGGGATTGTTTTATTAACATTAGCTATTGTAGTAGCAGGTGGAAAAGATTCATTAATTTTTATCAGCTTATCTTCTTTTTTAACCACAGTAGGGGGGCTTGTTGCTTCTTTATTAATCAATTTTAGCTTTATTAATTTTAAGCAAAGCTATAGCACTCTACAAGGGGCCTTTAAAGAGAATTCGTATGATATGAATCAGTTAGTTGAACAGTTTGTTGAACTATCTACTATGGCTCGTAGAGAAGGTCTACTATCATTAGACCGTGTTGTGGAAGACATAGAGGATCCCTTCATTCGCAAAGGAATTCAATTAACTGTAGACGGTTTAGAAGCGGAAGTAATTAAAGAGATATTGATGGCTGAAATTTTTTCACAAGAAGAAAAAGAAAAAAATGGAAAAGCTGTATTAGATAAAGCGGGAGAAATGGCTCCTGCTTGGGGAATGGTGGGTACCTTAATTGGTTTAGTGTTAATGTTACAGAATCTAGATGATCCTAAAACAATTGGCCCATCTATGGCGATTGCTTTAATTACTACATTTTATGGTTCTGTTCTAGCCAATTTGTTATTTATCCCATTAGCAGGTAAAGTAAAGTTGAAAACAGAACAAAAAGTATTTGTGAAGCAGGTAATTATTGAAGGGATTTTAGGGGTGCAGTCAGGTCAAAATCCTAAACTTTTAAGAGAAAAATTACAGGTATTTGTTGAGCCAACGAAAAGCAAAAAAGAAGATGAGTCTATGGCTATAAATGAAGAGGTGGCCCCAGGTGTTTAAA
This sequence comes from Caryophanales bacterium UBA6259, assembly GCA_002441135.1. Classification (GTDB taxonomy): domain Bacteria; phylum Bacillota; class Bacilli; order Tepidibacillales; family Tepidibacillaceae; genus UBA6259. Next base: position 14,737 of record DJVJ01000027.1, on the reverse strand, counting down.
AACAAAAAAGAAGAAACGAGTACAGGTGCACCCGCTTGGATGGTAACTTTTTCAGATTTGATGACCTTACTTTTAGTTTTCTTTGTTTTGTTATTTGCTTATTCAGAGATTGATGTACAGAAATTTAGAGCCATAGCGAGCTCCTTTAAAGGTGTTTTGGACTATGAAACATCTGCAATTCCTATGGATAATCCATCAGATAATACAATGTCTAATAAGGATAAAGAATTACAAGATAAGCTAAATGAGCAGGAAAAGGATAAAAAAGATCAAAATAATCATAACCAGCAAAGTCCTGTTTCTGAAAAGATTGTTAGCAGTAATGAATTAGATGAATTATTAATAAAAATAAAAACCTATCTTAAAGAAAACAATTTAGAAGGTGTTATTTCAGCAACAAGGGAAAAAAGAGGGATTGTTCTTGTGCTACAAGAAAAAGTGTTATTTGACTCAGGGCAAGCAATAATAAAAAATGAGGCAATGCCTTTTTTAAGCAAAGTAGCTGAATTGATAGAAACAATTCCCAACATGGTTGAAGTTGAAGGACATACGGATTCTCAACGCATTATACAGCCTTCACCATATCCGACGAACTGGAATTTATCAGGTGCTAGAGCAGCGAATGTAGTTAATTATTTTCTTGAAAAATACAATGCTGCACCAGAAAGATTTAAAATTGCTGGTTATGCTTATACTCAGCCAGTGGCTAGTAATGATACAGTGGAGGGAAGACAAAAAAATAGGCGGGTAGTTATTGTAATTTTAGATACGGAAGTAATAACGAATCTTAATGAAAAGCAATAGTAATATATTGTAATAAAAATAAAAGGGGCAACCAATTTGGTTGCCCCTTATTATTATTCCTTCTGTGCTTTAACAACCTTCGAAGGTAAAGATTCACCATTGCTATTTACAGCAGTCACATAGTAATAGGCATCTTCTGTTAAAACGGATGGATGTATAAAGCTATTGTTTTCTGTATAACCAATAAATCTAAAATTTCCACTTTCTTCTTCACTGTAATATACATTGTATTTTGTTACATTTTCTTCACTATCACTGGCATTCCATTGAAGTGTTATCTGTAGACCAGAAGAACTAATTGTAGCCTGAACATTTCTTGGTTTTCTAGGTAAGCCAGAAGCCTCATTATCCCCTGGATCCTCATCATTAGGTACTTCAATAATTGCACTATTTCCTAGCAGATCTGTTGGAGATGACTCCAAGCCAGCAACATCTACAGCAACGACGTAGTATATAGATGATGAATTGCCAGTTGTATCTTCAAAGGCAACTCTACCAGCTTTATTGTCTGTTTGTTTGATAGCGATTATTGGTGCGAATCCTAAATCAGATGAAGAGCCTCGATATACACGATAACCAACGATGCTTTCATTTGTATTTTTGTCCCAGCTAATAATATTCTTATTTCCTTCTGCTTTAAAGCTTGCATTTCCTGGAGTAGCAGGGGCAGTTCCATTAGAAGTTCTTGGGTCTGCCTCATTTGGTAGCTCGAACTTGTAATCCTTTGGTTTCTCTTTCCCTTCAGGAACGGTATAAGGTTCTCGCTTATAAAAAATACCTTCAGTAGTCATATCTTGCGGAGTTTCCTCCTTTGCAAGATAGGTCTTTCCATTAAATTCAATTACTTTAGCTTTTTCTAAAGCATCCTCTACTTCTGTAGGAATATATTTTTTATTAAACCAATCGGTTACTGTATAACCTGCTTCAGTCGTTAATTCAGATGGAAGCTTTCCAGAAACCGTAGACACCTCCATTTTTACAACCCCAGGAGGGATATTAAACTTAGAACCAATAGGAGAAATTTCAGAGTTAGTTTTTAAAACTCCGCTCATGATTTTACCCCATATATCTGATGCGATGGAGCCTGGTCTAAGCTCATATGGATAATCATAGCCAACCCAAACCCCTAATGATACTTCTGGAGTATAGCCTACAAACCACAAGTCTTTGGAGTCATTCGTTGTTCCTGTTTTACCAGCAAAATCTAATTTTGAGCCAACATATTTACGAATTCCTACACCAGTACCAGCACCGCCTCGTCCAGTATTCTGATCGTATGCTTCCACGTGATTAACAACATCGCGAAGCATATCCGTCATTAAGAATGCAGTTTGCTCAGAAAAAACAACTTTAGGATTAGGTTGATTTTCAAAAATGACATTTCCATCTTTATCTACAATTTTTTCAATCATATAAGAACCAACATAGGTTCCACCATTAGCAAAGGTAGCAAATGCTCTAGTCATTTCTTCTGGAGAAGATTCAATGGTACCTATTGCTGGTGTTAACCCTGCTTCCATAAACCATTTTTTATTAATTGGAAGACCCATGTCAGTTAGATACTGGTATCCTTTTTCTTTGCCAACCATACTATATACTTTTACTGCAGGAATATTATAGGATCTCCATAATGCATTTCGAGCAGTAATTCTACCGTTATATACTTTATTCCAGTTTGCAGGCTCCCAATCACCACCTAATGGAATATCATCGATTGGAGAAGAGGGCTGAATTAATCCCAACTCCAATGCGGGTCCATAAGCGATCATTGGCTTAATGGAAGAACCTGGCTGACGTTTAGAAGTCGCTCGGAAGTTAGAATGGTTGACTGCAGAAGTAGTATAATCTCTTCCACCAATAAAGCCAAGAATAGCACCTGACTTATTGTTAATTAATGTTGCACCTACTTCTTGCAAAGCATTTTCCACACGTTTGACACTTCCATCGCCTAACTTGAAATCATAGCTAATTGGTTTATAGAAATTGTCTGGATTTTTAGCAATATCATTCATCATTTCATAAATATCTTTATCAATAGTGGTATAAACCTTGTAACCACCATTAAGTAATTCCTGCTTCGTATTTTCAAAGGCTTCAGAGTACTCAGGAGAAGTTGGATCTACCCCTTGTACTTCTAATAATTTCTCTGCCGCACGACTTTCAATCTCCATCATAAGAAAAGGATATTTTGTATATGCTTTTCCTTGGAAAGATGCGAATGCAGCTTTTATGTCATAGGCCATTGCTTCTTCATACTCGCCATTCGTTATAAATTCCTCCTCAAGCATTCGCTTTAGAACTAACTGTTGGCGTTTTTTTGCTAAATCATAGCCCTCTTCATCAAATCCATTGCTATTAAAAGCAGAATAAGCTGTTGGACGCTGAGGAATACCAGCTAAATATGCAGCTTCAGCAATATTTAAATCTTTTATGTCTTTATTAAAATAACCTTTTGCTGCGGCTTGAATTCCATATACATTGTTCAGATTAGAAGCTTTACCAAAAGGTATTTTATTTAAGTAAGCAGTAATAATATCTTCTTTAGACAAAATACGTTCCATACGAAGAGCTAGGAAAATTTCTCTGGCTTTTCGTGTATAGCTTTTTTCGAAGGAAAAGAAAGTGATTTTTGATAGCTGTTGGGTGATTGTACTTCCACCTGTTTGAACATCACTTTTAAGAACTTGTTGGATAACTGCTCTAGATAATGCTTTTAAATTGACCCCGCTGTGTTCAAAAAATTCTCTATCCTCAACAGCTAAAACGGCATTAATTACGTTTTTAGGAATCTCATCGTACTTAATTAATCTCCTGTCTTCGGAAGGACGAAGAACCCCTATTTGTACATTGTTCCCTTCCTGGTCCGTGTTGGCAAAGTATGCAAACCCTGTTAGGTTGTTTTTCGAAACAGCATCTCTTATTTCCTTCTCACTTCGAATCGGCTCATCCTTTACTAATGCAGCAACTAATCCTACACCTGCACCAATTCCTAAAAAGGTACCTATAAAAATTAATATTAATAAATACTTAATGATAACTTTAATATTACGTTTGTTTTTTGATGATCCTGCCATATAAATAATTCCCCCTTAACACCAGTATTATAGCATATTAAAGATAACTAGCGTATAATTTCATCATGTTCATGAATTTGAAATTTATACTTACATAAACGATATTTTTCGTCATATAGTTCGTAATGTAATAGTTAAGTGTGTCTTATTTATTAACAAAAAACGTTTGGGAAGTAGGTAATATTGGTGAGTAAATCAGCATTATTGATAGGTGCTAGTGGTCTGGTAGGTAGTGGTTTGTTGGATTACCTATTGAATTCTAATGAATATTACAAAGTATCCATTTTCGTCCGTAAATCTATTGCACTTAATCATGCTAAATTGGAAGAAAGAGTAATAAATTTTGAACAGCTAGAAGATTATCAAGATGCTTTTGATGTTGATGACATATTTTGTACGTTGGGTACGACGATGAAGAAGGCTAGATCAAAGGAAAATTTTAAACAGGTTGATTTTGAGTATCCTTTGGAAATAGCAAAGCTAGCAGAAAAAAATCAAACCAATTTTTATATTGTTACAGCTATAGGTGCTGATCCTAAATCACCTTTTTTCTATTCTCGTGTGAAGGGGCAATTAGAGGAAGAACTAAAGAAGCTAAATCTACCATCATTACATATTTTTCAGCCATCCCTTTTATTAGGGGAAAGAAAAGAATTTAGATTAGGTGAGGAGATTGGAGCAATGTTTAGTAAAGTATTGTCCTTTCTTTTTATTGGCCGTTTAAAAAGATATCGTCCCATCCCAGCAAAAAAAGTAGCTTATGCTATGTATCGTGCTGCACAGCAAAAAGTAACTGGAGCTTATATATACTCATCGGAAAAAATAGCTAAAATGGCCGAGTATTGACTTTAATTTTAGAATATGGTAAACAATTAATTATATATTAAATAAATATCGCAATGGCTAAGAAGATGAAGCAGTAGGGAATAATGTGGATTATAGAGAGCTGGTGGATGGTGAAAACCAGTACTTCATTATTACTGAAATACAACATCGGAGCTGAATGGATGACTAATTTGTTGTCTATTCCGGAAATTCCGTTATGTTTTAATGAAGCTGAAGAAAAGTACGAGAATTTATTTCTCTTATGTATTTTCTTAAGTAGGGTGGTAACGCGTGCAACCACGTCCCTATATTTTGGGGATGTGGTTTTTTATTATTTTTACTCTAGGAGGAAGAAGAATGGAAAAAATTAATTTAACCGAAGAACAAAATTTTGAACTAGAAAAACAATGGGAAATTTTAAGTAGAGGTTCTGTTGAAATTATTCCTGAAGATGAGTTTAAACAAAAATTAGCAATTTCAATCAAAGAAAATAGACCTTTAAAAATTAAGCTGGGATTAGATCCATCTGCTCCAGATATTCATGTGGGTCATACAGTACCATTACAAAAGCTTCGTCAGTTTCAAAATCAAGGACATGTTGTTCAACTAGTTATTGGTGATTTTACTGGAAGAATTGGTGATCCAACTGGAAAATCAGAAACAAGAAAACAATTAACGGACGAACAAGTAAAGGAAAATGCGGAAACCTATGTTAAACAGTTGTTTAAAATTCTTGATCCAAATAAAACAGAAGTTCGTTTTAATAGTGAATGGTTAGCACCACTTAATTTCGCTGATGTAGTTAAGCTAGCAGCTACAATGACAGTGGCTAGAATGTTAGAAAGAGATGATTTTGAAAAGCGTTTTAAAGCCAATCAATCGATCAGTATTCATGAATTTTTCTATCCGTTAATGCAAGGGTATGATTCGGTGGCTCTTCAATCTGATGTTGAAATTGGTGGTACAGACCAAAAGTTTAATCTTTTGATGGGACGACAGCTGCAAAAGGAATTTAATCTGGATCAACAAGTGATTATGACGTTACCACTGATTGAAGGTCTTGACGGCGTTCAAAAAATGAGTAAAAGCTTAGGTAATTACATTGGTATTGATGAGGAGCCAAATCAAATCTATGGAAAAGCAATGTCTATTCCTGATGAATTAATGACTAAATACTATAAGCTAGTAACCGATTTACCTCACCAAGAAGTGATGGACATGGTTACTGGATTAGAGAATGGTTCGGTTCATCCAAGAGATGCCAAAATGAAGATTGCCTATACTTTAGTTCGAATGTATCAAGGAGAGCAAGCTGCAATTGAAGCGGAAAATCATTTTAAAACAGTATTCCAAAATAGGGATCTTCCTGACGATATTCCAGTTATTCAGCTAGATCAAAGCTCTTTAGATAATGGAGAGATTTGGATTGTAAAATTACTTGTAGAATTAGGATTAGTTCCTTCTAATGGAGAGGGCCGTCGAATGGTACAACAGGGTGCCGTTAAAATTAATGGAGAAAAATTTGAAGAAGTAGATGGAAAAATAATACCAGAAAATGAAATGATTATCCAAGTAGGGAAGAGAAAATTCGCGAAGCTTGAGATGAAGTAGCATGAACAAAATCCCCATCACATTAAAAGGTGATGGGGATTTATTTGAATTTTGATAAAAAAATTATCTGGAGTAGTACTCAACGATTAACTTCTCGTTGATTTCTTGTGGTAATTCAGAACGCTCTGGTAAACGAACAAACTTACCTTCAAGTGCTTTATCATCAAAGCTTACATATTCAGGTAGGTAGTTACGAGCATCAAGAGCATCTTTTACGATGGATAGGTTACGGCTTTTTTCACGTAAACCAATAACATCACCAAGTTTTACTTGATAAGAAGCAATGTCTAATTTCTTACCATTTACAGTAACATGACCATGATTTACTAATTGACGAGCTTGCTGACGAGTGTTAGCAAGGCCAAGACGGTAAACTAGGTTGTCTAAACGGCTTTCAAGTAAAATCATGAAGTTTTCACCAACAACGCCTGCCATTTTACTTGCCTTAACAAAAAGGTTAGCAAATGGTTTTTCATTTAAACCATACATTAAACGAAGCTTTTGCTTTTCTTGTAACTGTAAACCATACTCGCTTAATTTTTTGCGTTGTCCTGGTCCATGTTGACCTGGTGGGTATGGGCGCTTAAGCTCCTTACCTGTTCCACTTAAAGAAACTCCTAAACGACGACTTAATTTGTGTTTTGGTCCTGTATAACGTGCCATAATTGAAATACCCCTCTCGGTAATTTAAGATTAATAAATTAACATTGTTTAGCTATTACGACGCGCTCAATTTGTAATTTGTTATAAAGATGTTCAGCCGCAGCCTTATAACTACAAATGAGTGAGGGTGTTCAACGTCATAAATTGTCTATAATCACAACTTATATAATAAAGCTTTTTTAGGGGTTATGTCAAGTTTTGTTGATTTCAATTTAATACAAAGGAATGTTATCAAGAGTTAAGCATATATATTAGACTAGCATTTATTAACCTATTCAAAAAGGATGGTTTAAATGAAATTTCCTGAGTTTCCAGATATAAGTCAAAAAAATACAATAAATGATACAATTATTGATTTGATGAACTCGATCATCAAAGAAGAAGAAGCACTTTCTCAGCTTTTAACCGCAGAAGCTAAAAAAATAGAAGCATTTATTGGGAAAAAGAAGGATTTTCCAACAGCCCCTACTAATTTAGAGATTTTAAGTTTTAGTCATTCCATTAATCAGGTTGTGGAAACCATTTTAATGAAGGAATGGCTTTTATATAGAAAAATAGAACTCACATTGCAATTAGATAATAAATTATTCAAGGAAAATAGTTAGAAAGATATTGATTGAAGTGAATTCAGATTGATGGTAGGAGTGAAATTCAATGGAAAGAACTTCAAAACAGAATAATTATTATAAACAATATATCCATACTTTAAATGACCTCCAGATTTCAATTAGTCAATTTAGTATCTCGATAAACGGGTTTCATCATGCCGTCGTTTTGAAGCAAAAAGTGGAGATAAAGGAAGAAATGTTATTAGAAGCTGAGTTATGGATTAATCATACATTGACAAATTTAATTGATGTCCAGAAAAATGTTTTAAAGAAGAAGAAACTAATTAAAGATTTCACTTTTAGAGGAGTAAATGTACTTTCTGATGAACATATTGATCAAATAATAAGAAGGCTTCATCAATTAGAAGGTAAGCAAACACAAAAGGTGATTGATAACTCACCTTCGCTACCTTGGCTCTCCAATGAACTATATCAAAGGAAAGGAAAGAAAAAATAATTATTCACTTTTAGTTTCGTCTTTTTCCTCATCAAATAAATCTTCAAATCCTAATTTTTCATCAAATTCATCTTGAAAATCCAATTTGTCTTCATCACAATCAATAGTTGATTTATCCGAAATTTCCATTACACTGTTTAATTTAAACTGAAGGAGCATTTCTTTGATTATAATAGTTTGTAGGGTTTTATCTACGCTTTTATTTAATTCCATTAATTCTTTAAAGCTACAATTCGTTTTTAATACCTTCTGGATTTTTTCTGCCTCTGCATTAATCATATGGGCTAAGCCTAATTCTTCAAAGGCAATAGATGAGAGTAATAAATTTATCGCGTCAGATCGTTTAATCTTAATTTTGGGTACTACATTCGGAATATTAGGAAATGACATGTAACAACCTCCTTAACAAAATTTATTACTATATATATGATATTGACTCATTGTCCTAATACCCAAAACTTATATATAAAAAAAGAGAAGACGAAAAAGTCTTCTCTTTTTAGTGCGCCCAGCATGGGCTAGCTTGAATGGTTGAAGTTTATATTCCAGGAACAATCCATTCATAAGACTCACCTGAAGCTAGACTTTCCAGGGTGCCAATAAGCCCAAGGACACTATCGGTAACCTGAATGTTTGATAAAGGAACTGTGCCATTATTTGTTACCAAGAATCTGAATAGTGGTGTGACACCTGAAGGAAGATATGGACCAGGAGCTGTATTCGCATCGTACCATGTGACACCATTGTCTACTGAAACAAATTTCGTTATCAAAATGGAAGGACCTGCCTCCATTATTACAATGATATCCTCAGCTTGATTATTACCAGGGACTGAATCAAACTCATTACTTGTAACAGTTACTATATTCACTAAAGCTCCTGTTGCATCGCCATTAACGGTTACTGAAACAGTATAAGTTTTGCTTTCACCAATATTCATATTTCCCACATTCCATACCAATGGATTCGGACCACTCGATTGAACTGGTGTAGCAGAGACAAAAGTGACACCGGTAGGAAGGAAATCCGTGAGTATAACATTCGTTGCGACGTTTGGTCCATTGTTCGTAATGGTAATGGAGTAATTAAATGAACTACCAGGTAAAACAGGTTCAGTGTCATGAGTCTTCATTACCGCTAGGTCGGTTCGAACTTGGTAATAACCAAAATCTATGGTATCGTCTATACCGCTGGCAATTATTATTGGAACTGGTGCTCCATTTACCGAATCAGAATCAATGGTATCATTATCCCCGACATTCGCTAATGTTGGTAATAAAGTCATATCTACCGGTAATGTACTACTGTTCACCTGAACACAGTAGGCACCAGGAGTAATTCCCATGAACATGTAATGTCCTGTAAGGTCAGTTTGTGTTGTTGCGATAATTCCTCCACAGTTCCCTAATTCATCCTGTAGCATTAGATTAACAGTAACATTTGGAATTCCCGGTTCACCAGGATCTTGGAGACCATTGGCATTCAAGTCGAGCCATACAAAGTCACCGATATTCACATATTCGAGCTCGTTCACAATACCAAAGTCTGCATTCGTTATTAATGTGCCATCTACATTTATCGGTTCAGTCAACACTGTAGGTGTCGTCGCTACAAATCCAATAGGTACAATTATTTTTACGAAATAGGTACCAATATTTAGATTGTTAAAGGTGTAAATACCATTCGCGTCAGTTACTGTGGATGTAACCAGTAAATCTCCGCCTATGCCTGTATTTAGAACACCATCCCCATTAATATCCATCCACAACTGAACCGTAACGCCGGCTACACCGGCTTCACCAGGATCTTGTATACCGTCAGCATTAAGATCGTTCCATACAAAGTCACCGATACTTGAAGTTCCATTAAGACCGAAATCAGCTCGGGAGTAAAATTGATCTTGCGCAAGGTTTAGGCAATAGAACCCACCACTTGGTGTTGTTACGGTTAAGCCTGTAGGAATCGTTGTTTGATCTAAGACCACCCTGTAATAGCCGGCTGCAAGCCCTTCAAAGAAATAATGTCCGAATTGATCCGTAACTTCTGTCGCGATAACATCCCCTATTGGATTGCAATTTTCATCCGATTGATATAAATATATTGTTACATTCGGGAACCCATATTCATCGGTAGTACCTGTATCCTGAACGCCATTATAGTTTGCGTCGAAATAGACAGTGTCGCCAATTGCACTAAATGGTCCGAAGCCAAAATCAGCCTGCGTATAGTTTTCGTCTTCCACGAGTTGCACCACTTGGACTGGAGGTGTAGTAGGTCCTGTATTTAGAGGGTAATCAGTTGGTTCGATCATCACTAGATATTGTCCTGGAGGAAGGTCATTAAAGAGATAGGACCCGTCTGGAGCGGTATCCATGAAATCAATTAATGGTTCTCCATCATCAAAGTATCCGTTGCCATTTGCATCTTCAAAAAGGTAAACCCGAACTCCTCCGATTCCAACCTCCCCAATATCTTGTATCCCATTACCATTCGTGTCATACCATACGGTATCTCCGATACTACCGTTACCACGGAACCCAAAGTCGTTATTTAAAGAATAATCTCCCGCGACCACATTTACGATATACGAAGTGGTAGTAGTAGCAACATATCCTCCTGGTGAAGTTACGGTTACCGTGTATTGTCCTGCTGGAAGAGTATCAAATAGATAGTAGCCATTTGCATCGGTAACTGTATTGATTGGAACACCTGGACCATTGCCCAAATCGACATTTGAAGGTGGAGTAAGAGTAACGGTAACACCAGCCAACCCAGGTTCTCCAAGGTCTTGAACGCCATTATTGTTAATATCATGCCATACAAAATCACCTATTTCAGCATATGGACCAAATCCGAAATCTACATTGTTATTGATTTGGCCAGGTAGTAGATTCACTGGTAAAGGATTAGGTGTTGTATTTGTATATTGAGGTAAAGCTGTTTGATCTACCTTCACCACGTAATTACCCGGTGGCAATTCAGTAAAGCTATAGATACCATTAACGTCGGTTACATCCGTAGCAATGAGTGGTTCTCCCGGATCGATTTGGCCATTACCATTAAGGTCTTCATAAAGCCAGACCGTTACACCGGCAATACCTAATTCACCAGGATCTTGAAGTCCATTTCCATTCACATCATTCCAGACACGATCACCAATCACACCTGTTCCATCATACCCAAAGTTAGAAGTGTTATCCTCTCCCACTGTTAAGTTAACGGTAGTGCCATTATCCAAAATACCATCCGGATCATAGGTTTCTTCATAACCTAATGGTAGAGTACTTGTATTAACAGTGACGGTGTAATCCCCAGCAGGTAGGTTTTCAAAGCAATATGACCCGTCAGGATTCGTGTTCAAATAAACGGTGCCGGTTGGACCAGTTAGAACGACCTGGACTCCCGAAAATCTAGCCTCATCAGGATCGATGATTCCGTTTCTGTTTGCATCATCCCAGATCACACCACAAATGGAGCCATAATCAGTAAAGCCAAAATCTGCATTGTTATAGGTTTGCCCAGCAGTAATACTCACTGGCATAGGATTAATCGTTGTGGCTTCATACCCAGCAGGCAAATCAGGATCCGTTTCGTCAACAGAAACGATGTAATCATCAGCTGGAAGTCCAGTAAAACTATAGTTACCATTCGCATCTGTAGTCGTTACTGCAAGAAGTGTGTCGCCATCGTCGATGATTCCATCACCATTATTATCTTGGTAAAGGTTAACGGTAATGTTAGGCAACCCAGGTTCTCCTAGATCCTGTACGCCATTTCCATTATAATCTGCGAACACAGTATCACCAATCACACCACTGTCATCATAGCCAAAGTCAGCTAACAAATAATTCTCATTTGCAGTTAGATTAACTGTAGTACTATTGTCAAAGATACCATCTGGATCAAATGTTTCAATCATACCGATAGGTAATGTAGAAGTATCTACATTTACGGTATATAGACCCGGAGGTAATGCATCAAATAAATATAAGCCATTGGCATCAGTAACAGTTGTTACAGGTACACCAAGACCATTCCCAAGATCAACATCGGCTGGAGGAGTTAAAATAACAGTTACACTAGAAATTCCATTTTCAGTAAGATCCTGTACACCATCACCATTGGAGTCGTACCAGATATAATCTCCGATGCTTCCACCCAGATTGGTTATTACTTCATTCGATTCTATGCCAATTTCAAAGTAATTTTCTTCTAAGAACATGGCCGTATTGACTATTGGACTTCCTGCATCTGTATCAACGGTCACCTGATAAGTTAATATAGGGCTAACTAATACGCTATTTGAAGTTCCGATAGGGAAGATGATGGGACCATCACCTGTAGCATTTCCACTAAATTGTAGGCTTCCTGGAGCTGTACCCGATGTAACTAAATATTCCCATGTAAAGGTAACAAATCCATCTGCAGGAATATTTTGACTGACTGGTGTTGGACCGGTAATTAATGCCGCTGTAGCACCACCAGTAGAAGTTATAGTCAATGCGCTTGGTATAACATTATTTATACCATCTGAAGAGAACAACGTCATACTAACATACACAGTATCACCAGTAGTAACCAAGGTAGGCCCTGCAGATAAAGTTGTAATCCGAAGTTGTAGTTCAGTGCCTTCTACATAAGCTAATGCCCCACCAAATTTTACGTTTTGAGGAGTTGTGGCTAATATGTTCCAAGAATTTGTTGCGGGGTCATAGCGCCAGAAACCCGTGCTACCATCACCACGTAATGCGTAAACATACGTACCATCAGTAGTTAAAGCACCGCCTTCTTTCACAGTACCAGGTGTATTTGCCATGATGCTCCAAGTATTAGCAACGATGTCATATCTCCAGAAATCCCGTTTGTCATCTCCACGAGTGGCATAAATGTAATTTCCGATTGTCGTTAGAGCACCGCCCCATTTTACGTTTTGAGGAGTTGATGTAAGACTGATCCATGTATTGGTTGTAGGGTCATAACGCCAAAATTCTGTACTGTTATCACCGCGAAGGGCGTAAATATAGGTTCCATCAGTGGTCAGTGCTCCTCCTTGTTCCACAGTTGATGGTGTGGTTGCCAATACAGCCCACGTATTGGTTGTAGGGTCATAGCGCCAAAATGCTGTAGTATTATTTCCTCGAAGAGCATATACGAATCCATCTAAGTAGACAAGTGCGCCCCCGTTTTTCACTGTAGCAGGTGTATTCAAAAGTACTTGCCAGGTGTTCGCGTCAATATCAAAGCGCCAAAATGCGTTTGTTCCATCACCACGAAGTGCATAGAAATATCCATTTAAATAACCGCCACCATCGTAGGCCAACGCTCCACCTTCCTTGACTGTGCTAGGTGCATTCGCCATGGTGCTCCAAGCATTGTTTAATACCTCATAACGCCAAAAGTCAATTCTATCATCCCCACGGAAGGCATAGATTCCTGGGCCAACACCACTAATAAGGTCTACACCATTCATAGCTAGAAGATTGCTACCCAAGTCCCATGTAACTACGTCTGGTCCACCTTCGGCAGAAAGTACACTAGAAGAACTTGCATCAGGCCATATTACTGTTTCAAGATCATTGATTGCACCAGCCGTGAAGATATATTCAGCGGTGTCAAGAGGTGTAACAGTCCACACGTAGTTCACGCCAGCCCCACCCGCAGGGACATTGGCAATGGTAGGTACTGGTCCTGTGACAGTATAATCACCACCACTTACAACGAGATCTGTTGGAGAAACATTGAGAACCGCAGCGGTACTTTGAACATTTAACGTAACGGTAATAGGAGTACCAGGGTTAACGAAGTTGGTACTTACCGTCATGCTTGTAGTAAGACCATTATCTAAATCAACACCAGGTACAGCAGGTAACGGTGTATAAGCACCATAAGTACCGTTCGCATTGGCACTACCTGAAACATATGTTGTCCCTTCAGGTATCGAATCAATAATACGTACATTACTTAATAGTTCATCCTCTTTAAAGTTAGGAGTTAGGGTGTATGTTAACGTATCACCCCACATTGCAAATTCACTGCTTACTTGTTTTGTCAAAGGGAATCCTATTACAGTGTCGGTATCTTGAGCAGTGACTTGTGGAAAGACGTTGCCCATAATATCCTGATAATCTGCAGTTACCGTATTGGTCAGAGTAGTACCGGGGATGGTATCTAAGTTTACTTGAACATCAATCGAATTTATAAATGTTCCACTGTCAACGAATAAAGCTCCCATATTCCAGATTATTGTTGTCTCCCCCGGATTTGGTGTATTATAGGCGATGCTTGTAGGATTTGGAAAAGAATTTTGATAAGTGACACCTGCAGGAAGAATATCTGTAATAATTACATTGCTTGCTGTCGCATCACCGATGTTACTAAAATCGATAACATAAGTGGTAGCTTCCCCAGGCGTAACAAAAGTTTTACTATCATCTTTGGTGATATTCAATAATGGACAAGCCAATGTAACTACAGCCTCAACTACATCGATCGCACCTGTACAAGTTTGCTCAGGACAAGTATCTGAAGCGGATTTTAAAGTAACTACATAACTATCACCGCAGCTAGCACCAACTGGTGTCACTCTTAATGTAATTGGATAATAAGCCCCAGCTTCAAGATCAGGTGTCAGAAAGGTACCAGCTACCACATCAGCAGTAATATTTGTTATGCCGGAGTAATACTGTACATCCCAG
>DJVJ01000043.1:28095-61130 GCA_002441135.1 Caryophanales bacterium UBA6259 | reverse complement strand
ATCCCCTACGGGTCACCAACAGTATAGTTCATCGATAAAGGGATTCGAACCCAGCATGCGAAGCAGGCGTGGGTGGGTCGGAAACACGGTGAACAAGGAGCGTTAATATGCGACGCAGAGAACCGATGTTGGAGTCACGAGCAAAGCGAGTGTATCCCCTACGGGTCACCAACAGTTAGTTCATCGATAAAGGGATTCGAACCCAGCATGCGAAGCAGGCGTGGGTGGGAGTTTTTATAAATTTGGTTTGGTAGCTCAGTCGGTAGAGCAGAGGACTGAAAATCCTCGTGTCGGCGGTTCGATTCCGTCCCGAACCACCATTAAATTCAATACATATAATAACCCCACTTGTTAGACAAGTGGGGTTTATTTATCAGTTTGTAAGAAGCCAAGCTTTACTAATTATCGAAGTCTATTAATTTAGCTAAATCAGCCAAAATTTGGCGTTGAATAAAAAGAAACCTTCCTCTAAATAACTCCGTTATAAAGATTGATTATAGTTTCTACTTGTTTTGCATGTGCCTCATCTGTTACAACCGTTAAGAGTACATTTTGGTTTATTTCCATGTGTGCACCGTCAGACATGCCACTAGCACTCACATCAACTGCATTTAAGATTTCGGCGTTTTTATTAACGAGAGATCCAAGGGTAAGATCAGTTAGGCTGTCAAAGTTACTTGAGACTGGATTGGTAATATCATTTAAATTATTGCCAGCATATTTTCCTATTTGATCCACTTGTAAATCTTTAAAGCCACTATTTTGTAATTCTTGTGCAGCATTTTTGGCATCATCAATGGTCTTGAAGGAAGCCAAAATGTTTCTATTGTTTGACATTTTTTTTTCGTCCTTTCAATTTTCAAATATTAACACTTGCTAGTACAAGCACTATTATGCTAAATTTTTAATATAAGGAAAGCTATAACCTTTTTTTAAAACAAGCTGTTTGGGTTATACATATAAAAAATATAGGCCAGACAAAAATAAATGTTTAATGGGGAGGCTAATATGCCGAATTTCAACGAAACCATTTCCAATGTTAAAGGAAAATGGAAGGAAACCATGATAAGATTTACAGAAAATAAAAAAACTAAATATAACAATAAAAAAAATAAAGCAATCATTATTGGTGCAATAGCAGGGGTTCTTATAACTGGTTTATCTAGTCTTTATTATTATGAGGCAAACGCTGTAACCTTATACCATGTATATGTAGATGGCAAAGAGATTGGGATTGTAGATAATACAAAACTCGTAGATGATTGGAAAAATGAGCAATTAACGAAGGCGCAATCTGAATACGGACTAGATAAATTAGATATAAATAACCAGATTACTTTTACTGAAGAAAAGAAGTTTAAAGGAAAGTTCAATAACGAACAAGCAATTTCTTCATTACAAGATGTTTTTAACATTAAAGCAACTGGGGTAGCTTTAATTGTTAATGGCAAAGAAGTTGGCTTTGTAAAAGATCAGGCTACTGCTGATAGTATCTTGAAGAAAATCAAGGAAGCATATACACCGAACCAAGGAAAAGCGGGTGTTATGGCTTCTTCTACAGAACAAAAATCTGCGAATACTGGAACCAAATTAGAGACTGTTAATATTAAAGAAGAAGTATCTTTTAAAGATGTAGATATAAATCCTTCAAATATTATTTCAGAAGAAGATATGCTAAGTTTACTTAAAAAAGGTACTTTGGAAGAAAAGGTTTATACTGTGCAAGATGGAGATACAATCTCTGAAATTGCATATATGCATAACCTATCTACTGACCAGTTGTATCAATTAAATCCTGAATTAAAAGGTGAATATATTAATATTGGTGATGAACTTAACGTAACAACATTAACACCGCAAGTAACTGTTGAAACGGTAGAAACGGTTATTGATACAGAAACTATTGATTATCAAATAGAAAAACAGAAAGATTCAAGTATGTTTGTCAATGAATCTAAGGTGATTCAAGAGGGTAAGGAAGGCGAAAAAGAAGTCACCTATAAAGTAAAAAAGGAAAACGGGATTGTTGTTTCCAAAGAAATTTTGACTGAAAAAGTAACGAAAGAGCCAGTGACTAAAATTGTTAAACGAGGAACAAAAGTAGCTCCTTCTCGTGGAACTGGATCATATTTATGGCCAACTGCTGGTGGAATTATTACTAGTAACTATGGTGCTAGATGGGGTACCACTCATGACGGAATTGATATTTCTGGAGTATCTGATCGCACAATAAAAGCTGCAGATAGTGGGACCGTTATTCAAGCAGGATGGAATGGTGGATACGGTAAATCTGTTATAATTAGTCATGGCAATGGAGTAAAAACATTATATGCACATATGAGTTCCATTAGTGTTTCCGTAGGTGATAAAGTAGGTAAAGGTCAGAAAGTAGGTGTAATGGGTACTACTGGTAACTCTACAGGTGTTCATTTGCACTTTGAAGTACTTGTTAATGGGTCTAGTCGTAATCCATTAAACTATATAGGTAGATAAAATAGAATGTTGAGAATAGGTGGGTTTGTTTACTTGGACAAGCCTGCCTTTTTTTTATACTTTAAGGAAATCCAAGTTCTTTAAAGGAATAACGTATCGGAAAAACTAAGACTTTTGCTATATACTTAAAAAGGACATTAAAGACAACTTTTTAATGCTGATTTTAAATACTAGACGAAAATTAAAGGATTTTTGTTTCATTTGTTTAATATTTTCTTTAATGGAGGGGATAAAATGAAGTTTAAAATACTTGTGGTAGAAGATGAACACCCAATTTCTGATATATTAAAGTTTACCTTAGAAAAAGAAGGATATACAGTTTATACGGTTTATGATGGCCTCGAAGCAATAAATAAAGCAAAACAGGTAGAACCAGACCTTATTTTATTAGATATTATGCTTCCGGGTATAGATGGATATGAGGTATGTAAGGAAATAAGGAAGTTTTCGGATCAACCGATTATTATGCTAACTGCGAAGGATTCAGAAAACGATAAGGTCTATGGATTAGAGGTTGGGGCAGATGATTATGTAACTAAGCCATTTTCGACCCGAGAATTGTTAGCAAGAGTAAAAGCCAATCTCAGACGAACAAATGAAGCCTCAATGGCAAATGTGACTACAATTCAGGTTGATGAATTATATATTAATCCCTCTACCTATATCGTTAAAAAAAATAATATAAATATAGAATTGACTCACCGGGAGTTTGAAGTATTACACTATTTAGCTAGGCATGTAGGTCAAGTATTAACAAGAGAGCATTTACTACAATATGTATGGGGTTATGACTATTTAGGTGATATTCGTACTGTTGATGTAACTATTCGACGTTTACGAGAGAAAATTGAAGACAACCCAAGTGAACCAGTTTATATTACAACTCGAAGAGGATTAGGATATGTGATGCGTAATCCCGCAAAAGGGGAATATGGATTTTGAAAAGGGTAAATATTTTCCAAAGCATACAGTGGAAGCTAGTAGTAATTTATATTTTATTAATTTTAATATCGATGCAGATTATTGGTGTCTATTTCATTAGGTCATTAGAGAGATATTATATTGATAATTTTAATGAGACATTAGATACTCAGGCTAATTTATTATCTGCTAATTTAGAAAGCTATTTAATTAATGAAAATAGAGAGAACATAAAAGAGGAAATTAATTATTTGGTTGACCATTTGTTTGCGTTAAATGAAGTGGATGTCTCTATAGTTGATAATAGTGGAGTAGTAATAACGACAACAGAAAAAGGGAACAAAAATATTATTGGGCAGAGGGTATATCAGCCAGAGGTTAATCGCGCATTATTAGGGACAAAGGATGAATCGGTTAAAATTGATGATAAAACAGGGCATAGAACGAAGTATTTAGCAGTTCCTATTAAACGAGACAATCACATACTTGGAGCGGTTTACCTTCAGGCTTCCATGGAGAAGATGTATAGCACAATCTATCGAATTAACAATATCTTATTAACAGCTACCATTATTGCATTAACTATAACTGCTGCGTTAAGCTTTGTTGTATCAAGAACGATTACTAGACCAATTAAAGAAATTACTAATCAGACTATGGGGATGATAAAAGGGGACTTTAATCAGCAGGTTAAGGTATATGGGGATGACGAGATTGGCAAATTGGGAAATGCATTTAACACATTGGCCATTCGTTTAAATGAAGCTCTAGAACAAAATCAAGAGGAAAAGGAAAAGTTAAGCTCTATTTTGTCTCACATGAGTGATGGTGTAATAGCGACTAACTCATTAGGAAAAGTAGTTGTTGTAAATCAAAGGGCATTAGAAATTATAGGATTACAAGAAGAGCTTGTTCTTAATCATTTTCTAAATCGTATTCTACCAAATTTAGAAATACCTAATGATGATCGAGAGTTTATTTATTCATATGAAATAGAGAACGAAAACAAGCTTTTGAAGCTTAGCTTTAGTATGATTCAACGGGTAAACATAGGCGAAATTGGAATGATTGTGGTTTTACAGGATGTCACTAACGAACAAAAGCTAGAACAGCTTAGAAAAGATTTTGTGGCTAATGTATCTCATGAGCTGCGCACTCCCTTAACTTCTATAAAAAGCTATTTAGAGGCCTTAGAGGATGGAGCGATTGAAGATAGGCAATTGGCTGAAAGATTTTTGAAGGTAATTTCTCATGAAACCAATCGAATGATTAGGCTTGTAACTGATTTATTACAATTATCGAGATTAGATGAAAATCAAATCAGCCTCAATAGAAAAATGGCGAATATTATAGAAATGATCGAAGAGGTTACAGACCGTTTTAGCTTTCAAGCAATGCAAAGATCTATTCAATTAAAAACAGATATACCGGATTACTTACCTACGATATTTATTGACCGTGATCAGATTGATCAAGTTTTAGATAATTTAATTTCTAATGCGATAAAATATACAGGGGAAAACGGAAGTATTACAGTAACCGTTAGATTAAAGCAGGACTATTTATTTGTGGAGGTAAAGGACACAGGAATAGGAATCCCTAAGAAACATCTAGGTAGACTATTTGAAAGGTTTTATCGGGTGGACAAGGGACGCTCAAGGGAACTAGGTGGTACTGGATTAGGTCTAGCAATTGCGCGGGAAATTATTAGGGCTCATCAAGGGGAAATTGTGATTGAAAGTGAAGTTGGGGTTGGCACAAGAGTAAACTTTTATATTCCTGCCTCGTTTGAACAGGAGGTTTCGACGTGAAGGAAAAGATAAAATCGATAATTTTAATTATTTTAGTAATCAATAGCTTAATCTTAACCTGGTTATTGATTTACTATAGTCCATATAATGATCATACTACTCCATTAGAATATCAAACAAGATTAAAGTTTGGTAAAGACTTAGAGCTTCGCCATGTTTTAAAACCAAAACATCTTATTATTCATTCTGGAGATAATCAACATTATCTAGTTGCTAATAATAATATATTGTTTAAATCATTAGAAGAAGAAATGAAAAACTGGTCGTTTCATAATTTTTACCCCGTATACCGTGTTCTAGATTGGGAAGATATTATGGAGAATAAAGAAGGAATCGAAATTGTTTTTGGTCCCGGATTATCTAATTCTTTATTAATGCAAATTTTCATTATTCCATCAGATATTATCCCGCTTGAGAGTATTAATCGGGTATGGATAACCACGGATAATAATGATAATATGATTGCATATTTTTTATCGGATCAAATGGATAAGGTGTATGCTGCTAAGCCATCAGTTACAAATGGAATGTTAAATCATTACTTAAATAACATTAATGATCTAAAAGATTATAGTTATTATTGGCAACAGGAAAAAGAAAAGGTAATGGTGAAGACTGCTTTTTATCTTCCAAATGAAGAGATAAAGATGAATATAGTGAAAAAATTTTACACACCATTATCTGATGATGATTTTATTCAGCTCTTATTTATTGATCCAGCGCTTGTAAGAAAAGTATATGACAAAGATTATCGGGATCATATCCTTTATACAGATGGTAGTCGGAGCTTGCAGGTTTATCCACATCAATATTACATTAACTATTTTTATCATTCCATAAATGACATCCCAAATCCTAATGACCTTCAAAAGGATTTACAAGGGGCAGTTCGCTTTGTTAACCAGCATGGTGGTTGGGAAGGAAGTTATCAACTAGATTCTCTAGAACATTTAGAACAATCAAACCAAAGTGTACTATATTTTCATCAATATTTAGAAGGATACCCGATTATTGATGAGAAAGAAAAGTATGGTGAAATTGTTCTAAATATGAGTGGCGGAATAGCCCATGCATATCAAAGAGCAATGATTCTTTTAGATCAAAATTTAGCAACAGAAGAAGTTTTAATATTTAGTGGTACTGAACTTTTAAGGTTGTTGGAGGAAAAAGGAATTTTTGCAAATGATATTAATTTGGTAGAATTAAGGTATCAGGTAAAAAGAACAAAGGACTATCTAGAGTTAATTCCTGTGTGGCATGTAAATTATCAAGATTCTCAAATCTTTGAGATTCCTGCTTTTCAGAGTGGGGTGTAATTATGGATTGGAATAAAGCAAAAAGTCTCCTAATTGTTAGCTTTCTTTTTTTAAATATTTTAATAGGCTATCAGCTATACTTGAAAGAAAGAGAATATCTTCAAAATGTTCAATGGTCTGGAAATACGGTGGATGAGTTAAAGGAATCTTTATTGTCCCAAGGAATACACATAGAGGTGGAAATACCTAAGGAAATCCCGGATATGCAATTCCTCCAGGTTAAAAATAAAGATTTTAAGTTTACTGAAAAAGAAACACCAGAGGGCGCCTTTGTTCTTGACGAAGGAAAAATCTACTTTAAGTTTTATCAACCGTTATTATTGGAAGAGCCATTTCAACGTTCAGTGATTGAAGCCAAAATAGAAAAGTACATTAATTTTTTTGATCAGTATACTTATAATCCTACAAATAGCGATGAGAGTCGGATTTCGTATTATCAAATCAATAATAATAAACCATATTTTGATTCAAAACTTGAAATTTATTTAAAGGATAATACCATTCTTGGATATTCTCAAAGCTATCTAGAAGTCATGAATAAGGGCTCTGACCGACAAGTGATACCTGCCTACTCTGCAGTACAAACAATCATAAATAATCAGCTTATAAAGGAAAATGCAAGAATACGTTTAATAAATTTAGGCTATCAGGGACAGGCAAAACCTTCACTTATCCAGGTTTTAACCCCTGTATGGCAAATTGTCTATCAACTCGATGGAAAGCTAGAGACAATTTATATTAACGCAATGACTGGGATTGTCGAAAATAATATCAATATCATAGAAGAAAAATAAGTTGCAACAGGACTTGGGGGGAAATAATTGCTACAATACAGTGTTCTAGCTAGTGGCAGTACAGGAAATGCTATATATATTGGTACAGAGCGACATCATTTTTTAATTGATGCAGGACTTAGTGGAAAAAAAGTAGAAGACGCATTAAGTAAGATTGGTATTGGAATAAGTGAAATAAATGGTGTTTTTATTACTCATGAACATGATGATCATGTAAAAGGTATCGGAGTACTTGCGAGAAAGTATAAAATTCCGGTCTATGCTAACTCAAATACACTGGATAGCTTACCGAAAAGCGTTGGAGCCATTGAGGAATCCTTAATTCATCGGATAGATACAGGAAGTATATTAGAATTTGGCCCATTGGCTATTGAGTCGTTCCCTATTTCCCATGATGCTAAGGAACCAGTTGGCTATGTTTTTTACAGGGATAAATACAAAGTTAGCTTAGTAACCGATCTTGGCTATGTAAGTTCAAAAATAAAAGAAAAAATTAAGGGATCTGATGCCTTAATTTTTGAAGCAAATCATGATATTGAAATGTTAAGGGTTTCATCATATCCTTGGAGTATAAAGCAAAGAATACTAAGTGATGTTGGCCATTTATCCAATGAAGCTGCTGGAGAGGCGCTAGCAGAAATTATTACAAATAATACACAACAAGTGCTTTTGGCTCATTTGAGTAAGGAAAATAATCTACCAGAGCTAGCTCACTTAGCAGTAAGAAATATTTTAGAGGATCATGGTATCACAGACAAGGATATTCATTTGTTAAGAACATACTTTGATAAACCAACCGATTTATATCGGTTAGAGAGTCATAGTAATCGATCTTTAATTTTGAAGTAGATCATCAAGCTTCATTTCCAAATCAAGAAGATTCGTTTTTTGTAGAACTTCTTTTCGGCTAATAATTCCTTTGTCAATGAGTAGCTCTATTAATGCGGTTAAAACTAGCATATTTTTGTAATCTACTTCTTTTAAATCGGCTATTTGCCCGATAATATCTACTTCTTTAGAAATCGATTGAAATTGTTTCATTAAGAAACCCTCCTAATATAACAACCGTTATTATTTATATCATCATTATTGCCTTTTATTAAATTTTTAGACAAAAGTATATTTAATAAAATGATAGAAATAATGAGAGTATTTAAAAGAGGATGGTGGAGAAGATGAGTTTTTATCAAGATGATTATGATTTTAATCAGTCTAGAAAAAGGGGAAGAAAATCAAACTTTAGCTTTTTAAACTCAATTATTTCTGCAATCGTCGGGGGATTAGTCGTATTATTACTATTACCTACTTTCATTAATAATGGATTTATTGATATAAGCCCAAGTACTAAGCCTCCAACTTCAGAACAGGGAGAACAAAATCAGCAAACTACACAGGATTCCAAAGGACATACTCAAGTTAATGTTGATGTCCGCACAGGTATTGTGGAAGCTGCAGAAAAAGTAAAACCTGCTGTTATAGGCGTTGTAAATATTCAAGAGCAATCTTCCATTTGGTCAAGGACAACTCGAACAGTGGAAGCAGGTGTTGGATCAGGGGTTGTTTTTGAGAAAAAGGACGGTCAGGCATATATTGTAACTAATTATCACGTCATCGCCAATGCGAAGGATGTAGAAATCGCTTTAGCAGATGGTACAAGAATCCCAGCTAAGGTTTTAGGTGCTGATCAATTAACGGATCTAGCGGTTATCTCTGTAAGGGAAGATGCAGTAGATACTGTTGCTCAGTTTGGAAATTCAACAAATCTTAATCCAGGGGAACCTGCTATAGCGATTGGAAATCCTCTTGGTCTAGAGTTCTCTCAAACAATCACTGTTGGTGTTGTAAGCTCAGGCAATCGCTCTATTGCTCAAGATTTAGATGGAGATGGGCAAGCGGATTGGGAAACAGAAGTAATTCAAACAGATGCAGCAATTAATCCAGGTAATAGTGGTGGAGCTTTAGTAAATATTAACGGAGAGGTTATTGGAATTAATAGCTCTAAAATAGCGAAAAGCGGTGTTGAGGGTTTAGGGTTTGCAATCCCGATAAGTGATGCTAAACCGGTTATTGAACAATTAATTGAGGGTGGAAAAGTTAAACGACCATATATGGGAATAACCCCAATAGATCTTGCTCAGGTTACAAGTCAAGAACGAAAAGAGGTATTAAAGCTGCCTACTACTGTGTCAAATGGAATAGTGTTAGCAGAAGTAAGTCGTTTTGGCCCAGCAGGAACAGCGGGTTTAAGGAGATTAGATGTTGTTATTAAGCTTGATCAATTAGAGATTAAAAGTTCATCTGATTTAAGAAAGTTCCTATACAAGGAAAAGAAGGTTGGAGAAAAGATGAAAGTGACTTTTTATCGTGAAGGCCGTTTAATGACAGCGGATTTAACCTTAACTGATTTCCCTACGAATGAACAATAAAACAAATAAGCAGAAGCGATTTCGTTGCTTCTGCTTATTTTTTATTAGCACCAAACTGGTGGTTCGTTAGGAAAAACTTCTTTTGGGTCTCCAATTTTCGTAATAATCCCTTTACGTAAGATAACGATTTTATCTGCGATTGCTCTTGAATCTTCACGGTCATGAGTTACAAAAATAGAAGTAATACCAGTTTTTTTAATAATCCGTCTAAGCTCACCTCGGATTTTAATTTGTAAATCAGCATCTAGATTACTAAAAGGCTCATCTAAAAGTAAAAGGGAAGGATTTGGAGCTAATGCTCTGGCTAAGGCAACCCTTTGTTGTTGACCACCACTTAACTCATGTGGATAACGCTCCGCAAATTCCTCTAAATCAACCATATTTAAAACTTCCTTTACGCGGGAAAGCTTTTCATTTTTGCTATAATTTTTTAGACCAAATTTAACATTTTCTTTAACTGTCATATGCGGGAAAAGGGCATAATCTTGAAAGACCATTCCTATGCCTCGATTTTCGGGCATTACGAAGCTTGTTTCATCAACCATCTTTTTACCATTAATCATGATAGAACCATTAGTAGGAAGCTCTAAACCAGAAATTAGTCTTAATATTGTACTTTTTCCACTTCCACTTTCTCCAAAGATTGAGACGATTTCCCCCTTTTCAATACTTAAGTTAAAGTTATTAATGGTATCCTCATTTGCATTTTTGTATCGAAAACTTAAATTATTAATCTCAACGTACATCTTAGGACGCCTCCTTATTTAAGGCTTTATTAAAAACATAAATAGAAATAGCACTAATTAAAATAATGATAAATGAAGAAACAGCTGCCTCGTGAATCATCTCATCATTGGCATATTGATAAGCTTTAGTAGCTAATGTGTCAAAGTTAAATGGCCTTAAAATTAAGGTGAGAGGTAGTTCTTTTAAAATATCTACAAAGACCAAAATAAATCCGCTAACTACTGCCGGTTTGATCATTGGTAAATCAACTTTAAAAAAGGTTTGTGTTATATTAAAGCCTAAGAGTCTTGAAGCCTCAAAAAACTTTTTTCCAACCTTCTCATATCCAGCATCAATGGAATTGTAGCCAATCGCTAAGAATCGGATAGTATAAGCAAAAATTAACATAACAAGACTTGTACTTAACAATAGCTTTTTAGCCTCGGGATCAAACATTTGATATAACCAATATAATTGATTATCCAAGAGAATAAATAATACAATTACACCAATTGCAATTACTGCTCCTGGAATAGAATAACCCATTGTCGTAACTTTAGAGTAAAATTTCGCAATAGCACCTTCATTTATTCGGTTAAAGTTTGCAATAACGATGGCAGCAAGTAGGATTAAAGTGGCTGCAATGAGTGCAACAAAAAGAGAATTATAAATAATGGTGAAAAAATCCCTTGTAAGGACTGTTTCATAGGTTAAAAGAGTCCAAGAAAATAACTGAAGTGTTGGAATAAGGAAGCCTAAACTGAAAATGATAGCACTATAAGAAAATGCAAGTAAGCTCTTTATTCCTTTTAGCTTAATTGGTGTAAGTGGCCTAATTTTTGAGGTGGTAAAGCTATATTTTCTTCGGCCTCGTAAAATTTTTTCTACTAATAACATCAGGAACACAATAAACATCAAAATGGCAGAAAGCTTAATTGCTGAGTCAATGTCACCCATGGCAAACCAGGTCCTAAAAATTGCAGTGCTAAATGTAGGTATTCCAAAATAGCTAACTACACCATAATCATTTAGTACTTCTAAAACCACTAAACTTGCGCCACCAATAATGGCTGCCCTTGAAAGTGGTAAAATTACAAAAATAAAAATTTCCAAGGGGCTTCTTCCCAATATCCGTGCATTCTCAATTAGAGAAGCCGATTGTTTTGCTAAAAAAGCTCTAGTAATAGTATAAACATAGGGAAATAAAAACATTGTAAAAATAAAAATAGCGCCTTGAATGGACATGATATTGAAGAATTTTTGATTTACCTGAATTTCAAAGGTATTTCTTAAAAAGGTTTGTAATACACCTGTGTAATTTAAAATTCCACTATAAGTATAGGCAGCAATATATGGAGGAATAGCTAGTGGCAAAATTAATCCCCAGCTAAAGAAATTTTTAAATGGAAAATCATACATGGAGATTAGCCATGCTAAACTAGTTCCGACCAAGATTGTGAATAACCCAGTAAATAAAATGAGAAGAAATGTGTTAACAATGTAGCTCTGTAATAAATATTCCTGAATATGAAACCAATTTTCATTTGGTTTGGAGAATAAATTGATAATAATATTTAGGTTAGGCAAAATGATTAAAATGATAAAAACGAAGCTTAAGATAGCCCAAATATTAAAATTCATTTTCATCTTTTGGATGATTTTCAATTAAAACACGTCCTTTAATTGAGGTAACTATAAATTGAAGTAAATGATAGTAACTATGATTATTGTAAAAAAACGGCCTTGTACAGGCCGCTTTTCACTTTTTATCTTCGGTTTCATCAAGACTCCCTCTTCAACACCGTAAGAGGGAGTTGATTCAATCCTCGAAATAAGTCTCGCTTTATTTCCAACCAACTTCGTTAAAGATCTTGATTGCTTCTGCGTTAAATTCACCAAGCTTTGATAGGTTGATATCTTGGGTTTTAAATTCTCCCCATGATTTAAGCAATTCAGATGCCTCTACATTTGCTTTTACTGGGTATTCGTAATTTGCTTCCGCGAATTCCTTTTGAGCTTTGTCACCTGTTAAAAATTCGATTAATTTAACTGCATTTTCCTGATTCTTAGCATACTTTGTTAAGCCAATACCACTTACATTGATATGAGTACCATTTGTATCTTTGTTAGGGAAGAAAACTCCAACCTGCTTCGCTACTTTAACCTCTTCAGGGTCAGAAGAGTTAAGCATTTTACCTACATAATAGGTGTTCATGATTGCAATATCACCTTCACCAGCAACAACCGCCTTTGCTTGGTCACGGTCATTTCCTTGAGGAGTTCTAGCCATATTTGCTACAAGACCACTAGCCCATTCTTTTGCACTATCTCTACCGTTTAGAGCAATAAAGGAAGCTAATAAAGATTGATTATAAGTATTGTCTGCACCACGAACTAAGATTTTACCCTTCCACTTTTCATTTGTTAAATCTTCATAAGTGGATAATTCAGATGGATTTACACGATCTAAGGAATAAACCAATACTCTTGCACGAACTGTTAACCCAAACCATTCATTATCAACATCTCTTAAATTTTCAGGTACATTATTAAGTACAGTTTCACTAGTTACGGGCTGCAGAAGAGCCTGTTCTTTTGCTCTGTGTAATCTTGCAGCATCTGTAGTGATTAAAAGGTCTGCTTCAGTATCTTTTCCTTCTCGAGATAAACGTTCAATTAATTCATCAGATTTACCTTTAACAATATTTACCTTTATTCCTGTTTCCTCAGTGAATTGTTGGTAAAGAGCATCATCTGTATCATAATGACGGTCTGTATATAAGTTAACAATTTGTTCTTCTTTAACTACATTTTCGTTTCCCTTTTCGCCAGTGGTAGGCGCCTTTTCTTCCGGACCTGCAGTGCATCCAGTAAAAGCTAAAAGAGAAACAATCAGAGTAATGCTTAGAAATAGAGCTGAAAATCTTTTATTCTTCATTATATATCCTCCCAAGTTGTGTTTTAAAAAATCTAATTGATAACGATTTTCATTATCAGTCTAAATTAACTTAATGAAGATGTCAAGATGTTTTAAAATAAAAATCTATTAATAGAATGTAATATCAGTTCACTCTTTATGCATACTAAAGGTAATAAATAAGAATAAATTTAAATTGATATAAAAAAATTTTTTGTTTTTTGTCTTTCACATATAAACATCTTAAGAAGAATATGATACATTATTAGTGAATAGGATAAGGTTTTTCAAAGACAAGTAATAGTTTAGTGTTTTTGTATGACGGACACATGTATTAAATTTATATTCGTGGAGGGATATTGATGGCTAGTAAGAAATTAGATCAATTTTTAGAGCTTAATCTTGCGGATTTAAAAGATAAGGGTTTGTATAATGTAATCGATCCTTTAGAAAGCCCAAATGGACCAGTTATCAAAATTGCTGGAAAAGAGTTAATTAACTTGTCTTCGAATAATTATCTTGGATTAGCAACGGATCAACGTTTAAAGGAAGCAGCACATCAAGCAACCGAAAAATTCGGTGTAGGTGCAGGAGCTGTTAGAACGATTAACGGAACGATGAAGCTCCATCTAGAATTAGAGGAAAAACTAGCAGAGTTTAAGCATACAGAAGCAGCGATTGCTTATCAGTCAGGATTTAACTGTAATATGGCAGCGATTTCAGCGGTAATGGATAAAGATGACGCTATTCTTTCCGATGAATTAAATCACGCGTCCATTATTGATGGCTGCCGATTATCTCGCGCTACAATCATTCGAGTCAATCACTCCGATATGGATGATTTAAGAGCAAAAGCTAAGGAAGCAACAGAATCAGGCAAATATAACAAAGTTATGGTTATCACAGATGGCGTATTTTCTATGGATGGAGATATTGCAAAGCTGCCAGAAATCGTTGAGATTGCAGAGGAATTTGATTTAATCACCTATGTTGATGATGCACATGGTTCAGGGGTATTAGGTAAAGGGGCAGGCACTGTAAAGCATTTTGGCCTATCTGATCGCATCGATTTTCAAATTGGAACATTATCCAAAGCAATTGGTGTTGTTGGTGGTTATGTTGCTGGTAAAAAAGAGTTAATTGATTGGTTAAAAGTAAGAAGCAGACCGTTTCTTTTCTCTACCTCTTTAACCCCAGGTGATGTTGCAGCTAGTACAAAAGCGATTGAAATACTAATGAACAGCACAGAATTAAACGAAAAACTATGGGAAAATGGAAACTATTTAAAGCAAGGCTTAAAAGAAATTGGCTTTGATATTGGTAAGAGTGAAACACCAATTACCCCAGTTATTATTGGTGATGAGGTAAAAACCCAAGAGTTTAGTAAGAGATTGTATGAAGCAGGTATCTATGCCAAATCGATTGTATTCCCAACCGTACCAAAAGGAACAGGCAGAATTAGAAACATGCCTACTGCAGCACATACAAAAGAAATGCTAGATGAAGCTATAGCAGCATATAAGAGAATTGGAAAAGAAATGGGCATTATTTAATGGGGGCATGAAGATGAAGAAAATTATGGTAACAGGTGCTTTAGGGCAAATTGGCTCTGAATTAATACTTAAGCTGAGAAGAGATTATGGATCTAATCAAGTAATCGCAACAGATATTCGAGAAACAGAGGATGAGGTTGTACAATCTGGCCCATTTGAGCTATTGGATGTAACTGATGGGAATAGAATGTTAGAGATTGCTAATCAATATCAAGCGGACACTATCATTCATTTAGCAGCATTATTATCTGCTACGGCAGAGGCAAAGCCACAGCTCGCATGGAAAATTAATATGGATGGATTAATGAATGCCTTAGAGGTAGCAAGAGAACGTAAAATGCAGTTTTTTACGCCAAGCTCGATTGGTGCATTTGGTCCTACAACACCAAAGGATAATACTCCACAAGATACTATTCAAAGACCAACCACCATGTATGGAGTAAATAAAGTATCTGGTGAGTTATTGAGTGACTATTATTATCAAAAGTTTGGAGTCGATGCAAGAGGACTTCGTTTTCCGGGATTAATTTCCTATGCTACACCTCCAGGCGGTGGAACAACGGATTATGCAGTACAGATTTATTATGATGCCATTTTAAAAGGAGAATATACCTCCTATATCGCCAAGGATACCTTCATGGATATGATGTATATGCCAGATGCGCTCAATGCAATTATAAATTTAATGGAGGCAGATCCATCTAAGCTGAAGCATCGTAATTCTTTTAATGTGACTGCGATGAGTGTAGACCCAGAAGCCATTGCAGCTGCAATAAGAAAGCATATACCAGCTTTTAAACTGGACTACAATGTGGATCCAGTACGTCAAGCGATTGCAGATAGCTGGCCAAATTCTATTGATGCATCTGCAGCAGCGGCAGAGTGGGGCTTTAAGGCGGAGTATGATCTAGACAAGATGACTGTTGATATGTTAGATAAGCTGAAAGAGAAATTGTTAAAAAATTAAATGATAGTAATAAAAAAATCTCCAGCATTTGCAATTTGCTGGAGATAACTTTTTACCCGTTGACTAAAAAATGATATGAGCGATTAAAACAATTACTGGTAAGGTAATTAAAGTACGTTCTAAGAAGATAATAATAAGCTGTGTAAAAGAAACAGGAATTTTGGAGCCTAAAATTAATCCACCAACCTCAGACATATAAATTAACTGTGATACAGATACACCAGCTACAACAAAGCGAGTAAATTCGCTTTCGATTTTACTACCAAGAACGGAAGGCAAGAACATATCAGCAAACCCAATAACTAAGGTTTGAGAAGCAGCGACTGCCTCAGGAACCTGAAGTAACTTTAAAAGTGGAATAAAAGGAATTCCAAGCCAACTAAATAATGGTGTATTTTCAGCAATAATTAGTGCCAATGTTCCAAAGGCCATTACAATAGGAATAACGCCAAGCAGCATGTCCATTACATTTTTTAATCCATTAATTAAGAAAGCAGAAATACTTGTATTTTGCCCTGCTTTGATAATTGCTTGCTTCAATCCCCATTGATATGGAGTATATCCTTCAGGGATTACTTCACTATATTTCTTATCAGAACCCTCGATATAGGTATCAGGAATTCGTGACAATGGTGGGATACGAGGAATAATAATCGCTGCAACAATACCCGATAAAG
This sequence comes from Caryophanales bacterium UBA6259, assembly GCA_002441135.1. Taxonomy (GTDB): domain Bacteria; phylum Bacillota; class Bacilli; order Tepidibacillales; family Tepidibacillaceae; genus UBA6259. Next base: position 44,529 of record DJVJ01000043.1, on the reverse strand, counting down.
TAACAGCTAAGTAATAAGGAACAAAAAGATGGGTTAACTCCACCTGAGAAATTACAACAAGACTAAAGGTAATTGAAACTACAGAGAAGGTTGTCGCAATAACTGCTGCTTCTCGTTTTGTATAATAGCCATCCTCATACTGTTTATTCGTTAATAATACCCCGATCGTTCCGTCCCCTAGCCAAGAAGTAACTGTATCAACAGAAGAACGGCCAGGTAATGTGAAAATTGGACGCATTACTTTTGTTAATAAAGCACCAACAAACTCTAATAGTCCAAAATCCAATAGCAATGGTAATAGCATACCAGCAAAAATAAATACGGCAAAAAGAATAGGAAGTAAACTATACAGTAGTAGACCACCTGTATATTCGGACCAAATCCAGCTTGGACCTAGTTCAAGATAAGTAACGGTCACAAAAAACATTCCTAATATTCTTGAAGCTAACCAAAATGGAGTAGGGTTAAATAAGCTTTTTAAAAAGGAATTCTCCATTATAAAGTTTGGTTTAATCAGTGTAACCAAAATGCTTATCAGTGCTGAAATCGTAATTAATCCAGTCATAATAAGCGGTAATGACGCTTCTAATAGGCCATATAAAAAATTAGAAACAATTGCAATAGGAATAGTAACTTCGCCATTCTTAGAAATCGGAGTCATAAATAACAAGATTCCTATTAGTGAGGGAATTACAAACTTTGCATACTGATTTAATGATACTGAGTTGTTTTTCAGGTTGTTCATATTTTTCTCCTTTATTTTTATATTTCATTTTCTCTATTGATTTTTTGTTTAACAAAATAAGATTTGTTTAATAAAATTTTAAGGGAAATAGGCATTGTATAATGAATATTATATTTATGCATAAGATATTATTTTAATGCAACGATAGTTATTTTAAACCCTATTGTACAAAATATCAACAAAAAATTTAAAGTTTTTGGTTAGTAAAGTTTAGTAATGAATGGTGTTAAATGCATGAGCGGATTCTTTGTTAATAAGTAGTGCAGTAAAAACGATTATTTTTAATTATGCTAAGTAAAGTTTATAATGGAGCAAGGAAATAACATATCTTCTAAATACTATTTTTATACTTGGAGGAAATTATGCAAATTACCATAGTTACTGTAGGGAAGTTAAAGGAAAAATATCTTTTGCAGGGAATTAATGAGTACTTAAAGAGACTCCAGCCCTATGCAAAGGTACAGATAATAGAGGTAGCTGATGAAAAGGCACCAGAAAATTTAAGTGAAGCAGAAATGGTTCAGGTAAAGCAAAAAGAAGGGGAGAGAATTCTACAACATATTAAACAAGACCAGTATGTAATTGCGTTAGCAATAGAGGGAGAAATGTGGACTTCAGAAAAGCTAGCAACAGAATTTGATCGTTTAGGCACATATGGGACTAGCTCCATCGCCTTTATTATTGGGGGTTCTTTAGGTTTGTCAAAAGAAGTGTATGGCCGAGCTAATCAGCTTTTATCCTTTTCTAAGATGACCTTTCCACATCAATTGATGAGGTTAGTGCTGCTTGAGCAGGTGTATAGGGCATTTAAGATTAATAGGAATGAACCGTACCATAAGTAGGTGAGGTCTTGTAGCTAGACCCTAATCTTTTCACATCTTTTTCCAACAGCAATTTCCAATCACACGAACTACTAACTCTATAAACGTCAGTAAAATACACACAGCCTTCTGTCTGTTAAAGCAGGAGGCTTTTTGCTTGTTTAAGTGGATTCACAAAAACTTTTCTCAAAGTAGTCTAAAAACAGTTGCAAAACGACATTTATGTCGATATAATAATAACAATTAATAACGACACATATGTCGTTATTTAGGAAGAAGGAGATCGGTGTGAAAAGTTTAGTGAAGAACAAAGGATACATGACGTTAATGAGTGCACAGGCAATCTCAAGTATTGGTGACTGGCTGAGTATAGTGGCAATTTTTACGCTGGTTGGGCTGAAGTGGAACGCGTCACCTATGGAAGTTTCATTGGTTATTCTCTGTTTAGCTGTTCCCATGGCCTTACTTGGCCCATTAGCAGGAATTGTTTCCGATCGCTTCAGCCGAAAAACAATTATGATTATCTCGGATGTTGTCCGGTCTGGATTGATTCTTATCCTTGCCATCGCAAGTTCACTCTGGATGGTGTATACCACACTATTTACAATCGGAATACTTTCTGCTGTGTTCATTCCAGCAAAAAACGGGAAGTTGAAGGAGGTTGTTGGGGATGGTGATATGAAGGCTGCTATGTCCATCACTTCAATGATTGATTCATTGACAAAAATTTTTGGACCACTCCTTAGTGGGCTTCTCGTTGCGGCATTAGGTGCGCAACAGGTATTTATAATCGACTCAGCAACTTTCATTGTCTCTGCGGTTTTGTTGCTTTTTTTACCTAATGCAATAAAAGTAGAGTCCATAGAGGAGAGCGAAAATAAACAAGAATCATTCAAAAAGGAGTTCGCCGAGGGACTTTCATTTATCAAATCAAGTCGTTTTATGGTAATCGGCTTATCGCTAATGGGGGTCAGCCTTTTAATTCTTCAATTGGCCGACACGCAGCTCATTGTTTTGATCAGGGAGTTAACGAATGCTTCCCCTGATTTGTTCGGCTATCTGGTCACAGGATCTGGTCTTGGTATGTTCTTAGCTGGTTTCCTGCTTGCTAAAAAAAACAATTATCAGCCATATCCGATTATGCTGATTGGTGTTTTTGGAATTGGATTGAGTTTTGGTATGATGGGGGTACTAACTTATTACGATCTTAGCTACTCATTAATCTGGGCACCAGTCCTTGGATTTGCCGGAGGGTTTTCAGCAAGTCTAATTTTTGTTCCATTCCAGGCAGCTGTTCAAATCGATACACCTGTTCATATGACAGGTCGAGTTTTCGGGGTTATCAATAGTGTCATGACAACGGCAACGATTATAGGCCCATTGTTTGGTGGATGGCTGGCAACCGTAATTGGGGTTATTCCAACATTCACAATTACGGCTGGCTTGCTGGTTCTTGTGTCGCTGAGCGGATATTTTACAAGAAGGAAAGTAGAACGGGGGAATTCACATGGCTCCACGAGTGAGCGAAGAACATCTGAAGCAACGACGGGCTAATATTATGAGCGCCGCAACCAATGTTTTTATTGAACATGGTTATGAGCGCACTACGATGAATCACGTTATGGATGCAGCTGGTGTCAGCCGTGGCGGGCTCTATCAGTATTTTTCCAATAAGGAAGACTTATTCGAGGCAATCCTTGAAGAGAGACTAAGTGATGAAGCCGTTAACACGGCGCATATGCTGAAAACGACTGAATCCCACTGGGATCTGCTAATGCAGCTTCTTTTTGGAGAAGAAGGCAAACCGGACGCCAAGATGGATTCACTCGCGCCAAGCAAACTGGAATTTTTCATTACTGGAAGAAATGTTGAGCGGCGACGAGAATATGGCAGGAAGAGGTATGAATTAGGGGTTCGTCTTTATGCGGATGTTATCAAAGCTGGTCAGGACTCTGGTGAATTTAGCAATCGTTTTGACAGTGAACTGATTGCACGATCAATCATTACTTTCATCGATGGTCTCGCCCTCGAAGACGCAATTCTGGCGGAAAATGCTGTACAGCTGGAAAAGCAGTCCAGCCTGTTCGTTGAATATCTGAAAATGGCCATGAACGTATGAGTAAAGGTGGAATAAACAATATTTTGGTAAATTCAGCAGTATGGATGAATGCTGGTATGGACAAAATACCCGAATTCTAAAAATATTTTATTAATGGAGAAAATGCGTATGAGAAAATTTGATAATATATATTGGATTGGCGGTTCACCTTGCTCTGGAAAAAGTTCAATTGCTGAATTACTAATAAAGGAATTTGGTTTTGAATATTACAAATGCGATGATTTTCTTGATGATTACATTAAAAGAGGTTCTGAAAAGAATATTCAAATTATGAATAAATTTTTAAAGATGGATTTAGATGAAACTTGGTTAAGAGAAGTTGAGTCTCAAGTTGAAGATGAATTTGAATTTTATATAAACGCTTTTGAATTTATAAAAGAGGACCTTTCGAAAATAACAACAGAAAAACCAGTTATCGTTGAGGGAGCAGCAATTTTACCTGAATTAATACTACTAAATAAAATTGATTCAAATAATTATATCTGTATTGTACCAACTAAAGAATTTCAGAGAGAGAAATATAGTCAACGCATGTGGGTAAAGGATTATTTGAGTGGATGTACAGATCCAGAGAAGGCATTTAATAACTGGATGGATAGAGATATTAATTTTGCACTGAAAGTTAAAAACGAAGCAATAACTAACGGTTTCGAAGTTATAGTCGTAGATGGTTCAAAAAGTATAGAAGAAAACTATGAACATGTAAAAAAGCATTTCAAATTATTATGCAATGATGGAAAAAATTAACAAAAGGGGCCTAGCCCCTTTTGTTAATTTTTTCCTCTGAGAACCATACCATAAATAAATGAGGTTTTTTGAAAGTAAGTATTTGATCTTCGTTGTCCACAAGACACCGAAATAAGTCTCGCTTGATTAGATTTTTTTTTTTTTTTTTTTGAAAATATTTACATTTAATTTTAATACAATTATACTGAAAGTAACTTTTAAAGGAGGTAATCTGTGTCGTGATAAACTAATCCCTTGATGAACGATATGTTAGAACAGATTTTTCTACTATCTGTGCTAGAGTCAAAGGGATTACTATGTCATTTTACAGAAAAAGAAGTACCTCCATATTTAAACTCCTTAGGATAATTATTAGCTGAGGTGCTATTTTGAGTTTTCGTAAAGTCATATACCTTTTGTTCATTATCACAGAGACATCTGTGGTTTTTTTATTTATTAAATCATGATTTTTGGGGGAGTGTTAAAATATGGCTGAAAGAAAAAGTCTTATTCCATGGTTTCAGGAAAATTATAAAGATTATATAAAAAATTGGATCGATAAAGAACTAGAGAAAGCAAATGTATATTTAAATGGGGAGATTGAGCATATAAAGGAATCAGACACTTCTCTCGTGCTTCGTGTGCCAACTAATGAGGATAATTATTATTTTAAAGCGGTGGGACCTGGCTCAAAATATGAGGTATCCCTTAGCAGACTACTACACATGGAAAACCCTAAAAAAACAGTTGAAGTCCTCGGAATAAATGAAACTGAAGGTTGGCAATTGATGAAGGAACTTAAAGGACAAACTCTACGAACACTGAAGGATAAAAAGGTTTGGCAAAAAGCTATTAGCGAGTATGCTGAATTTCAAATTTCACAGATTGGTAACGTGGAAAAGTTCTTACAGATAGGTGTTCCCAATCGAAGAATTTCTATCCTTAAAGAGGAAATCAATCAAAACATAGTTCAAATGTGTGAAACTGGTTTAAGTAAAGAAGAAACAAAAAGTGTAATGGCGCTTTTACCAACATTGATGGATATGTGTGATGAAATGGAGTCTATTATACCTGCATCAATTGAACATGGGGACCTTCATACAAACAATATAATGGTTGTGGAAAATAACGTTGTATTCTTTGATTGGGGTGATGCATCAGTCTCCCATCCATTTTTTAGTACCCGTATTTTCTGGAATACGCTTTATGACTTAATTTCATTGGAATCTGAATGGCTGGAAATGGTAGAAGAATTTCGCCCGTATTACTTAGAACCCTGGACTAAAATAGCGCCAATGAAAGAGATTGATAGAGCACTTCGAATTTCTGATGAACTTGCTTGTGTATACAGAGCGCTAGGCTGGCATTTATATATCACACCATATCGAGAAGATAAGGCAGATTCCTATAATAAACCAGCCCAATGGCTTCAGGTATTACTTGAGCATCGGGCCTTATTAGGAAAATGATTGGTAACCAGTAAACCAGTGGTGGGGTATAATAAGCTGGATGTAAAGGTGGAAAAAACTAACAAAAGAGGCCAGGCCCCTTTTGTTAGTTTTTTCCTTTATTCAAACACAGGATGGTATAGCAAGTGTTCGTACGTATACCGGCTAAATGGAAACTTGAACGCAAGTGCTATTCCGGAGCCTTGAATTTTTACTGATTGAAGATAAGAGCTTTTTACTAATAAGCGTACCAAGAACGTAACCGTTTGAGTATCCCCGCGACGGATCGCATTGGCCAATACTTTTGTATAAGCAGTATTGAACACCATTGCATTGTATAGAGGCAAAATCGCCCTTGCGATTGCCTGATGTGCTTTTGTTTGCTGAGGGATATCCTTAAGTGTCCCTGGCGGAAGCAAGGTATCGGTACCATAAATATCGACCGGGCCCTTGAATTCAAAATACACGTTATATCCACTCTTGAAGGTTCCGGGTAGCGGTTTCTTGGCAAAAGGTGACGCTAGACGGAATAACCGCATTAACTCCGTGGCGTTGATCGTTACGACTGCCTTGCTCCATCTAGTTGCGTACTTATTGTTGAGTGCGATTGCAAGATAGAAGGGCAACATTGCCTTGGCAACATCACGTAAAATGCTTGCGGAGACAAACCTGTTAGGGTTAAGCATTTTGGCATTCCTCCTTTCTCAGGATATATTCCGTTTAAGTGTCTATCAATAGAACATTGGTTTCAGAATATTTCCGTATGCAATTCTAATTTATAAGGCCACTTCATTTACTAACCAATGAGTTTTTTTCTAACATGGAGCATGGAGTTACCATGCACACATGTCGCCTTCAATAAAAGAAATTTTGGAAAGCACCAGATTACTTTAATATTTTATTCCTTCAGGAGTTAATCGGATTGGACATTTGATGACCACAATAACCAAATGAGTATTTTTATTTTATATTGCTAATTGTGCTAACACTATTATAGATAAATTATGATTTCACTAAAAAATGTCCTTAAGTTTATTTTACTTAAGGACATTTTTTACCGAATAGCAAAGTATGAGATTTTTCAATTAAAAATAAGAGTAGAATGACGGTAACTTCAACCTTATTGCGTAATTGAGATGATATAGGATCTGCTGTCCCAGTCCACCTTTGCACCAAGTGCTTCACTAATAAATCGAAGCGGAACCATAGTACTGCCATTGATAATTTCACTAGGCTGAGAGATTTCAGTTTCTTTTTCACCGATGTAAGCAATTTTAGAATTAATGGTTAGCTTAATCGTAAGGTCTTCCTTAGTAGCTGTAACAGTTTTTGTTTTTTGATCCCATTGAACAACAGCACCTAAGGCCTCAAAAATTCCTCGGAGTGGGACCAATGTACGGCTTTCTTTGATAACAGGTGGTTGATTAAACCTTAAATAATCATTTTCAACTAGTACTTTTATTGCACCTGTAATTCCAACAGGTAGGTGATCATAAACACCTTCAGAAGTGAAGATAAATTGATCATCCACATACAACAAATCACCGCGTAGATCTTCAATTTGAATTTCATGATATGTCTTGAAGTCTTTCGTTATATAAATAGACCTCACAGTTGGCTCATTATCATAATCGGTCTTCTTCATATAGTAATACCCATTATAATAAACCACTTTAGGGGGAATGATGTGTCCCCAATGTGCCTCTGTATTCAATAGTTCTGTTTTATTGAACTTTTCAATTGTCCAATTTAACCCATTATGAGAACGCATTATTTGGCCTTCTCTTAAAATAATATATTTACCGTTCTGAAGTAGAATCTTAGTATAATGGGTGTTTTTGTTGCTATCAAAATATACAATATTCCAATTGATGGCATCTATTGATTTTAGTATCGTAAAACCATAGTAATCGATAGATACTGCGTAAAACGCTTTTCCATCATAAACAACTTCATTTGGGGATAAATAGCTTTCATTGCCTAAATAACGGTAATTTTTTGGTGTTAACTTATTAGGGTCTCTAACAACAATGTTTTGCCCTTTCGTAAATTCTTTTCCATCGGTTGAGAAAAACACTTTGTTTGACATAATGAATCCAAATTTGTTGCCATAGACAAAAGTAGCTTTATCTGGGACCCAGCTAGTACCATAGCCTTTTTTCTGACCAGAAATAATTTGCCAATCAGCTCCGTTGTCTGAGCTAATTACATTGGCCTGAACTAATCTATCTCCAATATTAACGATGTTACGGGTATCACCTTTGTTTGTTAGCTCGTTGCCATCTTTATCTCTATAATGAATAACACCAGTAGCCCCAACAGGGGTCAAATCACCAATGGCCATATAATTTTTTCCATTAAATAATAGTTTAGATAATCCCCAAACATTATAAGCTTGTTGTTTCCATTGAACACCGTCTTTAGAGGTGTAAATTTGAGGGTAAATCACACTATCTGTCATTCCTAACCCGACATATTTCTTGCCATCCCAAAGAATATCTTGGAAATAACCGTAATCATTATTGATTTCATAGGTACTGATGATTTTTTTGGTGTGATATGCTGCTGGACTTTGATAGCTCGCAAAAGCAGCAGATTGAAATAGAAAAATAGTAATAACCATGAAAAACAACATTTTTTTAAACAATTAGCTCCACTCCATTAGATGAATTTATTTATAGATTATAAGTATATACTTGATGGAAATGTTTAGCAACAAAGTGGATGCATTCAAAGGGATGGAAGGAATTAACAAAAGGGGCCTGGCCCCTTTTGTTAATTCCTTCCTTTATAAAGATATATTAAACTGTTGAATATTATGCTCTAATAGAGATAGAATCAATATTCTTCTAGTTCAAATTTATGAGAGAAGCGAGGAGTTTTGCTTGAGAAGGTTTAAGAAGGTTTATTTAGAGATTACAAGTGTATGTAATCTCACATGCAGCTTCTGCCCACCGACAAAACGGCAGAAAGAGTTCATTACTGTAGAGGATTTTTCTAAAAGATTAGATGAAATTAAACCTTACACTGAATTTATTTATTTCCATGTGAAGGGGGAGCCCTTGCTTCATCCTAAGATAGACCAACTGCTAGATTTAAGCGCTGAAAAAGGATTTAAAGTAAATATTACAACCAATGGAACCTTAATCAATAAAAGTAAACATAAATTATTAAATAAACCAGCACTAAGGCAGATGAATTTTTCACTTCATAGCTTTGATGGACATGCTGGCTCTGAAAATAAAGTAGAATATGTGAGCAGCATCCTTTCATTTATAAAAGAGGCTACCAGCCAATCAGAGATGATTGCATCACTTAGGCTATGGAATCTTACACAGGACAATGCCACCAATGCGGAAAGACAGCGAAATCGTCAAGTGTTAGAGATTATTGAAAAGGAATTTGAATTGAACTATAGAATTGAAGAGAGAGTGCTCCCTGGAAGTGGAGTGAAAATCGCAAACCGTATCTTTATTAACCAAGATTACGAGTTTCAGTGGCCTGCTTTACATGAAGAAGAAGACGATGGAAAAGGCTTTTGTTTGGGACTTCGTGACCAAGCAGGTATTCTAGCAGATGGAACTGTAGTCCCTTGCTGTTTAGATGGTGAGGGAGTTATTAACCTAGGAAATATTAATGATTCCTCTTTTTCTGAAATTATCGTAGGAGATAGAGCCCAAAGGATTGTAGATGGGTTTTCACGAAGAGTAGCGGTAGAAGAACTTTGTAAAAAATGCGGATACCGTAAAAGATTTGGTAAATAGAGGAAAAAGGGGCCTGGCCCCTTTTGTTAAATTCTGTTAATTAGGAGAGATATAGTTGACTGTTGAATATGGAAAACTAACTTATTTAGAAATTAAAGAAAAAATAGAAGAAGGATATATGGCAATTGTTCCAACGGGATGTACAGAGCAGCAGGGCCCTCATACGACGGTGGATTTTGATACATGGTTAGCAACAGAGCTATCGGTTGCTGCGGCGGAAACAGCGAGGGAAAACTATGGGGTTAAATCACTTGTAATTCCAACAATTCCGTTTGGACCTACGCCGGAACACCGGAATTTTGGTTATGGCTTTATTGATATTCCGCAGAGTATTTATGAAAATATGATTTATGCGATCTTAACTTCTTTAGCAGCCCAAGGATTTACACAAATTGTCATTTTTCGCGGCTGTGGTGGCCATTTTTTGGAGGAGGTAGCAAAAAGATTTAATGAAGAATTTAAAGGAAAAGCAAAAGTGAGCATACCGAATCACCCATATTATGGAGTTTGGTGTAGGCACGCCAATCCTGATATACCAGGTGGGCATGCGGATAGTTTTACAACCTCGCTCGCTATGTATAAGCGCCATGAATCGGTAAGAGAGGATAAAATATTTAATCCTAATGGTCAAGAACCAGATTGGGAGGACCCTAATCTTGATTTTTCCAAGTACTCTAATACTGGTGTAATTGGGGATCCAACACATGCGAGTGCTGAATTAGGCGACAAACTTTGGAATAGTACAGTTGACGAAATAGCTTCTATTTTAAAGGAAATTTGTTTCAAATAATCATGACAAAATTTTCAAAAACTTAGCAAGTGAATAGCTTGTCTCTAAATTAATAAAAATGCTATAATATTCTGTAATAAAACTCTATTTAACAATAATAATAAGGTTCCAATAAACATACTACATTTGTATCTAGCAGAGATAGGAGTACCGACAAAGTACATAATGCCTATCTCTTTATTTTTGTAGTGGTTCTTTAGGGGAGTAAAGAATCTGCATTATATGGGGGTGGACAATTATGAATGCTGAAGTGAATTCAGTAGACCAACTATTGGACGAAATAACGCAATTGCGCAAACAGCTTTCCTTTGCTAATGCACAGAATTTGATTACCGAAACTATTATTTCTAATGATGATACTCACGAAATTTTACAATCAATGGCACAAATTATTGGCTCTACACTTAATGTAGATCGTTCTTTAATATATGATATGGATTTTACAAAGCACCAGGTAATAGGTTTGTGTGAATGGCTGAATCCGGATGCACCAAATGTTACCCCGACCAAAGATACATATAGTAGAGATGTTTTCAAAAATGGTACGGATTATATGATGGAAACAGGCAAGTGGATACAAAGTCATGTAGACGATATGAACCCTCTAACCATTAGTGATGGCTCAGGAGAACTTTTACATAACCTTATGCAAATTAAAAGTGGTCTTTGGTATCCTTTTTCCATCCATGAACAAGGGTTTTATTGTTTGGTATTTAATCAGGTGAATCATCGTCGTATATGGAGTCCAGATGAAATAGATTTTATTACTGCTGTAGCTAAACAGGTGGAAATCGCAATCCAAAAAATAAATTTCCTGACTAAACAAAAACTAGCAGAGGAAGAATTAAGACTAAATCAATTACGCTTTAAGGCATTATTGAAATTAAACCAAATGAGCGGAGCAACTTTACAAAAAATTAGCGAATTCGTCTTAGAGGAAGTCATTAATTTATCTGGCAGTGAATTTGGATTTATCGGATTCATGAATGAGGAGGAAACAAAGCTAAATCTAGCTACATGCTCTAACGAAGAAATTTTAAAATCGAATTTACATATTAGCCTTAGTGAACTGGTAGAAAAAATTGGTGTAATGAAAGAGGTTGTTCTTCAAAGAAGTCCAATCATTATCAATGATTTTATAAATAGCAATAATTATTCACAAGAATATCAAGATAAATTACCTTTGGAAAGGCTAATGAGTATTCCAATATTTGAAGCAAATCAAATTGTGATTGTAGCTTGCGTAGCCAATAAAAAGGAGAATTATAATATTTCTGATGTTCAGCAGATAACCTTACTAATTGAAGGCGTTTGGCAGATTATTCAACGCAATAACATGGGGGAAATGTTACGTCTTTCAGAAGAAAGATTTTCAAAGGCCTTTAATTATAGTCCTATTTCAATGTCTATACACTCTACCAATAATGGACAATATATTGACGCAAATGAGAGCTGCCTAACCTTGCATGAATATAGCAGAGAAGAATTTGTAGGTTGGTCCCAAGAAAATCTAAATGTTTGGGTGGATGGGGATGAACAGGCTCGGTTTTTAAATGATATTGATGAAAAGGGATTTGCTCACAATCATGAAGTCAAAATCCGCAAAAAATCAGGCGAAATATTTGTCGCATTACTTTCAGGTGTTATTATTGACCTTAATGGGGAGCAATGTATTTTAGAAATAAAAACAAATATAACGGAGTTAAGACAGTATCAGAAGGAAATCGCGAGGTTAGATCGATTAAATGTAATTGGCCAAATGGCCGCTGGTATTGCTCATGAAATTCGAAATCCTATGACAACGGTTAGAGGGTTTCTGCAAATACTTGAAAATAAGGAAAGCTACCTTTTAGACAAGACATATTTCAATTTGATGATTGATGAGTTGGATCGAGTAAATTCCATAATAATTGAATTCCTTTCATTAGCACAGCATAGATCACTTGATTTAAGAAAGCAAAACCTAAACGATATTATAAAAGTGATTTCTCCGTTAATGCTAGCTGATGCAATGCTTACAGATAGTTATATCAATTTGAAATTAGCAGAAATCCCTGAGTTATCATTAAATGAAAAAGAGATCCGGCAATTAATCATTAATCTTGTACGTAATGGTCTTGAAGCAATGCCTACTGGAGGACATCTCACGATAAAAACATACTTAAAGAATAATGAAGTGATAATGTCGATACAAGATCAGGGAGAAGGAATAGATCCTAATATATTAGAAAAAATCGGCACGCCCTTTTTCACTACCAAGGATAATGGAACAGGGTTAGGATTAGCCACATCCTATAGTATAGCAAATAGACACAATGCTAAAGTGGAGATTAAAACCAGCTCAACTGGTACCACATTTTATGTGAAATTTAAACTTTAGCTTAACTGCTTAAATATAAAGATGAGGTAAAATAAAAAATGAGCTTGGTAGTCCTCAAGCTCATTTTCTTTTATATTGGATTAATCTGGTTTCTTTGTTTATCTTTTCTCTTTTCTCATTCTCATTTTTCGTTTCTCTTTTATCTTTAGTAAAAGATCACTTGTAGCTAATCGTTTTCAGGTCATTGCTTACCGAAAAGCTTGCCTCTGTTCTTGCTTTAATATCCTCCACAGTCATCCCTTCCACAACCTCTTTTAAAACCATACCCTCGTTTGTAAAGTCGAACACCGCTAAATCAGTAATCAAACGATGGACAACACCTTGGCCAGTTAATGGTAGAGTACATCCCTTTTTTACTTTAGATTCTCCGTGCTTATTTACATGCTCCATGACAACAACAACTCTTTTTGCGCCATTGACTAAATCCATGGCACCGCCCATACCCTTCACCATTTTGCCAGGAATCATCCAGTTAGCTAAATCACCCTTTTCAGAAACCTCCATGCCTCCTAAAATGGCAAGATCAATATGACCCCCACGAATCATCGCAAAGGATTCTGCACTATCAAAAAATGACGCGCCTTTAACTGTTGTCACTGTCTCTTTACCAGCATTGATTAAATCAGCATCCTCTGTTCCCTCAATTGGGTATGGCCCAATACCTAATAACCCATTCTCTGATTGTAATAGCACATTATAAGTTTCTGGTATCTCATTAGCGACTAAAGTAGGCATACCAATCCCAAGATTTACATACATGCCATCTTCTATCTCTAAAACCGCTCTTCTAACAATCATTAAACGTGAATCCATGATTAGCGCCCTCCTTAGTCTGGTTTTCTAACCGTTCTTCTTTCAATTCTCTTCTCAAAATTAGAGCCTACTACAATTCGTTGAACATAAATACTTGGCGTATGTATTAAATCTGGATCTAGCTCACCAACTTCTACTAACTCCTCCACTTCAACAATGGTAATTTTTCCAGCCATTGCAGCTAAAGGATTAAAGTTTCTTGCTGTTTTTCTAAAAATAAGATTTCCTAGCGGATCTGCCTTCCATGCTTTAACCAGTGCAAAATCGCCAGTGATTCCTTTCTCTAAAAGGTAGGTTCTGCCGTTGAATTCTTTATGCTCTTTGCCCTCAGCTACAGGAGTTCCAACACCTGTTGGAGTATAAAAAGCTGGGATTCCAGCACCACCTGCACGTATGCGCTCAGCAAGGGTTCCTTGAGGGGATAATTCCACCTCTAGCTCTCCACTTAAAAATTGTTTTTCGAAGATTTTATTTTCACCAACATAGGAAGATACCATTTTTTTAATTTGGTTATTTGCTAGCAGAATGCCAAGACCCCAATCATCAACACCACAGTTATTACTAACTACGGTTAAATCTTTTGCCCCTTTTTCCCGTAAGGCATTGATCAAATGCTCAGGAGTTCCAGATAAACCAAAGCCCCCAACGATTAAGGTAGAACCGTCTAGGATGTCTTGAATTGCCTCAGCAGCGGATGCAACAACTTTACCTTTTATCATCATATTCCTCCTTGTGATTTATTAAAAAGATATCAAGTTTTAATAAAATTATAGCACAATAAAAATATTCTAAATAGAAGTAATTGTTAAAATATTTAGAATAAAGTTTAACAAAGGTTGATTTTAAACGGTTTGACCTTCTATATAAAATGGTCTTTTATAATAAATAAATAGTTTTTAGAAAAAAAAGAATTGTGAAATTATTTAAAATATTCAATAATAATATATAAAGAAGTGGATAAGTATCATTTTAAATTTAAAAATTCACTTCAATTAAATTGAAAAAGGGAGGAAAAGAAATGATTCAAAGATTAACAAACTTCTTTGTAAAGCTTATGCAAAAGTATTTACCTGATCCATTTTTATTTGCCATTATTTTAACTTTTATTGTTTTTTTAGCTGGTCTTGGTTTAACAGAAAGCAGTCCAATGCAGATGGTGGAATATTGGGCTGGCGGCTTTTGGAATTTGTTAGCGTTTTCAATGCAGATGGTTTTAGTTTTAGTTACAGGTTTTGTATTGGCCAATAGCCCAATATTTAAAAAGATTCTTGGAGCGATTGCAGCGATTGCGAAAACTCCTGGTCAAGGAATTATCTTAGTTGGTGTTGTATCTGCTATTGCTAGCTTTATCAACTGGGGATTTGGTTTAGTCATCGGAGCTTTAGTAGCAAAAGAGGTTGCTAGAAGAATTGAAAATGTTCACTATCCGTTATTAATTGCGACCGCATACATGGGTTTCCTTGTATGGCATGGTGGATTATCTGGTTCCATTCCTTTAACGATTGCAGGGGAAAAGCACTTCTTAGTAGAGAGCATTGGGGTTATTCCTACTTCTGAAACGATCTTTGCTCCTTTCAATCTAATTATTGCTCTAGCTATTATGGTTGTTATTCCAATCTTAGCTAGGTTTATGATGCCAAGCAAAGAGAATACCTTTACCATTGATAAAAGTCTTCTTGCCGAAACAGAGTCAGCTGCAACATCCTCTGTGGCAATGACTCCAGCAGATAAACTTGAGAATAGCCCAATTGTTTCTGTTTTAATTTCTGGAATGGGATTAGTGTATATTATTTATTACTTTAAAACTAAAGGCTTTGTACTTAATTTAGATATTGTAAACTTTATCTTTTTAATGCTTGGTATTTTACTACACTGGAGACCAAAGAATTTCTTGAGAAGTCTAAGTGAAGCGATTAAGGGCTCTGCAGGAATCGTAGTACAGTTCCCATTCTATGCTGGGATTATGGGTATGATGGTTACCTCTGGATTAGCAGCATTGATGTCAGAATGGTTTGTTTCCATCTCCAATGAGAATACATTCCCGTTATTTACCTTCTTAAGTGCAGGTCTAGTTAATATATTTGTACCATCAGGTGGTGGTCAATGGGCAGTTCAAGCGCCAATTATGATTCCAGCGGGATTAGAATTAGGTGTTGATACAGCAAAAACTGCAATGGCTGTTGCATGGGGAGATGCTTGGACCAATATGATTCAACCATTCTGGGCTCTTCCTGCATTAGGAATTGCAGGCTTAGGTGCAAAGGATATAATGGGCTATACTACCGTAGCATTATTAGTAAGTGGTGTGATTATTAGCTTAGGATTTTTAATACTATAATGAAAAATAGTTGCATAAATAAAAGGTAAGGAGGTTCGCAACAGTTAAATTAAATATATAAAAATATATAAAAATATATAAAAATATAAAAAAATATATCGAATAACATAATATCATTTGTCTATTAAGAAAAGTTGATACCAAAAGACCTTATGAGATTGGAGCCAACAAAGCCAAAAAAATGATTAAGGAGTTGTTAGAAAGTGATTCTGGCGAAGAAAGTTAGATTAATTCTCAATGAAGAACAAGAAAAACAACTCTGGAAATCAGCAGGAACCTTTAGATACATTTTTAATTGGGCATTAAACAAGCAAATTGAGCATTTTGAGAAAACAGGAAAGCTGAATAAAATTTCTGATCGAGTTTTAAGAAAAGAGCTCACCAAATTAAAACAAAGCAAAGAACATGGATGGCTTTATGATGTCAGCAATAACGTTGGAAAACAAGCGGTAAAAGATGTTTGCATGGCAATTGACAGATTCCATGTAGA
>DJVJ01000043.1:0-28082 GCA_002441135.1 Caryophanales bacterium UBA6259 | reverse complement strand
CAAAAGCAGAAAAAAATCAAAAATAGCTTTCTACAATGACAACGTTAAATTAAAAGTAAAGGATGATGCAGTTCTAATCGAAAAAGTTGGATGGGTGAAAGTTGCCGAACCGAATAAAATACCGATTGGAGTAAAATATACAAATCCTAGAATTACGTACGACCATAAGTATTGGTATATTTCTGTGGGAGTAGAAGTGGCAGAAACAGCAGAAAAAAGTACAGGAATCTCTATAGGCATCGATTTGGGAATAAAAGATTTAGCAGTGGTTTCAAATATCGATAAACCTTTTAAAAATATCAATAAAACAAAAGAAGTAAAACGACTAAAGAAAAAGTTAAAAAGAAAACAAAGGCAAGTTTCAATGAAATATGAAGAAAACAAAACTTCATTAAGAAAGGCAGGTGAAAACCGTTATAAATTTACAAAAACTAAAAATACTCAAAAATTAGAGAAAGAAATAAAACTTATTCATCGAAGGCTTACTAATATTCGTTTAAATCATATTCATCAAACAACAAACGAGATAGTGAAAACCAAGCCATCTACCATTGTTGTTGAAGATTTAAACGTAAGTGGCATGATGAAGAATAAACATCTATCCAAGGCGATTCAAGAACAAAATTTCCATAAATTCATTACTACGTTGCAATACAAAAGCAAATTAAATGGGATTGAATTTGTGAAAGCGGATAGATTTTATCCATCAAGTAAAACGTGTTCGAATTGTGGGGATACAAAGAAAGATTTGAAATTAAAAGATAGGGTTTTTGTTTGTCCATCATGCAATTTCAAGATAGATAGAGATAAAAATGCATCTATTAATCTTTCAAGATATCCGAAATCAGCATAATATCACATACAAGATGATGCTGATATGTACTGTTCGTTACGCAGGAATTTAAGCCTTTGGAGTGTCATATCAAACGAAAGTAGTGTAATTCTTCGGAATCACAAAATCGGACACGTTGAATAAGGAAAAAATCTCTAATCATTAGATTTTTGTAGATTTTATGTAACGGAGTGGAAATGCAAATAAGAGATGTAGTGATTGTTAGTGCTGTTCGAACGGCGATTGGAAACTATGGGGGAGCGTTAGCAAATATTTCTGCTCACCAGTTAGGTAGTGTGGTAATTAAGGCAGCAATTGAAAAAGCAGGGATTGATGCAGGTATAGTTGACGAGGTTATTTTAGGTAATATTCTACAAGCTGGCCAAGGGCAGAATCCTGCAAGGCAAGCAGCCATTAATGCAGGTTTAGATGTCACTGTACCAGCAATGACCATCAATAAACTATGTGGATCAGGACTAAAAGCTGTACACCTTGCATACCAAGCAGTAGCAACTGGAGAAGCTGAAGTAGTAATTGCAGGTGGAATGGAGAGCATGAGTCAAGCACCATATTTACTTCAAGGAGCAAGATTTGGCCTGCGTATGGGGGATTCGATAGCAGAGGATTCGATGCTTAAAGATGGATTAATCGATGCCTTTAATAATTATCATATGGGAATTACGGCGGAAAACATCGCTGAAAAGTATCATCTTACTCGCGAAGAACAGGATCAATTTGCAGCATGGAGTCAGCAAAAAACAGAAGCAGCAATAAAAAATGGTAAATTTGCTGATGAAATAGTTCCTGTTATGATTCCTCAGAAAAAGGGAGATCCAATTGCTTTTATACAAGATGAGTTCCCAAGACCAGGAACCACAGTAGAAACCTTAGGCAAACTTCGTCCTGCCTTTAAAAAGGATGGAACTGTGACAGCTGGTAATGCATCAGGTTTAAATGATGGTGCAGCAGCATTGCTTATTATGAGTAAAGAAAAAGCAGAAGCGCTTGGATTAGAGATTTTAGGGGTTATTAAAGCAAATGGGAATGGTGGAGTTGACCCAAGTGTTATGGGATTAGGCCCAATTCCAGCAACAAAAAAAGCACTTGAGAAAATTGGTTGGACTATCGACGATATTGATCTGATTGAAGCAAATGAGGCCTTTGCTGCTCAAATGTTAGCAGTAGGAAGAGAGCTTAATTTCCCTAACGATCGATTAAATGTTAATGGTGGAGCCATTTCACTAGGGCATCCAATTGGAGCGAGTGGTGCTAGAATTTTGGTAACATTATTACATGAGATGAAAAGAAGAGATGCGAAAAAAGGCTTAGCTACATTATGTATTGGTGGAGGCATGGGTGTTGCTTCTCTGATTGAAAGGCTGTAGTTAAACAAGGATAAAAAAGCCGGTTCATTAATTTGAACCGGCTACATTTATGCTCTATAAAGCCAATAATATGGTTTACTAACTGATAGAATAAGTAATTTAAAACCATGAACTAGAATATTATATATAAATTTAATGATTGCTTCTATTTTACGCCCTTACTAAGATTTATTTTTTAAGGAGGATAAAAATGAACTTAAAAAAAGAGGATTTAAAAAGAAGAATAGCAATCGCTAATAAACAATTACCAGCAGATCTAGTGATAAAAAATAGTCAGATCATTGATGTGTTCAATTTAGATATAACGAATGGGGATATTGCTATCGCTGACGGACAAATTGTTGGTATTGGACAGTATGAAGGTAAAAAAGTAATTGATGCTAAAAATCAGTATATATGCCCAGCTTTTATTGATGGTCATGTACATCTTGAATCTTCAATGGTAAGCCCTTCTGAATATGCAAAAGTAGTTCTACCTCATGGTGTAACAACCGTTATTGCTGATCCTCATGAAATTGCCAATGTTTTAGGGGTTAATGGTTTAATATATATGATCGACGATTCCAAGGATCTACCACTTGATATCTATTTTATGCTTCCTTCAAGTGTTCCTGCTACTACATATGAAAATTCCGGGGCAGAGTTAAAAGCTGAAGATTTAGAACCTCTATACAGCTATCAAAAAGTGTTAGGCTTAGCTGAGGTGATGGACTTCCCGGCATTAATGAAAGCTACAGATAACATCTTAGATAAAATAGTAATGACAGCAAAGCATCGAAACTATATTGATGGCCATTTAGCTGGCATAATGCCAGAAGACATTAATATTTATCGTTCAGTTGGGGTTAACACAGATCATGAATGTGATACCAAAACAGATGCCTTAGAGCGGATAAAACGTGGTATGTATTTATTAATTCGTGAAGGGACTGCTGCTAAAAATTTAAAAGAATTAATAAAGGCTGTAAATTACCAAAATGCAAGACGATTTCTCTTTTGCACCGATGATAAACACTTAGATGACTTGATAGAGGAAGGAAGTATTGATTATAACGTTCGATTAGCTATTCAAAATGGGATAGATCCCCTATTAGCAATTCAAATGGCTACATTAAATGCGGCTGAATGCTATGGATTAAAAAGTAAAGGGGCAATTGCTCCAGGATATGATGCAGATTTTATATTATTCGAAGACCTTCAAGCAGTTGATATATCTATGGTTTTTAAAGCAGGCCAGCTAGTAGCTCAAGAGGGGAGATGTTCTGGTGGTTTAAGAGATAGAAAAAACAATACTAGTAAAGACCATTTAACAAATACAGTCCAATTCCCAAAAGTGAATAAAAGCTCTCTTCAGATTTCTATTGGAAGAAAAGGAAAGGCAAATATTATTCAAATTATTCCTAATCAACTGGTTACTAAAAAAATAGTAGAGGAAGTAGGGGTTGAGAAAGGCTTTTTCTTACCTTCTATTAAAAAAGATCAGCTTAAATTGGTAGTTATTGAAAGACATAAAAACACAGGAAATATAGGCTTAGGAGTGGTTAAGGGATTTGGCTTAAAAGAGGGAGCAATTGCAACTACGGTTGCTCATGATTCACATAATATTGTTGCAGCAGGAACGAACGATACCGATTTATTAAAAGCGATTCATGTTCTAAAAAAAATGAACGGTGGGTTAGTAATTATTAAAAATGGAAAAGAAATAGCTTCTTTTCCATTACCAATTGCGGGATTAATATCCGATATGGATTATCTCACAGTATATCAAGCCCTTAAATCAATAAAGCTATCCTTATTCGAATTAGGATTTTCTCATTCATTTAATCCATTTCTTACCCTTTCCTTTTTAACTTTACCAGTTATTCCTTCACTTAAGTTGACTGATATAGGATTGTTTGATGTTGAAAACACAAAACATATTGATGTTAATATTGACTGAGAATATGATTATTTTTAGAAATTGCTATAATAGTGGAAAAAGAATTTAATTTAATGAAAAGAGGGTAAAAGAT
Source organism: Caryophanales bacterium UBA6259 (assembly GCA_002441135.1). GTDB lineage: Bacteria > Bacillota > Bacilli > Tepidibacillales > Tepidibacillaceae > UBA6259. The sequence continues at coordinate 23,853 of DJVJ01000043.1, read as the reverse complement.
ATGGACAATATGAAAATAACAAAAGTAGGTTCTAGAGGAACTCTTTTTACTTTCGATGATTTAGGCATCCCCACTAATGTATATGTAATTAATGGCACTCATCATATCTTTATCATCGATACGTATCTTGGCCCAACAGTTATGAATCAAATTAATCAATACATAGAGGAAAAATTACCAAAGAAGCCCTGGATTATTATCAATAGTCATAGTCATTGGGATCATGTTTGGGGAAATAGTTTATATTCTTCTTCCCTAATTATTGCTCATGAGAAATGTAAGGAGTTAATGCAAAAGGAAGGCTTGCGTGACCTTGAAAGATTTAAAGAATATCAAAAGGGAGAGGTGGTTTTAACCTACCCTAATCTTACCTTTACCGATAAAATAGCTTTCGAAGAGGATCAGATTCTCATTTATCATACACCTGGACATACAGAAGATGAAATATCTGTGCTGGACCTAAAAGATAAAGTTTTATTTGTAGGAGATAATCTAGAAAGACCAATACCGTTTATTATGGCCCGCGATTTAAAGCAATATATAGATACCTTGGAGGATTATCTAAAGGTAGATGCGGAAATTATAATTGGTGGTCATACTGATATGGAGAATAAAGGACTAATTGAAGATAATCTCCGTTATTTAGAAAAGGTAATAACAGAAGATTATCTAGGATACGAGGTTGGAGAATATAAGGAGTATCATCAAACGAATATGAAGTGGTTAGAAGAGAATAAATAGATTTAGAAAGGATATCATAGCTAGTCATGATATCCTAGTAAAAACTATTTTTCCTGAATTTATTTTTAATATAAGGTAGAAGCTTGACATAAATAATAAATTTATGATAATTAATTAAATGATAACGTTAGCACTCTTCAACCAAGAGTGCTAACAAAAGATGCAAAAAAAGCAAAACATAGAAGAATTACATACTTTTTATTATTTTATTGAAAGGAGCAAAACTTTTATGGCAAAGAAGCAATTTAAAGCCGAATCAAAAAAACTATTAGAAATGATGATTAACTCCATCTACTCCCACAAAGAGGTATTTTTAAGAGAGCTAATTTCAAATGCAAGTGATGCAATTGACAAAATATACTACAAGGCACTAACCGATGATACATTAAAATTTGATAAAGATAGCTATTTTATTAAAGTAGATGCAGATAAAGAAAATAGAATCTTAAAAATATCCGATACAGGCATAGGAATGAATAAGGAAGAATTAGAAAACAACCTTGGTATAATTGCGAATAGTGGTTCTTTAGCATTTAAAACAGCAAATGAATCTAAGGATGGTCATGATATTATTGGCCAATTCGGGGTTGGTTTTTATTCTGCATTTATGGTTGCTGATGTAGTAACTGTGATTAGTAAGGCATTAGGAAGTGAACAAGCTTATAAGTGGGAATCCACAGGTGCTGATGGTTATACAGTTGAAGAAACCGAGAAAAAAGATGTCGGTACAGAAATCATCCTAAAAATAAAAGAGAATACAGAAGAAGAAAACTATGATGAATTTTTAAATGAGTATAGCTTAAAATCAATCATCAAAAAGTACTCTGATTTCATTCGCTACCCAATCAAGATGGAGATTACTAAAAGCAAATTAAGAGAAGGTAGCGAGAACGAATATGAGGATTACAGTGAAGAGCAAACCGTTAATAGCATGGTTCCAATTTGGAGAAAAAATAAAAATGAACTTACAGAAACGGATTATGAGAACTTCTACCATGAAAAGCATTATGGCTTTGATAAGCCATTAAAGCATATCCATATTAGTGTGGATGGGGCAGTAAGATATAATGCGATTTTATATATTCCAGAGAATATTCCTTTTGACTACTATACAAAGGAGTTTGAAAAGGGGTTAGAGCTATATTCCAATGGCGTATTGATTATGGGCAAGTCTCCTGACCTACTTCCTGATTACTATAGCTTTGTTAAAGGAATGGTTGATTCAGAAGACCTATCCCTTAATATCTCAAGAGAAATTTTACAACATGATCGCCAATTAAAGCTGATTGCAAAAAATATCAAAAACAAGATAACCAACCAATTACAAAGCATGCTAAAGGATGAAAGAGAAAAATATGAAACCTTCTATAATTCCTTTGGCAGACAGCTAAAATATGGGGTATATAGTGAATATGGTAGCAACAAAGAGGATTTACAGGATTTACTGATGTTCTACTCCTCAAAGGAGAAAAAGCTAATTACTTTAGAAGAGTATGTTTCTAGAATGCCAGAGGATCAAAAATATATTTACTATGCTTCAGGCGAAACCAATGAAAGAATCGAGAAAATGCCACAAACAGAGCTTGTAGCAGACAAAGGGTTTGAAATACTTTACCTTACAGAGGATATTGATGAATTTGCATTAAAAATGTTAATGTCCTATAAGGAAAAGGAATTTAAATCTGTATCTAGTGGAGACTTAGGCATTGAATCAGAGGATAATCAAAATGAAAATGAAGAAAAAGAGAATAAAGAGTTATTTGATTATATGAAGCAGCTTTTGGCAGACAAGGTAAAGGATGTCCGAATTTCTAAACGTTTAAAGACCCATCCAGTATGCTTTGCAACAGAGGGTGAAGTAACTATTGAGATGGAGAAAATCCTAAATGCAATGCCCGGGGACCAACAGGTTAAAGCAGATAAGATTTTAGAAATCAATATTAACCATGATGTCTATCAATCATTAAAGAATGCGTTTGAAACCGACAAGGAGAAGGTAAATCTATATACCAATCTGTTATATAATCAAGCACTCCTTATTGAAGGCTTGCCAATTAAGGATCCAGTAGAGTTTACTAATGATATTTGTAAAATAATGATTTAAGCCGATTTATTTCCTCAATTAAGAAGCATGAGAATCTAATTTTTTATTCTCATGCTTTTTCGATTTGAAATACTAGGATTGGAAAGGTATTATATTTTTAGGCTTATAAAAAGAAAATAACTATTTGGAGGGCATCAAATGATTAATAAAATAGGAAAAATAACCTTATATGTTAATAATCAAGAAGAAGCAAAGAAATTCTGGACAGAGAAATTAAATTTTGTCGTAAAGTTTGAACAAGCAATGGGACCAAATATGAAGTGGATTGAAGTTGCTCCAAGTGAAGGAGAATTTACAACCTTTGTTTTATATGACAAAAACTTAATGAAGAATCAAAATCCGAATACGAGTGTGGAGCATCCATCTGTTTTGTTAAGTACTACAGATATTGAGGATGCATACAATCAGATGAAAGAGAAAGGTGTAGAAGTAGGGGAACTGATGAATATGCCATATGGGAAGATGTTCTCTTTTAAGGATCAGGATGGAAATCAATTCATGCTACGAGAAGATAAATAATCATCATTTATGATAACAAAACAAAAAACACCTTCAACGGTGTTTTTTTAGTGGATTTTTAATTGGTTTTTTAACGGTTTTTTTGTCGTTTTGAGCCATAACCTTTTTCTTAGGCTTATAGTTCAAATCCTTAAATAATTGGTTAAGCTCATCCGGTGTTAAATCTCTCCATTGGCCAATCTCTAGACCATCAAGGTGAATATTCATAATTCGTATCCGTTGTAATCGACGAACATTGTAGCCAAGTGCTGCACACATCCGGCGGATTTGTCGATTTAAACCCTGTGTTAAAATAATTCGGAAAACATATTTTGAGATTTTGGTTACCTTTCTAGGTAGGGTTTTTTCCTCAATAATATATTGATCATCAGCCATTCGCTTTAAAAAATCCGCAGTGATTGGTTTATCTACAGTAACAATATACTCTTTCTCATGCTTGTTTTCCGCACGTAGAATTCTATTTACAATATCCCCGTCATTAGTGAGTAGGATTAACCCCTCCGATTCCTTATCTAAACGGCCAACATGGAATATGCGTAATGGGTGGTTTACAAAATCGATTATATTTCCTTTAATATGTCTTTCTGTTGTACTAGTAATTCCAACTGGTTTGTTCAAAGCAATATATACAAGCTGTTCTTCAGCCTTTATTGGCTTATTATCAACCCTAACATCATCTCCAGGTGCTACCTGACTTCCTAATTCTGCAGTTATTCCATTAATGGTTACTCGCTTGTCAGTAATCCATTTGTCTGCCTCTCGTCTAGACGTAATACCAGACTCACTTATAAATTTATTAATTCGCAAACCAAACACACCTTTAACAATAAATTCTTCTGTTTTTAAGATTACCTAAATTAATAATGAAATACAAGTAATCACTGTTATACAGTTTTTTGCAGCCACTGGGTAATAGTTTCCTGGAGATCTGGATGAAGTGGCATGCCGATAGAATCTTTATATTGCTTCTTAAAGTTGATTGCTGAGATTTCTCCTTTATACTCTTTTAGTCCATGGTCCATATCATTGATGATTTTCCACTCTACTTCACTATAGTCTAGGTTAGGGAAAGTTTTTAGTCGTTCAGGATTAGCTTGGAAATCTTTATTTCCTGTTAGCGCTAGAATAGGCACAGCCACCTTCTTTAAGTCTTCAATAACATTATAAGTAAAATGCTCCCTATGCCATTTCGCATTAATGGTTGTAAATTGGTATTTTATAGTGTCTGTGGTACTATTCATTATTTTTGCAATAAAGTTCTCTGCCTGTTTTTCTGCTTTTTTATCGATTTTAAAAAGACGGAAAAGAAAACCTTTAAATCCTTTTTGGTTCATTAATTCAGCTAAGGCTATTTCTCGTTGGCGTTTTAATGCATCTGGAAGGGTTTCGTTCGCGCCTGCTAGTAGAATTAATCCATTTGCTTTAATTCGAGCACTAACAGCAGTGATTAACATACTACCTTCACTATGACCTAGAAGGATGATTTTATCTGGGTCTACATTAGGATGGGCTTTTAAATATTGATAAGCAGCTTCTATATCTTCTATTAAATCCCAAAACCCAGTCTCATTGTATTGCCCACCACTAGCACCAACTCCACGTTTATCATAGCGAAGGGTAACAAAGTCTAAAGAAGTAATCATTTGTGCTAAATCTTTATACAAATTTGTATTTAGCTTCATTTTTGTTATAGTGCCATCCCGGTCTATTTCCCCTGAACCAGCTACTAATAGGACTGCTGGATATTTCTCGTTGCCATTTGGAATAGCAAGAGTACCTGCTAATTGGTATTGACTTTCTATCCGTACTTCCTTTTCTAAATAAGAAATCCTCTCCATTACATTCATCCTCCTAATTTAATCATTAGCGAATAGCTAATGATTATGATTATTTTTCTGAGGTAGGATAATCGTTGCCATAGTCCGTAATTTTCGATCTTTAGTTGGTTCATTCTTTGTAGCTTTCGAAATAGCATGACCTATCGTTTGAAGTAATTCTATAAACTCCTCATCATTTAAGTAGAGATTTGCCTGACGATAAGAGACTCCATCAGCTTTTAAATCATAGTTATCTTGGCTTAGATAATTCTCGAAATCACCCAATAGATTCGTTAGAAAAGTAAAGAAATAGTTAAGGTGATCCTCTTTTGAGAATTCTGATAGCTCCTTTTCTGTCAGAAGGTTTGCATTTTCATTAATAGCTAAAACCTTTTCTATTGTCCCTCTAACCTTCTTTTCGGCTACTACAGTTAGAATTTCTGACTCTAACAATTTATTAAGATGTCTATATAAAGTAGCTTGAGGAACATCAGTTAAACGTTCTCCAATCTGTTGAACAGTTAATTGGCGACCACCAATTAGGGTTTGAAGAATTTTCATGCGTATCGGATGTAAAATGGTATCGATTTTTTTGTTACTCATATCAATCATCGCCTTCTATTATTATCATTATCGATAATGATAATATATAATTAAAATAGGGATAAATCAAGTGATTTTTCCCTAAAAATCGTTATTTTCTTTTTGGATTTTTTGTGAACACTTCTTTCTTTAAAGATGCTAATAATGAGAAACTCATTGCAATTAAAATAAGTGTAAAAGGTAAGGCGGAAATAAGAGAAGCGGTTTGAAGTCCCTCAAGTCCACTGCTAATTAACAATACTGCAGCAATAGCAGCAATCAATGTTCCCCATATAATCTTTGTAAGCATTGGTGGGTTTAAGCTGCCATTTGTAGTCATCATTCCAAGTACGAATGTTGCTGAATCTGCAGATGTAATTAAAAAGGTAAAGATTAAAATAATGGACAAAATAGAGCTTAAAATGGGAAAAGGTAAATAGCTATACGTTGTAAATAAGGCACTTGCAACATCTCGATCTACCGCTTCAGCAATTTGTCCATTTTGGAATAAATCGATATGTAGAGCAGTTCCCCCAAAAACAGCAGTCCAAACTAAAGCAATCAATGGTGGGATGAGCAGCACACCTATCACAAATTCTCTTATCGTTCGGCCACGAGAAACACGGGCAATAAAACCGCCAACAAAAGGAGACCAGGCGATAGCCCACGCCCAATAAAAAATTGTCCAGTCCCGAATCCACTTTCCACCAGAATAGGGTCTTAGACGCAAACTCATATCGATAAAACGCTGAAAATAGTCCCCAATCCCTTGAACAAAGCTATTTAAAATAAACACAGTTGGTCCAAAAATAAAGACAAACAGCATTAAAATTAATGCAAGGGAAAGATTTAAATTACTTAAATATTTAATCCCTTTATTAAGTCCTGTAGTGGAGGAGGATAAATATAAAACAAGTAAAATTACGGTAATTATTAATTGTACATATACTGTCGCTGGAATAGAGAAGACCAGGTTCATTCCACCGCTGATTTGCAAAATCCCTAAGCCTAAAGAGGTTGCAACCCCCATTACAGTAGCGATAACCGCAAGAATGTCAATTAAATGGCGCCAGAAACTATGAATGTTATTTCTAAATAGTGGGGTTATGGTGGTGGAAATAAGGCTATTTCCCTTTTTTCTAAATTGAAAATAACCGATTGCAAGTCCTACTATTGTAAAGACAGACCATTGACTAATTCCCCAATGAAAAAAAGAAAAACGCATAGCTGTTCTTGCTGCCTCAGGAGTTTGACCCATAATATCAGGGGTTGGTGGAGAAAAATAGTGACTCATTGGTTCAGCAATACCCCAGAAGACAAGTCCAATTCCAAAGCCAGCACTAAATAGCATCCCTACCCAGGTGAAGAAAGAAAATTCAGGCTTCTCATCATCGCTTCCCAATTTAATTTTCCCATATTTTCCAAAGGCTAAATAAATACAGAATAGGATAAAGAAGAATACCGAAATAAGGAATAGCCATCCAAAAGCATAGGTCGTAAAATTAAATGCCCAATTGGCCCCCTTTGCAAATACTTTTGGTAGAAAAACTCCAAATAGTACTAAAATGATCACTGTAATGGATGAAATCCAGAAAACAACATTATGGTGTGGAGTTTTATTCTCATTAACCAAAATCAAATCCTCCTATATTCCAAAGTTTACTCAGAAAGTACTTTCCTATTGTCACCAAAATTATTTCGTTTTATCATTCGACTCCCATACATTTTTAGGGGGGTTTAATGGGAAAAATATTATAAATAAAAGAAAGGAGGGGTATTTATGCGTAGGTTTTCTATAATCTTAGTTACAGTATTGTTTTCAGTCAGTTTTTTAGGATTGAATCTAAGTCACTCAGAAGTTAGTGCTATGGAAAAGTCCATTACAGAGACAAATAAAAAGGAAGTTCAGCTTACTGAAGAGCAAAAAAGTGAACTAACTGCGATTCATAAGGAGATTTTTGAAAAGCGTAAAGAGCTTATCGCAAAATATGTGGATTTTGGAGTTATAGATGACGAAAAGGGGAAAATTATTATTTCAAAACTAGAAGAACGCTATGAATATGCGAAAAAAAATGGATTTGTTCGCTACCATGACCGTGATTGTCGTAATAAAAGAAATTGGAAAAAGTAGAGCAAAGAAAAAGAACCAGTCGAAAAGACTGGTTCTATACTTAAATTCTAGTTCTTAAGTGAAAATAATTTCTCCACCTGCAGCTAATTTATAAAAATCACCAACGGTAAGAATACCATCTAACTCTTCACAAAAATCTTCCTTTTTGAGGTTAAACATTTCTACAGTAGCTAAGCAAGCATACAATTTACCGCCAGCATCACTAATCATTTCAATAAACTCTGGAACAGGAGGGATATCAAGCTCTTCCATCTTCTTTTTCATCTTGTTGGTTGCAAAGCTAGACATTCCAGGAATTGCTCCAATCAACGTTGGGATTCCCATTGCAGGGTTACCTACTGTTGCTACTTTAATATTATTCATTTTACTTTTGGTGATGGCATCCATTCCAAAGAAGGTAAAGAAAACATTCACCTCGATGCCTTCCATTCTAGCGCCATTTGCCATAATTAGTCCTGGATAGACTCCCTCTAAAGAACCTTTAGAAACAACGATGGATATCTTTTTAATTTTTTCGTTTTCAGACATCACAACGCCCCCATTACACGCAGCTAGCAGGCTTGCTTAATCCTGCAATTTTGGCTGCTTTTACTAATGGTCCTTCTGGAAATAAATCATATAAATCCTTTGTGGAAATGCCACCTTCTTTTTTCATTCTACGGATGGTAGGTAGCTTACCTGTCTCCGCATAGTCCTTTTGAAGAAAATCAATAACATTCCAATGTGCATTAGTTAGCTCTTCAATACCTAATTCTTGTGCAATTTCAGCGGCAATTTCTTTATTCCATTGTGTTTTATCTGTGAGGTATCCTTCCTCTGTTACATTTACCGTAAAGCCTGCGATTACTTTTTCTGCCATTACATAATTCCTCCTCAAATTAAAATTAATTTAAATATGAAGTAATTTATGATTACATTAGAAAAGATTGGCTTTTGCCAAGACTTTTAAGCACAGACAAAAGGTTAGTTGCACTTAATTAAAAAATCTTTTACAGTTTCTTTCCACTAGTTTTCATATGTGGTGGAACAGTTGGGATTGGAATTCCTTTTAGAAGCATATACCAGTAAATGTGTCTAAAGGCCATTTTACCCCAGTGGTTAATTGTGGTTTCCTTTAATAAAGAGAATGGGCCAACACCTGGTAATGGGAATGTTCCTTCTACTGGTTCTACATCATAATTAAAATCGATTAAAAAGGCTTTGTTATAGCCAGACTCAATATAGCAATTAGCATGACCATCAAAATGAGCTTCTAATGGTTTTCCATGAATATAGCTCAAAATGTTTTCGGTTAAAATTTCTGCTTCAAAGTGGGCTACCGAACCAGCTTTAGAAGCGGGAATATCGGTTGCGTCACCAATAACAAAGATATTCTCATAAGCCTTTGATTGTAATGTATGCTTATCTGTTGGAACAAAGTTTAACTCATCCCCTAATCCGGATCTTTCAATGAGTTGATCTCCCATATTGGTTGGAATGGTAACTAGAAGGTCATATTCTACTTCTTTACCATCTAGGGAAATAAGCTTATTATCCTCTGCTTCAACATGACTAACATTAAAGTTTGGAACAATGTTAATGTTTTTCGTTTCAAATAAATTTCCTAAAACGGCGGATGCTCTTGGTTTCGTAAATGCGCCACTCAATGGGGTAACATAAGTAATCTCTACATTTTTGCGAATTCCTTTCACATTGAAAAACCAATCTGCTAGAAAAAGGAATTCTAATGGGGCAACAGGACATTTTATTGGCATTTCGGCTAAATGAAGTACCATTTTGCCGCCTTCCCATTCTCTTAATTTGTTGCGAAGAGCAACAGAACCATCAAAGGTATAGAAATCAAATATGTTTTTCCTCCAGCCATCCTCTAATCCGTCAATTTCATCAGGAGCAATTTTACAGCCTGTAGCAATAATTAGTAGGTCATAATTAATCCGTGTATTATCCTGTAAAATAACTAGGTTTTGTTCTGCTTCGATTAGTTTAATTGGAGCTTGAATATACTCCACACTTTTTGGAAAGAATTGCTTCTTTTCCTTTACAACATCTCGCTCTGAATAGATTTCAAAAGGGATAAATAAGAATCCAGGTTGATAATAGTGCTGTGGTTCCTGATCTACGATGGTAATGGACCATTCTTTTAAATCTAGCTTCTTATTTAGATGGTTGGCCATCATGGTTCCAGCTGTTCCTGCGCCTAAAATTAATAGTTTTTTCATTTCTAGCCTCCTCGTTATATTATTGAAGCTAAAACAACGGTGCAAGGTATTCAGTTGTAGATATACTGCTGCAAATATAAGTAAATTTTATGTGGAAAAGTAGTAGTTTAGGTAGTAGTTTAGGTAAGATAAGTAATTAAATAAGGTCGGTTAAATCTTTGAGGTGTAAATTGGATGAATTGCTTGAGTGTAGTCTATGAAGGTAAACATTATTCAATCGAGTAGTAAATTTTGTTACTTTAATTATACAGTGGAAAAAGTTTGGTATGATAATAAATTTTGTCAAATCATTGAATTTATCAAATAATTTAAGCATGATAAGTATTATTCTTTTATTAGTCGTTTTGGAAAAATAGTACAACTAGAGAAAATTTTTATGAAGATCTTTGGCTGGGGAGTATAAAACACCTCATACAACACAACCTAAGAATGAAAGGAAGAATGGAGGTGTATTTTATACGATGGAAAATTATAAGAATAAAGAGATGCAAAACCGAGCAACTAAAGCAGCAAAGGCTATAAAGGATGGAGCGGATACTGCTTTTGATACGGTACAAAATGCAGTGGAAGCTGTGGAAAGTGCAGCAATGAATACTGTAGATAAAACAACAGATTATATCAATAAGCGGTTAGACAACGATAATCAAAACAAATAGAAACAAATAGAAACAAATAGAAACAAATTAATTAGGGAGGCAACAACCGTAGCAAGAGTTGAGGCCTCCCTCTTATTATGCATAGAACAAGCTTTTCAGGTTATAAATCTTTAAGAAATATAATTACATTCCCTTATGAGCGTGTGTAATCGATTTTTTTCTATCTACTTGAGAAAGTGATATCCAAGCAAAAAAGATGCCAGATAGCGAAAGAATCATCGTTAATATTCCCATGCCCACACCTCCAACAACGTCTCCAACAATAATTCCTATCGATCCAATCATTTTTCCGATTTGGAAGACGAAACCATTAAAAGCCATATAGGCGCCTCTACGTGAATCATCAATAATCTCTGCCAAAATGGCCTGCCTAGTAGGTACATATAAAAGTTCACCAACGGATAAAACAATAACAGCTAGGAACAAGCCAAGGATATCATTGGAAAAGGCAAGAAAGGCATAGCCTAGACCAAATAAAATGAAACCAAGATACATAATTGGTTGTTCTGATTTATTACGAATCGCTTTAGCAACAAAGGTGGTAAGCATCACAATTAGGATTGTATTTTCAACAGTTAGTAAGCTTAAAAGTCGCACACCATCCACTTTAATTAGTAGATTTTCAAAAATTGAATAGGTTTGTGGGATAAATTCCTCTGCTAACCGAACAGAGATAAAATTATTACGCTGAAATTCAATAGAAAGAATGGCGATTCCAGCAAGGGTAAACCAGACAAAAGGAAGGTCCTGAATTACTGTTTTATAGCTTTGAATAATAGGCTTTATACCATAAGAGGTCTTTTGGTTTCCTCCCTGTAATGGCTTTATTGTTTCTTCAATTAAGCTTATGGTCATCCATAAGGTAATCAGGGACATCGCAAACAAGATCAGAAGCAGCTCGAAAAAATGTGATTCATATAAAAATCCCCCTACGATAAGTCCAAGCATGAGAGAGAAGTTAACTGCCCAATAATTAATGGAATACATGAATGCCCGAGTTTCCTTTGTACTCACATCAACTAACATTGCCTCTGCTGCAGGGTTGATAAGGCCACTAGAAATACCGATGATTGTAAGCATGATATAGGTTGGCCAAGGAAAGATTCCTAATGGTGAATTGGCAACAATCATTCCTAAAAAGGCGAATGCCTTCATCCACTCTCCAATGACCATCATTCGTTTACGCCCTAATTGGTCTGCCAAATAACCACCATACAAACTAGCAATAAACTGAGCTCCTACATTAATCGTTAGCAATATTCCAGCCATTGTAGAATTCATTTCCCTTGTAAAATATATGGCCATAAACGGAAATATCATAGAACCAACTAATCGGCTCAAAAACGAGGTATAAATCCGTACGCGTATATTTTGGTGTAGTTCCTTAAACATAATCCATTCCCCCTTAAAAGAGAGTATACTCTGTTCTAAAAGGGGTGAAAAGGTTATAATGATACCAAAAATGTCCCCTTTTATGTAAAAAGGGTTTGAAAAGAGTGATATAGATGAAAAATCAATCCTATTTTCAATTGAGAGCATTACTTTTTCCAAGAGAAAAACAGAAATCCGTATTGTTCAAACTAGAGGAATTAGAGGAGATCTGGTTTTGTACGAGGAAAAATGCAAAGCGTAAATTGAAAAAAATGGAAGAACAGCAGCTATTAAGATATTTTCCTGGAAAGGGACGAGGAAACCTATCAAAGCTATCCTTTGCCCACGATTTTCAAACAGAGGTTGAAACAGCAGTCCAAGAATTCATGGATAAAAAACAATTAGAGGAGATTATCCATATTCTGCAGCTACCCATTCCGAAAGCTTGGATTGCCAATGTTTCTAAAGAGGTCCAGGAATTGTTTGGTCTTCAATCCCCTAATGATTCTAGGGATATTCTTCGTACAATCATCACCCGAGAGATTACTACATTAGATCCACTATTTGTATCTGTCACATTAGAAAGCTATTTAGTGAAACAGCTTGGAGATACACTAGTTATTTATGATAGAGAGACAGATACCATTAAACCTCATCTTGCTCATCACTGGCTAGTAGATGAGCAATCGATGGAATGGACCTTTTACATAAGAAAGGGAGTACGATTTCATCATCAAGGAATTTTAACAAGTGACGATGTGAAATCAACATTTGAACGCTTCAATATAGCTTCATCACCCCAACGGTGGTTGACTCAGGATATTGTGAAAATAGAATGTCCAACAACATATACGATAAAATTTTATTTAAAAAAGCCCAATCCATTTTTCCTACGCTATATAAGTTCAACAAATCTGGTTATTTTACCAAAGGACATTCCCTTTGATGAATATCGTTGGATTGGAACGGGACCATTTCAGCTAAAGGAAAGAACAGATTCTAAACTGATTTTAAAAGCATTTGAGTTTTATTTTTTAGAGCGCCCCCTTTTGGATGAAGTAGAATTTTGGCGGGTGCCAATGGATCCTTCAAGAGTTACTACATATGTTGTAGAAGAGAAGAAGCACGAATTAAGGATAATAGAGGATTCTAAGGATGCCCATTTAAAGAAAACAGATATTGAGGTTGGCTTTCGTTTTTTAGCCTTTAATTTTAATAGGGATTCGGTTGTTCAATCGCATTCTTTTAGAAAAGCAATCTTTCATCTTTTGGATACAGAAAGGATGTATCAGGACTTAAAAAGAGAAGGATTTATTGAGGCTTCAAGCTTTTTTCCTTGGAAATCAACAACCCAAAAAAGAGATCGAAGCAAAGTTAGAGAATATCTAGCACAATCAGGTTATCGAGGAGAAATACTGACATTATTTTCTTTAGATTTTCCAAAAGCACTGGAAGAAGCAGAATGGATTGCCGAGCAAGCAAAGCTAGAGGGGATTATTCTGAAGCATGTGCCATTTAGTATTAATCAATTTTACTCCAATACCATTGATGTCGAGGCTGATTTACTGTTAATGGGTGAGGTAGCAACCCTAGATTATCATTTGTCCTTTTTGGGGGCATTTTACAATGAGGCGCTTTTCTTTCGAAGATTATTAAAGAAGGAACAGTTAATAGTAATCGAAGAAAGTTTAGAGCAATTCAAATTTGAGCCTAATGCAATGGAACGGGAATATTGGATGGAAAAGGTAGAGAGCTATTTAAGAGATCAACATCTTATTTTATTTCAAAACCATCCGATTAAAAATAGAGTGTTTCACCCAATGATTCAAGATATTCGTTTTGAATCATTTGGTTATGTAGATCTTCAAAAGCTATGGATCCAATAGCATTAAATACGAAAAATATTGAACTAGCTTCGATTAAATAATAAACAATATATTTGAAGTGGTATATTTGAAGTGAATCGATACTTTAGGATATGATGGAGATATAATTTTTTTACAAAGCCAAACGCTGCTTTACATAGAAAGGATGCTAAGAAACAATGGAAACTGAAAAAACAATAAAGAAGGATTGGTCAACTTTAGCTTTGTTGGCTCCATTTATACAGAAAATATGGGAGGAGTCACGCTTCCAAGCACCAACCAATATTCAACAGCAAGCAATACCTTCTATTTTAGAAGGTAAAGACATTGTTGCAGAATCCCCAACAGGAACAGGGAAAACGGTTGCTTATTTGTTACCTGTAATTCAAAAATTGAATCCGGAGAAGAAAAATGTACAAGCTGTAATTATTGCTCCTTCTCAAGAGCTGGTTATGCAAATTTATCAGGAAATCCAAAAATGGACGAAAGGCAGTAATATCGTTAGTAGCTCTTTTATAGGCGGAGTAAACATCAAAAAGCAGGTTGAAAATTTAAAGAAAAATCCACAAATCATTGTTGGAACAACAGGACGTTTACTAGAGCTGATTAGTATGAAGAAGTTAAAAATGCATGAGGTTAAAACCATTGTAGTGGATGAGTTTGATATGCTTATCGCTCAGGAGCATGCAGATAATTTAAAGAGCATTATTAAAACAACGCTTAGAGATCGTCAGCTACTATTCTTTTCCGCAACCTTAAGCAGTAAGACGGAAAAAATTGCAAAAGAGCTCATGCAAGAGCCAGTCGTGCTCCAGATAGCAAGAGAGCAGGAGGCACAGAATGTAGAGCACCTTTATTTGGTATCGGAGTACCGTGATAAAATAGAAGTTCTTCAACGAATCGTTAGAGATGGCGAAATAAAAGCACTAGTATTCTTTAATGGATTAGAAAGAGCCTCGGAGATAGAAGCTAAGCTTAAGTATAAGAAATTCCCTGTTGCTATGCTTTCTGGCGATGCTAAAAAGCTAGAGCGTCAAAAGGCATTAAAGCAATTTCGAGATGGAGAAATCTCCTTACTCCTTGCAACTGATGTGGCAGCAAGAGGCTTAGATATAGAAGGATTAACTCATGTTATCCATTTTGACTTTCCTAGTGAAGTAGACCAATATGTTCATCGCTCAGGTAGAACAGGTAGAATGGGTGCAAAGGGGACGGTCATTTCCATTGTAACAAGACAAGAAGAAAGCTTCCTAAAGAAACTAAGCCGTGATTTAGGAATATTGATAAAAAAGAAGGAAATTTATCGAGGAGCTTTTGTGGAGCCAAAAGCTACACAAGAATTTAACAAGAATACAAACAAGCCCTCTAGCAGACAAGGGCGTAATTAATAAGACCAAAATATTAAACATTTTTTTGGAAAAGTGGAGAGATAGTAAGGATTAATATTCTTACTATCTTTTTTTTTGATCGATTTCGTTATTGACAAAGAAGTTATATTCGAATTAAAATGTATTACATTGACATGAATAAAAATACAACCAAACGAATTAATTTACACAAAAGAGGATAAAGTGAATGAATAAATCAATTTTTAATCCAACAAAATACATACGTGAGTTGAGTGGGTTAATCCGAATTGGCCATTATGTAAAAGAGTATGGGGACAAAGCAATTCTAATTGGAGGAAACACAGCACTATCAATAACCAAAACAACCATTGAGGCGAGTTTGCTAAATCAAGACATTCAGCTGATTGGAACATATTGGTATGGTGGAGAATGCTCACAAGCTGAGATTGATAGATTAATAGAGCAAATCGATCAAGTTCAACCAAAAGTTATAATTGTGGTTGGTGGAGGGAAGGCGATTGATACCTCAAAAGCTGTAGCATATAAAGCAATGCTTCCTTTGGTTGTCGTACCTACCATTGCTTCTACATGTGCAGCAACTACACCGGTTTCTATCTTATATGATGATAATGGGGCATTTATTAAGACAAGTACGGAATCCAAGGCAGCAGATTTAGTTTTGGTTGATAACAACATCATTGGACAAGCTCCTATCCGTTTTTTATCTGCTGGAATAGGAGATACCGTTGCCAAATGGTTTGAATTTAATCAATCGATTAAAAAACTTGAGTACTCAGCAGCCAATAGGGCAGCCTTGGCTGTTGCTAAGGAAATCTACACCATTCTATTAGAAGAAGGACCTAGTAGTTTAGAAAATGTAGAGTATAATAATGCAACTTTAGATAATGTAGTAGATAGTATTGTTCTATTAGGTGGCATGGTAAGTAGCTATAGTGACTATGATTCACCAACTGCTGCCGCCCATGCTATTTACTCCGGTTTAACCATCTTCCCTGAGGTACATCAGGCATACCACGGCGAAATTGTTGCATTTGGAATTCTAGCACAAATGGTAATGGAAGGCCGAAGAGAAGAAGAAGTAAAAGAGTTAATTAATTTTTATAAAAAGGTAAATCTCCCATACACATTAAAAGCATTAGGTTTACCTATGTTGACTGAAGAGCAATGGGGTAAATTTGGTGAAGATACAGTACAAGTTGAAGATATGGATTACATGCCATTTAAGGTTTCGCCTCAAATGGTTATCGACGCAGTGAAGAAGGCGGATCAAATCGGAAGGGAAGTGATTATAGAATGAAAATTGATAGCATGGTAAGAGAAGTGCATTCTAATTTAACACCGTATACTTGTCAGTTAGCCGATATGCCAGTGGAAGAGATAAAACAAGTTTTAGGCCTTGATGTAGTCTATAAGCTTTCCTTTAATGAGAATCCTTTAGGCCCTTCAAATAAAGCGATTGAAGTTATGAAGAAGGAAGTCGAACGTTTAAACTATTATCCTAATTCTGCAGGGGAGTCTGTGATAGCAAAAATTGCAGAAATGGAAGGGGTAAATTCTAGTAATATTATCTTAGCCAATGGTGCAGATGAAATGATCATTATGATAGCACAGACATTCCTCAATCCAAAGGATGAAGTGATCATCCCTAAATTAACGTTTGTGCAATACCTTGCTTCAACTCATTTAATGGGAGCAACACCAATCATTACCCCAATGAAAGAGGACTTAGGAATAGATTTGCATGCGATCTTAGAACAAATTACTGAAAAAACAAAAATTATATTTTTATGCAATCCTAATAATCCAACAGGAAAGATCATTCCTTATCAGGAGCTTAAGCTTTTTTTGGAACAAGTTCCTGAGGATGTGATTGTAGTCGTCGATGAGGCTTATCATGAATATGTAGATAGTAATGATTATGCTAGCGCTGTAGACGTTATTAAAAAGATGAAAAATGTATTTGTGATACGAACCTTTTCTAAAATCTACGCATTAGCTGCTGCTAGGATTGGCTATGGTATAGGAGCAGTAGAAGTAGTTAATGCAATTCAACGGGTTCGTCCACCGTTTAATGTTAACAGCGTTGCACAGGCTGGGGCATTAGCGAGTTTAGAGGATGCTGAACATCGAATAGCAGCAAAAAAATTCAATGAAGAAGGAAAGTCATTACTGTATAAAGGCTTTAGGGACATGAATTTGAACTATATCGAAACGAATGGTAATTTTGTTTATGTAGATATAGGGAAAGAAAGCAAAGGTATTTTTCAGCAATTGGCTCTAAAAGGGATAATTGTTCGAGATTTATCAGGCTATGGTTTAACCACATCCTTAAGAATTTCGATAGGAACCAAAGAAGAATTAGACGCCTTTTTAAAGGTGATGAACGAATTGGTAGTATGACAGTAGCAATAAATTAACAATCATAAAAAGAAGAGGAGAAACAACAATGAAAAAGTTTATGCAAATCATGATGCTCATCGTATTAGTAATTAGTTTAGTCGGTTGTGGAGCGGCAAAAGAAAGTAGTTCAGATAAAGAGGGCAGTTCAGAAGCATTAGCACCGTTAAAAGTAACATTACCAACATGGACAGGCTATGGCCCATTATTTTTAGCTCAAGAAAAAGGATTTTTTGAAAAGCATGGAGTGCAGGTTGAACTATCTATTATTGAAGGATTAGCAGAACGCAAGCAAGCTTTAGCAGGTGGAAAAGTAGATGGTATGGCAACAGCATTAGATGTTCAAGTAACAATGGCAGCTGCCGGCATCCCAATGGAAGTGGTTTGGTTATTGGATGATTCCTATGGTGGAGATGGAATTATTGCCAAAGAGGGTATTAATTCAGTAGCCGACTTAAAAGGAAAGCAAGTAGCCTTTTCTCAGGGGTCAACAAGTCACCTATTAATTCTAACTGCACTTAAGCAAGCGGGTTTAACCGATAAGGATATTCAAATGGTAGAAATGTCTGCTGGAGATGCTGGTGCAGCATTTGTAGCTGGAAAAGTAGATGCAGCAGTCACCTGGGAGCCATGGTTATCTAAAGCGTCGCAAGCAAACGGAAAGGTACTGCTTTCAACTGTAGATTTACCAGGAATTATTATCGATACAGTAGGCTTTAAGAAAGAGATAGTAGATCAGCGCCCAGATGATATTAAGGCATTTGTGGCAGCAATGGCTGAAGCAATGGAATATTGGAAGCAAAATGAAGAGGAAGCAAATCAGATTATGGCAGATGGCCTGAAAATTGATCTAGCAGAGTTTACTGGTACAGTAACTGGATTAAAGTTCTTCGATAAAGAAGATAATAAATCCCTTTATGGTACAGATAGTGCTAAGGGATCCATTTATGAATCTACGCAAAATGCGATTGATTTTTATAGTGAACAAAAGATTATTGATGTAAAGCCGAATGTTGAGGATATTGTAGAAGCGACATTTGTACAAGGCTTATAAGTTTGTATAAAGAGTGATATGAAGATGACAGGAAGAAAAGATTTAGGATTTATAAGAAGAAAATAAGAAAGGAGTGCCTAGTTTAGGCTCTCCTTTTCTAACCATAAGGCGGGGGTCATCATGTGGAAAAATATCTTTACTCCTAATAAAGAAATTTCAAAAACTGCATATGTAGGGGCAGGGATTGTTACCTTTGCCAGTCTAATTATAGCTTGGTCCGTTTTATCCTATGGCGGTTTGGTAAATCCACTGTTTTTACCTTCTCCAGGTCAAGTAATTAAAACAGCCATCTCTATGTTTCAAAGTGGAGACATTTATAGGGATATAGGAATTAGCTTTTCGAGAGTGGCGTTAGGCTTCTTTTTCGCTGCTTTAATTGGGGTTCCTTTAGGAATACTGATGGGAACGTTAAGAATTATGGAAGGGGCCTTTGAGCCAATCATTGGCTTTATACGTTATATGCCCGCTTCCGCTTTTATTCCATTATTTATTTTATGGATTGGTTTAGGGGAGACAGAGAAAATGGCGGTTATTTTCTTTGGCACCTTTTTTCAATTAACTTTAATGGTAATGGATGTAACAAAGAACGTTCAACATGATTTAATTGAAGTTTCCTACACATTAGGGGTTAATAAGCTTCAGTTATTTAAGAAAGTGATTCTTCCGGCTTCATTACCAGGGATTGTTGATACATTACGAATTACCTTTGGCTGGGCATGGACCTATTTAGTGGTGGCAGAACTAGTAGGGGCATCGGAAGGACTTGGTTTTATGATTATGCAAGCCTCTCGTTTTTTAAAGCCGGATAAAATTATTGTGGGAATTTTAATTATCGGACTTTTGGGATTATTAACTGATCTTATTTTTAAGGCAATCTATCGTGCGTCCTTTCATTGGATGAAGAAGGAGGGATCCTAAAATGGTAAATGGTGCAAAGCTAGTTATAGATAATGTTCGTAAGGTTTTTTCTACAAAGAATGGGGAAGTTATTGCGCTTGATCAGGCATCCTTTTCTGTAAAGGAGGGGGAATTTATTACTATTTTAGGTCCTTCTGGCTGTGGTAAATCCACTATCTTAAGAGTAGTAGCAGGATTAGAAGAGCCTTCATCAGGCCATGTCTATTTAGATGGGAAGGAAATTAAGGGACCTGGTCCAGATCGAGGAATGGTATTTCAGTCTTATACCTTATATCCTTGGCTAACCGTTGAGCAAAACATCGCTTTTGGGTTACAGCTAAAAGGGGTTTCTAAAAAGGAGCAGCAAGAGATCTCCCACCATTATTTAGAATTAATAGGCTTGAAGGGATTTGAAAAACATTATCCTATTCAGTTATCCGGTGGAATGAAGCAAAGGGTAGCTATAGCTAGAGCCTTGGCTAATGATCCGGAGATTTTATTGATGGATGAGCCGTTTGGGGCCCTTGATGCACAGACTCGTTCTATTATGCAGGAAATACTATTAAAGGTCTGGGAAGAGACGAAAAAAACGATTCTCTTTATCACTCATGATGTGGAGGAGTCCATTTTTCTTGGGGACACTGTTTATGTAATGACTGCACGTCCTGGACGGATCAAGAAAGGCATAACTGTTCCAATTCCTCGCCCAAGAGATTATCACTTTAAAAGCAGTAGCCAGTTTTTGGATTTAAAGGGTGAGCTATTAGAGCTTATCCGAGAGGAAAGCATAAAGGCGGTTAGGTAAATGTAAAAAGGTGGAAAAAGGGGCCAGGCCCCTTTTTCCACCTTTTTCTATTTCTAATCTTTAGTTTGCTAATTCCAAATACTCGTCATAGGTCATTTGTTTATCAATGATTCCAGATGGAGTTATCTCGATAATACGGTTAGCAATGGTTTGAATAAATTGGTGGTCATGAGATGTAAATAGAACAATACTCTTATAATCTCTTAGACCATTATTTAAAGCCGTAATTGACTCTAGATCAAGGTGGTTCGTTGGCTGATCTAAAATTAACACATTGGCATTACTTAGCATCATTTTAGAAAGCATGCAGCGCACCTTTTCTCCACCAGATAGAACATTGGTAGGCTTTAGTGCTTCTTCTCCAGAGAAAAGCATTCTGCCTAAGAAACCACGAACATAGCTTTCTGCTTTGTCATCTGAAAATTGACGTAACCAATCTACTAAATTAAGGTCGCTGTCCATAAAATAAGAGGAGTTGTCCTTTGGAAAATATGCTTTAGTGATTGTTACTCCCCATTTATAAGAGCCACTATCTGGTTCCATTTCGCCAGCTAAAATCTTGAGTATAGTGGTGTTTACAATTTCATCTGCACCAACAAAGGCAATCTTATCACCTTTAGCAACTGTAAAGCTTACATTATCTAAAACCTTAACACCATCAATTGTTTTACTAATGCGGTCTACAGTTAGAATATCATTACCTACTTCTCTTTCTGGTTTAAACCCAACAAATGGGTACCTTCTAGTAGAAGGTTCAATATCTTCTAGATTAATCTTTTCTAGCATTTTTTTACGAGAGGTTGCTTGCTTAGATTTAGAAGCATTAGCACTAAAACGAGCCACGAACTCTTGTAATTGCTTAATTTTTTCTTCTTTTTTCTTATTCTGGTCCTTTTGCATTTGAAGGGCCAATTGACTAGACTCATACCAAAAATCATAGTTTCCAACATAAAGCTTTATTTTTCCGTAATCTACATCAGCCATATGGGTACTAACCTTATTTAAGAAGTAGCGGTCATGGGATACAACAATAACAGTGCCTTCAAAGTTAATTAAGAACTCCTCTAACCAACGAACTGATTTAATATCTAAATGGTTTGTAGGCTCGTCCAAAATAAGCACTCCGGGCTGACCAAAAAGTGCTTGGGCTAATAGTACCTTTACTTTTTCAGAACCCTGTAGCTCACTCATTTTTTTGTCATGTAAATCAGTCCCAATTCCTAAGCCCTGAAGTAGGGATGATGCATCGGATTCTGCTTCCCAACCATTTAATTCTCCGAACTCGTATTCAAGCTCAGAAGCTTTAATACCGTCTTCATCTGTAAACTCTGCTTTAGCATATAATGCATCTTTTTCTGCCATAATTTCAAAAAGTCGAGCATTACCCATAATAACGGTCTCTAAAACTTGGTTTTCATCATATTGGAAATGGTCCTGCTTTAAAACAGAAACTCGAACACCAGGAGCAATAGAAACATCCCCAGTATTTGGTTCTATTTCACCTGATAAAATTTTTAAAAACGTACTTTTTCCTGCGCCATTAGCACCAATTACACCATAGCAATTGCCAGGAGTAAATTTTAAATTAACATCTTCAAATAGTTTTCTATCGCCATATCGTAAGCTAACATTCGTTACTGTTATCACTAGTTTACCTTCCTTTACTATTAAAAATAAGCTCGGGCTATTATAGCACAAATCTATATATATTTCACCTGTATTCACTTTGTATAAATTATCCTAATAATTTAGCGGCTGACTTGCAAATAATAAAAGAATAAAGAAATGAATGGAATTAGGGTTAAGATTAAGATAGACTAATATGGGCAAACCAAATTTTGCTATAATTTTTTATGTGATACCTGGCATATTGAATATTATAAATGTTACCAAATAGATCGTTACCGTTCACTGTGATTTAGGTAACGATGATTGCGTATAAATAAGAAAGTGGTGGTTATTATGACAACGTTTGCGTCCCTTGGGATTAATTCCAAATTGACAAATATTTTAAAAGGTAGTGGGATAGTCCATCCTACACCGATTCAGGAAAAAACAATTCCGATTTTATTAGCAAAAAAAGATGTGATTGCACAAGCACAAACTGGTACTGGTAAAACCTTGGCATTTATTCTGCCAATTTTAGAAATGGTTGATCCTAATGAACCTCATATTCAAGCATTAATTATTACGCCCACTCGTGAATTGGCGATACAGATTACTGCTGAGGTAAAAAAGCTTATTGAACATTTAGAGGGTATACAAGTACTCTCTGTTTATGGTGGACAAGATGTAGAACGACAAGTGAAAAAGCTAAAGGGTGGTAAACAAATTGTTATCGGAACCCCAGGTCGGATTATCGATCATATGGGGCGTGGGACAATTAACCTTTCTAAGGTCTCTTTTTTAGTGTTAGATGAGGCTGACCAAATGCTTCATATGGGCTTCTTAACTGAAGTACAAAGTATTATTGATAAAATGCCATATAAAAAGCAAACGATTCTTACCTCTGCAACAATGCCAAATCAGATTCGCGCTCTTGCGAAGCAATATATGATTAAGCCAGAGGAAATACAAATTAAAACAGAGCAAGTGACAGTAAAGGATACGAAGCAATGGGTTGTGGAAACAACAGACCGTAATAAACAGGAAGTATTAAGACAATTAATTGATCAGCATCGTCCATATTTAGCGATGATTTTCTGCAGAACAAAGCGCAGAGCGAGTGCATTAAATGCTGATTTGCTCGAGCTTGGATACGAATCCGATGAACTTCACGGCGATTTGTCGCAGGCAAAAAGAGAAGATGTGATGAATCGTTTCCGTCAAGCAAAGCTACAATTACTAGTTGCAACCGATGTAGCAGCTAGAGGACTAGATGTTGAAGGGGTTACCCATGTTTTTAACTATGATATTCCGCAAGATGTAGAAAGCTATATTCACCGTATTGGTAGAACAGGACGAGCAGGTGGTAAAGGTGTAGCGATTACTTTAGCCACACCAAAAGATCGCAAATACTTAGAGCTAATTGAAAAAGGACTTAAAACCACCTTAGAAAAAAGAAGAATGGATGGAGGAAAAGAAAAAGAAGAATCCTTCTCCTCTAAAAAAAGTACACCTTCTTCCAAAGGTGGAAGTACCTCGAAAAATAATAAAGGAAACAGAAAACCAAAAGAAGACAAAAATAATAAAAACAGCAGAGGCCCGAGAAAAACAAGAGAAACAGGCGAAAATAGAAGCAATTCCAGACGCCAGACATCCGGCTCAAGAGGAAGAAGAGGCAGATAAAAAGGAAAAAGGAGGAAAAAGCATTCCTGTAGTGCGC
>DJVJ01000006.1 GCA_002441135.1 Caryophanales bacterium UBA6259 | reverse complement strand
TAAACGTTTTGAATTGGTCACTAATATAGAAGCTGCCATCACATCATGCTCTGCTTGAGATAATAGATCCGCAGCAATATAGGTTGGATTAGCTCCATCATCTGCTACCACCACAATCTCACTTGGGCCAGCAACCATATCAATGCCTACGGTACCAAAAACCTCTTTCTTAGCTGTCGCAACGAAAATATTGCCCGGTCCTACAATTTTATCCACAGGGCGAATCGTTTCTGTTCCATAGGCTAATGCTGCAATCGCTTGAGCACCACCTACTGCATAAATCTCTTTAATTCCTAGAAGCTTGGCTGCCACTAAAATATGAGTATGCACCTTACCCTCTTTATTTGGTGGAGTAACCATCACGATTTCGTTTACTCCTGCTACCATAGCCGGTATAGCATTCATCAATACGGAAGATGGATAAGCTGCTGTTCCCCCTGGGACATAGATCCCTACCCGTTCAATCGGCATTATTTTTTGACCTAAAATCGTGCCATCCTCTTCTGTGGTAAACCAGGACTCTCTTTTTTGCTTTTGATGATACTGTTTTATTTTTTGAGCGGCAGTTTCTAACGCAAAGATAAACTCTATTTCCTCTTGTTCAACTGACCTCTCAATATCACTTTCAAAAACTCGAAGCCCATTCAGCCTCACCTGATCAAATTGCTCTGTATATTGAAAGAGAGCAGCATCCCCCTGCTCTTTCACTTTTTTTAAAATAGCGAGTACCTTTTCTCGAATCTCTTCCTTGTTATCTGACTCTTCTCGCTGATAAAATTCCTCGATTGATGTATAGATTTTCATCTTTTCCCTCCGTTCGTCAGTCCTTCAAAATATCAACCTTCATTCTCAGCTAAAACTCTTGATAATTGCTCAATCAATGCATTAATTCGCTCGTTTTTCATCCGATAGCTTACTTGATTGGCAATTAATCGAGTCGTAATTTGGGCAATGGTCTCCATTTCGACTAAACCATTTTCCTTTAGTGTCCTTCCAGTGGAGACGATATCCACAATCCGATCTGCCAAATGAACAATCGGCCCTAATTCTACCGATCCATGCAACTGAATCACTTCCACCTGCTGGCCTTGCTCACGAAAATATTTTTCTGCTACATGGGGGTATTTACTCGCAATCTTGGAAAATCCCTGCTGTGGCTTTACATCAGGAGGACCAGCGACAGATAACCTGCATGGGCTAATTTTTAAATCTAGTAGCTCATATACCTCCCGATTTGCCTCCATCAATACATCCTTACCAACAATTCCAATATCAGCAACACCGTATTCAACATAGGTTGGAACATCCATTGGCTTAGCTAAAATCCATTCCATATTGTATTCTTCAATCGATAAAATCAGTTTACGAGAATCCTCTAAATCATTAGGTAAAGGGAGTCCTGCCTTCATCCAGATTTCCAAAGCCTCTTCCATAATTCTTCCCTTTGGCATTGCGATAACCAGCTTATCCTTCATTTTGCGACTCTCCCCTTTCAATAAACCAGATGATTTCTTTTCCCTGTTCATTCACCATATCGATTTCATAATCAACATTCTTTCCAGTGTACCGTTGTGTTTCTATGCTAATATTTTGTTCGTTTCTTCGCGTTAATACATAATGAAGGGCTTCTTCCCGATGTTCTTGATCATAGATCACTTTAACTTTTCGCTTCCTAGGAGCCTCAATTTTTGAACCTTCTAAAATACGGTCCAAATGAATAGCAAAACCAATCGCTGCTTGAGGATTACCAAATGCATCTAGAAGGGAATCATACCTTCCACCACCACAGACAGGAAAGCCAATTCCTTTTACCGTTCCTACAAAAACCATTCCTGTGTAGTATTCCATGTGTGGGACTAAGGTTAAATCAAAGGTAATATAGGACTCTAACCCATAAATTTTAATCAGCTTCCATACTTGATATAAATCCTCAATGGCTTGCTTTGCTCTCTCTGACTTCGCAATGGCTTTAGCCTGATCGAGTACACGAATATCTCCTTGTAAATGAGCAAAGGTTAATAGACTTTGTTGCCCTTCTCTATCTGTTACCCATTTTTCTATCTTTTGTTTAAAGCCAACCATATTTTTGCAGGATAAATCACTGATTAGCTCCTCTTGTTGATCCTTTTCCTCCACCCAATCTGCTAATATTCCATATAAAAAGGAGGTATGGCCAACCACCAATTGAAAATCATTAAGCTGCAATTGCTTTAATGATTCTATTGCCAATGCAATCACCTCAGCATCGCCATCTGGAGTCCCTTCCCCAATAAGCTCTACACCAGATTGATAGAGCTCAGATGCTCTTCCTGCTTCATTTTCCTGTGCACGGAAAACATTGGTATGATAGGACAGACGAACAGGTACAGGATGGTCTTTCAAAATAGAAGAGACAACTCTAGCAATCGGCGCTGTCATATCTGGCTTTAGCACAAGAGTATGGCCTAAGCGGTCTTGTAGCTTAAACATTTTGCCACTAGAAATTGCACTCGCTTTGCCAATGGTTTCATCAAACTCTAATGTAGGAGTCAAAATTTCCTCGTATCCCCAGCTTTGAAATAGCTGCTGCAAATGTCCTTCGACCGCTCTTTTCTTTGCAGTCATTTCCGTTAACAAATCACGGAAGCCTACTGGTTTTTCAAAGGGCTTTATTTTTCCCATCCTAACCCTTCCTTTCTCTATTTGAATGGTTATTTGTTTCATTAAAATTAAGTTTAAAAATAAAAACGCTTTAGTTTGCTACCAAGATAAAGTATTTTGATAAAAGTCTATCATTGGTAGACAACAGCGTCAACTAGAAAATATTTTTGAAATCGCAAAAAAAATAGCATATTTCTATGCTACTTAATCAAGCTCGTAAGATACTTGCTTTAAATCATCCTTTTCCTTTAATCCCTCAATCACCATAATAAAGGACATAATCGTCATCAAATAGGCAATCAGTGGTCCAATAATTATACTTGGATACTGTATAATTTTATATCGACTAATCGCTAGCATCCCTGTCCATTCTGAAGTATTGGGCTTTATCAACACATCACCAGTGCTGATTTCAAATGTCATTTCTGCTCCACCAATAATAATATTTAATACCGCTAATTGGCCAACAAGTAATAAAATCTGTACAATCTCCATAACCCAAATTAAAAACAGCTGTGGTTTTAGATGAGGAAAAATATGCTTTCGTAAGATATGATAATCTCCTGCACCTAACACCTGCGCTCCTTCTATAAACGAAGATTTCTTCAGTTCCTTTACATGGTTGTGAATCGTGTTGGCCAACGCTGGCACCCCTAAAAGAATGATTACCACCATTTGAATAAACACTTGATTTTGAACAGATTGCGTACGAGATAGAACAGCGCTTAAGATCAAAAGGGCAATGATGAGAATAGGTAATGTATTCCATAGCTGAATGACTTTGAGTATACTTCGTGTTGATTTTTTCTCTTTCCAACCAATCCACATCCCAATCGGTAAAGCAAGCAATAACCGAAATACAGAAGTGACCGAGATAAATAATAATGTATATTTTGCTCCATACATTAATTGACTTAAAATATCATAGCCATTGGAATCTGTACCAAGCCAATGCTTCGTAGACATTGGATACGGGGGTGCGACCCAGCTTCCATCCTCTAAAAAACGCGGTGGGTCCATTTCCTGAATCTCATAAGGTGCAATCCAAGGGGCCAAGATAGAAATAATAAAAATAAAGGTTAAGATACTACTTCCTATCCATAAAAAAAGATTCTTAGATTTTTTCATTTGGCCATCCCCTCTTGAAGCTGTTTCTTACCAAAGCGAATCCCTACATCTACCACAAAGTAGGTTAACCAAATAAAAAGTAGGGATGGAAAAATGACCTCCATCGTCTGGTTATTATACAATAGCTTCATTATCCCAGGAATACCATAAACGAGTTCTACGATAAACAGGTTCGCGATACTTACTTGTAAAATACTAGGTAATGAAGCCAAAATAATAGGCAAGGCATTTTTTAGCATATGAGAAAAAATAATCTCTCTTTTTGACAATCCCTTTGCATATGCAAATAAAATAAAGTCCTTGGTAAAAATCCCCTCAAAGGTATTAAGACTATTTCGCAAAGTATAGATAAAAGGAAACAATGACAAAGTGATCATCGGCAATAGAATAGCCTCATCATCTACTCTACTATAGACATTACCTATGCTCGTTCCTGTTTTTTGATATATCCAAATTACCAATGCTTGCAAGATTAATATTAGTAGGAAATCTGGAAAGGAAATTAAAAAATAATTCAACCAAAGAATTGGCTTTCTCCATTTCTTTTTCAGTAGCAAGATTACTATACTAAATAAAATTCCTAGCGCAATTCCAATTATAATGGAGAAGATTAGATAAGAAATAGACTTAGAATAGAAATGAAAAAGATCCGGAAAAATCGGCTTTGCAAATCGATCGTAGAAGTTTAATTTATAACCGCCAAAATCTAGTTTGATAATGTTTGAAAAATAGTGATAGAAAGACATAAATGGATTCTGCTTATATTTGAAAAATGTAGGAAACATCGCAATAATCGTGATAAAAGATAACCCCATTAGAAAATCTCTAATTATTTTCATATTTTCCCCCCTGCATTTTTTGAATTCAATTTTTGCAATATATAAGGGATGATAATTATTAGTTATTTATCTTAATTTTAACATTAATCAGAATATATAGAAATAAATTTTCCGAAAAAGGGTGCTTATTCATATTGAACAGCACCCTAATTGATTTACCTTTGATAATGTTTTTTCTGAGTCTGACTAATCTTTTTCCACTTTTCCTTTTCTGCAAGTTTTGCTCTTTGGTCATTTTTCCTTTCTAAATAGGCCAATTCCCTTTGAAGCTTTTTATAGCTATCAAAACGGGATTGTTCTAGGCTTCCATCATGAATCGCCTGCTTCACTACACAGCCCGGTTCATTTTGATGCTGGCAATCATTAAAAAAACATTCCTTTGCCAATTCTTCAATATCCTCAAAGCTCGTTTCTAGACCATCAGCATTATTCCAAAGCTGAAGCTCTCTCATTCCTGGTGTATCTATTAATATCCCACCCTGCGGCAATACAATCAGCTCACGATGAGTTGTCGTATGTTTCCCACGGTCATCCCCTTCTCGGATATCATTTACACGTTGAATTTCTTCCCCGTATAACCAATTGGTGATTGTTGATTTACCTGCACCAGATGAGCCTAATAAGGCAATCGTTTTACCTTCTTTAAGGTAAGGAGATAGTTGTTCAAAGCCTTCATTATTTATCGCACTAACAACATGGATTGGCACACCGAAGGCTACCGTTTCTAGCTCAGCAATCTTCTCTTCGACATCATCACAAAGATCCGCTTTACTTAGAATGATAACTGGATTGGCTCCACTATCCCATGACAATAGTAAATAACGTTCTATCCTGCGCAAATTGAAATCAAGATTGAGCGCATTGACTAGAAAAATCGTATCAATATTGGCGGCAACAATCTGTTCCTCTGTTGTTAAACCAGCCGTTTTTCGCGAAAACTTACTTTTTCGTGGCAAAACGGCATGAATGGTTGCTTTTCCTTCCTCTGCTCTAATACTGCATACCACCCAATCTCCAACAGCCGGGAAATCTTGTCTTTCCTCTGCTAAATGTCTCATTTTTCCAGAGACTTCAGCAAGCATATCACCCTTTTCTGTAAAAAGACGATACAAACGTTTATGCTCCTGTGCCACACGGCCTAATTCGTATCCTTCTGTTAAATATTCCTTTGCTTTATCTAATATTTCTTCATTTAATCCTAAGATTTCTAAATTCAATTTCAATTTATTTTCCTCCTTCATTTTGAAAAAAAAACCACAGGCTACTGCACAGCCCATGGTTTAACGTTTCTATAAATTAAGACAAAATGAAAAAGGATCTCTGTTTAAATAAGTTTAATTAAAATTAATTAAGTTTATATAAAACAGCTTCTTAATGTAAAAGAATGCTCTCCAGGGCTGTGCCACACACAATACTATTAAGTTGAGTGAATTCAATTGGTAACTTCCTCATAGCACAGACCTCCTTTGATAACGATTCATTAATACATTTTCCATTATATTCATTTTTTATGCAGATGTAAAGAGTATTCAGATAATGATCATATCTACACTATTTTATTTTGATTTTTTCAAAAGGTGAAACATTTCCTTTCTTCCTACTGTCTAAAAAGTAACAAGAAGATTGAAAGGGGAGTTATACATGATTAAAAATAAAAAAATACGTTGGATTTTTTCAATATTTACCTTACTAACATTACTGGCCTTATCGCTATTGTCCGGCTGTGGGATTTCTTCACCCAAATCAACGGAAGAAGCACCAATGGCTAATGTGGAATATGACAAGGTAGTGTCTGAGGAAGCAAAAGCGGATGCTGGAATTAGCGTTACAACAACTGCAGATTCTGCCAATCAAACCTATACTACAAGTAACCTTGTTAACGATCCTGAAAAAGGAAAGATGATGATCTATCGTGGTCAACTTCAGATGGAGGTAGAAGACTTAAAAAAAGGATCAGCACTTTTATTCCAAACAATTAAATCTGCCCAAGGGTACTTAGTAACCTCTAATCAATCGGAAAATATAAATCAGCTCTTTGGCCATTACGAGTTTAAAATCCCTGTAGCCGCATTTCATTCTACAGTAAACCAGCTAGAAGAGATTTCTTATGGAAAAGTAACCTCACAATACATTGAGGGTGTTGATGTAACAGAAGAATACCTTGATATAGAATCCCGACTAAAGGCTAAACGAGTCTATGAAGAGCGATTATTAGATTTTCTTAGTAAAGCAACGAAAACAGAAGACCTGCTAAAAATCTCCAACGATCTTAACCGTGTTCAAGAAGAGATTGAGCAAATGCAGGGAAGGCAAAAATATCTATCTCATCATGCTTCCTACTCCACTTTAATTGTGGATATGGTCCAAAACAAAAACCAGGTAGCACCAACCGCTGGCACCTGGGAAAAAGCGATAAGTGGTTTTCAAAAGAGCATTGAATTCCTTGTCGATGCGACAAAATCACTTTTCATTTTTATGGTTAGCTTCTTTCCAATTCTAATCTTCATCCTAATTCTTCTTTTTATCGCTTGGAAATTAAGTAGAATAATTCCATTTAAAAAATCAATTAAATCAATTAAAAAACAGGATGATGAAAATCAACAATAAAGACAAAGAGATCATTCGCTGAAAATGTAACTCAGCTGATGATCTCTTGATTTATTCTTTTCGACTATAATATGCTTTTTCGATAATTTGACCAATTTCTCTTCTTCGACGGGTCTCAGACAATGAAGTTGAATTCTTACCGAAGTATGGATCAGACTCCAGACCTCCCACTTTTTTCTGCTCTAAATCTTGAAAAAGCAAAGCAGCAAAGGTACCAATCTCTGTCTTTAACCGTTCAATTTCTGTTTCCCGATCGAAGGTCAGATGTAAGCTTTTGGTTCCGTAGATTTGGCACATTTCCTTCAAAGCATCCTTCGCGATTCCCTCTGGCATGCATTTGAAAGGGTAAATATGGACTATTCCATCAACACCATCTTCTTCTATATGATGTCTAGCATGAGCGATGGTTGGTTGACCATCCCCTCCAATTTCATGCTCTAAAAATGGCTTTGCCAAAGGTTCTCTAACCCAATTATCCTTTTGATAATAGGTATACTTTTCTAGCGCCTCTAAGATTGGCTTAATCATCGACTGATTTTGAAAGAAGTGATATTTTAAGCCTTTAAATGCACCCTTGATAAAATGACTTAATCGCATCCCTTCCACTGCCTCAATCCCATAACTACCAAGAAGTAAATCTACAGTTCCTCGATTTGCAAATGGAGTTAAGGCAACATAAATCTCTCCGACAATCACTACTCGAGGTTTAACCAGCTTATCCTGCGAGATTCCCTCTAATTTAGAAATAGCGAGCTTTTCCTGTCGCTCAATTTCATCTAAATGATGAGCTTGATCTAGTCGCTTCAGCTCCTCTTTCACTATTTTTGTGGTGATTCCTTTTTCCAATTCATGTGCCCTAACGAATAATGCTTTATTTTGAATATTTTCAAAGGCAAGCAGCTTTTTCCAGCTTGGCCAAACCATTTTTTTCAACAAACGAATCAGTTCTATTTCTGCCTTTTTTGTGGTAATGAACCCATGTTCTTGATTCGTTAAAACGATATCTAATAATTGAATCACTCTTTTTAAGGCTTTCTCGTGGGATACAGAAGCAATATCCTGTAAGAAGGTAGTCACATTTCTTCCTTGATTATCAAGAGAAAACATTTCAATCGAGTGACCCTGCTTTGCTAATTGTGTCCCATATTCTTCTTTTAGCAGCTGATCTTCAGCAATCGAATACCAACCAAAGGTACATGGTCCCTTTCCTTTCGCCATTAAAAAAATAATTCGTCTTGGTTCAATATATTTTTGTTTTTTTTCAGCTTCTTCCCATTCTCCAATTAATTGGTCCAAGGTTTGCTTCATACTTCCTAAGCTTAAAGCAAATGGAGAACAGGTTTCCGTATAGTGCCTATTTCCTTTCTCAATTGTTTCTTCGTTGACAGCTTTTGGTGCGATTAAAAAGTCGGAAAGCCCAAGCTGATATAGTAGCTCTTTTAAAGCAAGATTAAGTCCCTCCCCCATATATGGCCAAATAAATAATGGCTTTCTTTGGGTGATTTGCTTCTCCTGTCCTATAATTGCTTCATTCGTTCCCACACTTTGAAAAACATTATTTTCAATTTGATCATCAATACTAGCAAGTCGTTCGTTTCTTTTTTGCTCTAAAAAGCCTAATATAGTTTCATATCTTGTATGAAAACCTGCTCCACCAGTTTGTTCATCAAACTTAAAGGTCCAGCATGCTTTTCCTTGACTGCTAATATATTTTGAAAAATAATCAACTTGAAATGCGTCTGGGTGACAGCCAAAGCTACCAATTACAATATATCCATCCACTTGATCCATTACCGTATCAATAAAGGCCTGTCCTAAAAGATGAGTATCATAGAAGCCTTGAACCTTCTCATAGCGCTCCTTTAATATTGAAAAAGGGATATCCTGAATCGTAACAACAGCTACTCCTTGCTTAGTAAAATATTTTTTTATATCTGCAGAAAGTGCTGGATCTTCAATTAAATATTGTCGACCTACTAATGCCAAGCGTGGCTTTGAAGGATCACTAAAAATTTGTGCTGCCTTATTTTCGTTTACATCCACAATCTCCTGATAGGCCTGCTCAAATGCTCCTTCTAGCTGGCTAAATCCTTTATATTCTGAGCCCATTCCTTTTAGCTTGGCAATCATTCTTAAGGTTTTCATTGGACTCCATTCCAAAATTGACCCATAGGTTTGAACAGCTATCTTCCATAAGTGGCTTTTTTCCAGCGACTCAATTTCAGGGGCCAAAATTCTAGGTACCCCATTTCCTTGTACTATTATACGTTCTGTTAGCTCTCTACCGATTAATGGGTGTAACTCCTTCTGCTGTTTTGCTTTACTTGTCTTTAACCGATAGCCTGAAATACTACCAAGGGAACGAATAATTACGCCATCTAGATCTCGATATTTTGCACAGGTATTAGAGGAGGGATATTCCCCTTTCACAATCGGCGTTAACAAAATATCAATTTCAGGATGCTTGGCTAATAAATGATAAATATGCCCAACATAAGCCCGAAGAGGCAAGCAATACTCAGCACTGGCAATGGTACTTCCTGCCTCAATCATTTCAGGCTTAGTTACTCTGCTTTTTACCAGCGGAATTTCAAGCAGCTCTAAAAACCGAATTAAAAATTGTACAGCTTTATATTTACCGGTAAAAGCTGTAGCTACGCCCACCATCGGCTTTTTGCTCATATTGCTAAACCCCCTTTGATTACTTTTTGGGTATGTTCCTTTACATCCTGCCTTTCAATTAAGCCATCAAACATTCCAAATTCACAGTTAATCGATTTGTAGCCAGCAATTGGTTGGCCATTTTCTAACAAGGAAATGACACCATTGCAGGTTCGCTCACAGGAATCATGCTTACAGGTTAGGGTCATTGTCTTATAATGGGAGCTTAGTATATGGTTAAAGCCTTTAAAGCTCGTATTACTTCCTTTCTCATAGGCTTCCTTGGATAATATAGCAGCACCCAATGCCCCTGCACCTAAAACCAGCTTCGGATCATCAGCAATAATGAATTCATGATCGGATAATTGAAGGGTTTCCTTAAAGGTTTGTTGTACGGCTTGATTTAAAAATGTACCACCTTGGGCAACAATTGGAACCTGTAGTACTTTTCCCTTGCCAATATCGGATAAATAGGTTCTACAGATTGAATAGGCCAATCCCATCAATAAATCGTTAGTTGGGAATCCTGCTCTCGCTTTATGAATAATGTCTGATTCTCCAAAGACAGCACACCGGCCAGAAATTCGAGCAGGTGCTTTTGAGGTTAATGCCATTTTTCCAAACTCAGATAAAGGAACCTCAAAGCGTTTTGAAATTGCTTCAATAAATGCACCAGCTCCAGCAGCACATTTATCATTCATCGCAAATTCAATCCCATGTTCTTGAATTGAGATGATCTTTGTGTCATTACCTCCAATATCCATAATGACCTTTACATCAGGGACCATTGTTTTTGCCCAGGTGGTATGAGCTAAAATCTCCGTAACCTTCACATCGGATGTTTCCTTCGTTTTTGTGGTGATCATATCGCGAGCTAATTCTCCCGCACTCCCTGTTGTTCCTATTCCTCCTAAAACCGCTCTATATGGAAGCTCTTTTTCAAGCGCGATTAGGGCATATTGAATCGCTTTAATGGCATCTCCAGAGGTTTCAACTGAACCTACCGCCTTAATCTCGATTCCATTTTCTGTTCCCTTAATCAGGGCGTACTTGGTTCCTCTAGAGCCTCCATCGATTCCCGCAAAGTAAATTCCTTTTGCTGATCGAATTCCATTCCCTTTACTGTTGTATTCCTGCTGTATTATGCTTGTATTTACTGAAGCATCCCGTAATACTGGAACCTTAATCATATCTAAGGTTTGTGGATACTCTCTTATATTTTTTTCTTGTAATGCACCTTCACAACGACCACCAAGCGTATCAAGGATAATCTGTTCCTCATTTATCAATTCCATTGGTTGAGATAGCTCACAAGCATTTTGGCAGCCATGACAAAAACGGATTTGGCTGGTGTATTCCCTTGTAAAGAAATCTTCCTTAAAGGAGGTAGTTGTAGTTGACTGAACGGAGTTATTTCCTCTTTGTTTTTCTTCTCTAATTATGGCGGCCATACCAAGTGCGCCTACAATATCATGATGCGGAGGAATAATTACCTCGGTACCTAAATATTTCTCAAAGGCTTTTTTCACTCCTTGGTTGAAGGCAACCCCACCTTGGAAAAGAATTGGCTCTGGTAAATGTTGATCCTTCACTACATTGGTTAAATAATTGGTCACCATTGAATCACAGATCCCTGCAAGCCGATCGGCCAAAGGGACCCCTTTTTGCGTTAAATGGCGAAAGTCTCTTCTTGAAAAAACAGTACAGGTAGCATCAATTTTAGCAGATCGATTAGCAAGTACAGCTTGCTCACTAAATTCTTGTAAAGTAATTCCCGCTTCATCGGCTAGTTGCTTTAAAAATTCCCCTGTACCTGCAGAACAAATCGTATTCATATTGAAGTAAATAGGCGTATTTTGCTCATCAAAAACAATTACCTTGGAATCCTGACCACCAATTTCAATAATAGAACCTACTTTTGTGAGCTTCTCTTTTTCTCCATTTCTAGTTCTATTTAATAGTCCCTTATCTAATAGAAATCTTATTCCCTTGGCATGGGCATAGATTTCTGTTTTTGTGATATCTCCACCGATAATATGACGGTTTAATTCCCTTCCACTACCTGTTATTCCAGTCCCTGCAACCTGATAATCTGGTACTGAATTCAGATAATCCTTTAGTGCATGCTTTAAAGC
The DNA here is from genome assembly GCA_002441135.1 of Caryophanales bacterium UBA6259. Lineage (GTDB taxonomy): Bacteria > Bacillota > Bacilli > Tepidibacillales > Tepidibacillaceae > UBA6259. The sequence goes on along the minus strand of DJVJ01000006.1, from coordinate 60,907 downwards.
ATCCACTTGAGAAGGAAATTGATCATGTCGAAGATAAATCGGTTTCCCAAGCATATCGCCTTGGCTAGATAGCCCAACAACCTTCACTGTCGCAGAGCCAATATCTACACCAATATAAACACTTTCCATCAAAACAACCCCTAAATATAAGACTAATGATAATTACTTCATAGTTATTTAGTATTACCAAAACCTTAAATACTCATAAGTATTTAAATTTAGTATAAAAGAAAATGAATAATTGATTCTCATTGAGAGTAACTCTAAGGTTACAGAACAATCAAATGGGTATATTCAAAATGTAGCTGCATCTATTGAAGGACAAAAAGCTTCCATGAAGGGACAAAAATATTAAAATTTGGAAAAAATAAAGTAGAGGACAACGAAATGTTAGCCTCTACTTTATTTACGATATATTCTATTCTACTACCTAAATAATACTTATGACATAACCACTAGCCCCCGCAAAAAGAACAACAATCCAAGGTGGGAGTTTCCAAAACACAAGCAATGTAAAAGCAACTAAACCTAAAATAAAATCAGTGGTTGTTTTAATACTGCTTGTCCAGATGGGATGGTATAATGCTGCTAGTAAGATACCTACTACCGCTGCATTAACACCCATTAAAGCTGCTTGAATAGCTGTATATTTTCGAATGCTATTCCAAAATGGCAAAACGCCCATCACCAATAGGAACGATGGTAAAAAGATAGCTACAGTAGCGATAATCGCACCTTTCCAGCCCAGAATCATTGTTCCTAAGTAACTAGCAAAGGTAAACAATGGTCCGGGAACTGCTTGAGCTGCACCATAGCCTGTTAAAAATGCTTCATCACTCAGCCATCCCGTTGGCACCACTTCTCTTTCTAGCAATGGTAGCACTACATGTCCTCCACCAAAAACAATCGATCCCACTCGATAAAAGGTGTCAAACATGCTGATGCCCATCGAAGGGTAAGCACTTCTTAAGACTGGTAAACCAATCAATAATGCAAAAAATAATAAAATAGCAATGATTCCTGTCTTTTTGTTTAAGGTAAGCTCCATCTCGTTGAGCTTCGGTTTCTCTCCGTTTAAAAATAATCGATAACCTAGAAAACCTGCAGCAATAATTAAGAGAATTTGTCCCAATGCAGTTGGATAAAGTAGTGTAATGCTCGCAGCTACAATTGCAATTGTAATTCTTGTTCGGTCTGGGGTCAGCTTTCTGCCCATTTCAATAACTGCTTGCGCTACCACTGCTACAGCAACAATTTTTAAGCCATGCAATAGCCCTTCATTGATAAAATCTCCACTAATAAATAAGTACGCAAAAAGAATCAACATAACTACTGATGGAAGCGTGAAGCCAATCCACGAAATGATTCCGCCTACTATTCCACCACGAATCATACCAATAGAAATTCCCACTTGACTACTTGCTGGTCCCGGTAAAAACTGACATAGTGCTACGATGTCGGCATAGCTATGTTCATCCAGCCATTTTCTTCTTTTTACATATTCATTGCGAAAATAACCTAAATGAGCGACCGGTCCTCCAAATGAAGTTAATCCTAGTCGTAAAGAAACAAAAAATATTTCTAGCCATATTCTCAATCTAGCTGTCATCATTCAATCTCCTTGCTTTAAAAATCTAAATGTTTCCTATTCAAATAGAAAAGCTTGGCTTTAACCAAGCTTCTTTAGACTTACAATTTATCTTCTTTTAAACTCCGAATAAATTTAGCAGGATTCCCTGCGACAAAGGTATATGCTGGTACATCCTTGGTAACAACAGCTCCTGCTCCAACGATAGCGTTATCTCCGATAGTTACTCCAGGCAGAATTAAGGAATTAGCACCAATCATTACATTGGAGCCTATATATACCTCACCAAGACGATATTCATCAATTAAATATTCATGGGCCAAAATGGTCGTATTATAGCCAATAATGGAGTTATTGCCAATATGGATCATTTCAGGAAACATCGTATCCATCATCACCATTAAGGCAATGGAGGACTTCTCTCCAATTTCCATATTTAAAAATGTCCGATACAGCCAATTTTTTAACGGCATCCATGGGGTAAAACGAGCAATGGTGATCACAATAAAGCTTTTCACTACTTTCCAAAAGCCTACCGTTTTATAAACGTGCCATAAAGAATTAGTACCTTGAACTGGAGCGGGATAACGCTTTGTTTTTCTCATCCTTTGTTCTCCTCAGTATCACTAATTTTCTCTAACAATTTTCAATAGATCACGCATATTCTCTAGCATATAGTCTGGGTTAAATTGGTTTAAAAAATCTGCGCCCTTCATACTCCATGCTACCCCAACAGAGGTAACTCCGGCATTTTTAGCTGCTTGAATATCATATTGAGAATCGCCAACCATTAAAGTGGTCTCTTTTTCTGCACCTAACTGCTCCATTGCTAATAGTACAGGTTCAGGAGCTGGCTTATGGAACTCTGTATCCTCATAAGTAACTACAGTACTCATTAATGACTCCAAATCAAATCTTCGAAGCCCCATCGTTACCGTATTTCTCATCTTTGTAGTAACTACACCAAGAGTATATCCCTCTTCCTTTAGCGTAGTTAAAACCTCTTTTACGTAAGGAAATTCTTTTACATATTCATCATGTGTTCGTATATTATGCTCGCGATAGATTTCTACCATTTTATCTGCATTGGCTTCATCACCAAAAATAACCATTTGCTCACGTAACGGTTTTCCCATATGTGGAATTAACTTTTCTTCGGTATATTTTCCCGGATAAAACTGCTCTAAAGTATACAGAAATGAATTAATGATTAAATCATTGGTATTTAAAATAGTACCATCTAAATCAAATAATAGGGTTTTATATTTCACTATGCTCACCTTTCTGCTCTAAGCTTTCTGTATAGGGAATTAAACGTTGCCATACCTTCGCCGTTAAGATGGTCACAATAAAAGCAACAATTACCCTAATCATCAATAAGGGGATAACATTGATCCCTAGTGGAATAAACAAAAGTGTATCTTCTATTACTGCATGACTCGCTACCAAAAAAATAGATAACAGATACATATCCCGTTTTGAAAAATTCTCTTCCTCTGCACTTTGAATAATTACTCCTGCACCATAGGCTAAACCAAAAATCAATCCTGCTAATAAAGGCACTGACGTCTTTCCAGAGGATAATCCAAGAAACCTTGTTAATGGTTCAATCATTTTGGAAAAATAGGCAATAGCATGAGTATCCTTCAAAACTTGAATTCCCACCATTAATGGGAGAACAATGATTGCAATTTGCCAAATCCCTAATAACGCTTTTTTTACAGAAACAAGCACAATCATGAACCACGAATCAATGACCTCTGTTTCTTGCATCACCATGCCATATTGTGCTTGCTCTCCACCACCCTGCCATAATAGATGAATAGCAATGGCAGATATTATTGCTAAACCTAATCTCAAAGCAATTGGTACAATGGCACTAACTCCTATTTTTTTTGCCACAGCTGTTTCCACTAATAGGTTATGCGAAAAACTTAACATCACTGCTAAAATAAATACATGCTTTACAGTCAAGTCTAAGGATAACATTGCACCAATAGCCGCGTACAGATTCAATACATTTCCTAACACTAATGGAATTGCTGCCTCTCCCGGCAGTCCTAGCCAACCCATTAAAGGGGTAAATAACGGAACAATCCACTCTTCAATAAATGAGGTATAGCTTAGAATCGAAACAATCACTGTAATTGGAAAGATAATTTTCCCTAATGCCCATGTTGTTTTAATTCCTGTGTTAAGTCCCTTTTTCCAAGTCTCTTTTGTGATGTTACCCATCCTACTGTTCCCCCAATATTACTCCTCATAACGCAATTGTTTTCTATTTTGGTATTTACGAATCCACACAAAGATCAAAGAAAATAAAATAATACCAATCCCGATTAACTGAGCAATTCGCACATTACCATATGCCATAGCCCCTGATTCAAAGAAAATGCTCATCGGCGACCAAAGCATATTAACTAGTCCTGCTAACCAATCGGGTCCTGTAAAAGCTAAGCTATCTGTGCGTAACCCTTCGATAAAGAACCTTCCAATGGAATACCAGGTTAGATATAGGAAAAAGGTTACTCCTTGGATCGGATTTCTCATTCTAAAGAGGATCAATAGAATAACTCCAACGATATTCCAAATCGACTCATATAAAAAGGTTGGATGATAATAAACACCATCAATATACATTTGTTCAATAATAAAGTTTGGCAAATGCATGTTTTGCAAAAATTCTAAAGTCACTGGGCCACCATGCGCTTCCTGATTCATAAAGTTTCCCCAGCGTCCAATCGCTTGTCCTAACAAGATACTAGGTGCGGCTAAATCTGCTAGCTTGAAAAAGGAAATGTTCTTCTTTTTCGCAAAAATAACCCCAGTTAATACAGCACCAATCAAAGCACCATGAATCGCCAATCCCCCATGCCATATTTTAATAATTTCTGATGGGTTTGCTGCGTAGTACTCCCATTGGAATAAAACATAATATGCTCGTGCACCTATAATCGCTGCAGGTACTGCAAAAATAAGTAGATCTATTAATAAATCTGCATTAAATCCAATTCGTTTAGATTCCCACAATGCCAAAAGCAAGCCAAAAATAGCGGCCGAACCTAAAATGACTCCATACCAATAAACTGTAATAAATTCACCCAATTGAAAAGCGATTGGATCAATAGCCCCTAATGTATATATCATTTTCTCTCGTCATCTCCCTTTTTTTAATCGGCGTCATCTTCAATTGCTTCTGATAAACGAACTGCAAACTCCTGTGCAGCATGATATCCCATTCGTTTTAACCGATAGTTCATCGCTGCAACCTCAATAATAACAGCAAGGTTTCTACCGGGACGAACAGGAATGGTAAGCATAGGCAAATGAGTATCAATGACTTTTATCTTTTCTTCTTCTAATCCTAAACGATCATAGTTTTTATCCTTATCCCACATTTCTAATTGGATAGCAAGTGTAATCTTTTTGTGAATACGAACCGCTCCTGCACCAAACAAAGTCATCACATTAATAATACCTACACCACGGATTTCCAATAGATGTTGAATTAATTCTGGCGCAGTTCCAATTAAGGCATCATCTGCTGTCTGTCTGATTTCCACTGCGTCATCTGCAACAAGACGATGTCCACGTTTTACAAGCTCTAAGGCAGTCTCACTTTTACCAATACCACTACTACCAGTAATTAAAATACCTACTCCATAGACATCCACTAATACTCCATGCATGGTAATCGTAGGGGCTAGTTGTGCTTCTAGATAATTAGTCAGTTTGCTTGTAAACCGTGTTGTATTCAGTGAAGTTCTTAGAATTGGAATTTTCTTTAAACAAGCAATTTGTAATAGCTCTTCTGGAATCTCTAAATCCCTTGCTACTATTATACAAGGGGTCTCTTCATCCGCTAGCCTATCCATTCGTTCTCTTCGAATATCACTACTAACACCATTAATAAAGGTTAATTCTGTTTTACCCAAAATTTGTATCCGTTCCTTTGGATAGTATGTAAAAAATCCTGCCATCTCCAAACCAGGTCGATTTAGATCACTGACAGTAATTAACCTCTCTAGATTGGCTTTTTCACAGATAAGTTCTAGCTTAAATGCTTCCACTAAATCGCTAACCTTTAGCTTTTTTTTCATTATCTTCCCTCGCTATTGGTAAAATGTAGAACAATTAAAGAACGAACTTTTGGAAAACTTCCCATACTCCATGATCATTATTCGTTTTTGTCACATAATTGGCCATCGCCTTAATTTCAGGGTGTGCATTTCCCATTGCCACACCAAGCCCTGCTACTTCTAGCATATCTCGATCATTCATACTATCACCGATTGCAATCACTTGATCTAGAGTAATTCCTTTTAAATGAGCAAGATATTCAATCGCTTTTCCTTTGGTAGCCTCTTTATGGGTAATTTCCATAAAATGAGGTTTAGAAATCGTAATATGACATGAATTACCAAATTGAATTTGAAATTCTTGATGAATCTCTTGGATTGCGGCTGGTTCTTCAATAGTTAGTATTTTAGCAGGAGTCGTTTTCATTTCTCTCATCGTTTGAATCAAGTCGTCAACTACATGATAAGGTACATTAGATGCTTTACTATAATCCCTCGCAAAGGAATGATCCTTTTCCAAATAAATTTCATCATGAAGATATATTTGAATATGATGATTTTTCGCTCGCAGTTCCTTTATAATAGAGATAGCAAGTGCTTCATCTAATAATCTCTCGAACAGCACTTCTCCACTTAAAACATTTTTTATTAGTGCTCCTTGATAAGTAATGATGGGTACATCCAATTGAATTTTTTTTGCATATTGCACTGCCGATTGGTACATCCTACCCGTTGCAAAGGTAACTGTTACTCCCTTTTCAATGGCTTGATGGATTGCTTCAATCGTTTGAGGGGAAATTGTTAAATCATCTGCTAATAATGTATCATCTAAATCTATTGCAACCAATTGATAGTCCATTTTCTAATTATCCCTTTCAAAGATGGATTTATTATGAATATTTTCATATTTTTCATATTACCATAGATTTTCTTCTTTTTCTAACTTCTAGAGATTGTTATACTTATATAGAGAGAACATTTCACACAACATAGATATGGGGAATCTAGAATGAATTTTCAAAACATTAAAAGAGTAGCAAAATATCACTTTATTCGTTTATTTCGAATTAAATCAGGAGCTAAACAAGTTGCATTTGGCTTTTCTTTAGGTTTTATTCCTAATTGGTTTCCTACCTTTGGTTTTGGACCCATTTTGTCTGTAGCGATTAGTAAACCGTTAAGAGCCAATCTTGTAGCAGCCATTATTGGTGGTTTGTCTGGTGCTTTTTTATGGCCCTTCCTATTTTATCTAAATTTAAAAGCAGGTAATTTTCTTGTGCATATTGGAACTCATCTATCTTCCATAGAAAAAGAAGATATTGAAGCAGTTCAGTTGTTCTATTATAAAACAAAAACCATTGGCCTTGAGTTTCTTATCGGTGCTCTAGTCAATTGTACGCTCTTTGCAGTTATTTCCTATTTTTCTTTATATTTTATTCTTTCAAGACATCGTCATTTTTATCTACGCTTAATACGGAAATGGTAAAAGGAAGCCTTATTTTATAGGCTCCCTTTTTTATAACAATTAATCTTTAGCAAGACTGTTTAAAATCCAACTAATTAATCCTGTAATTAACGCTCCCCAAAATGCGCCACTAAAATTATACACTGTAAATCCATCCACAAGGGCCGCAGTAATTGTAAAAGTAATCGCATTAATCACAAGTATAAATAATCCTAAGCTAAAAATAGTAATTGGTAAGGTTAAGAATACCAAAATCGGTTTTACAATCGCATTCACAATTCCAAGGATTAGTGCTGCAATCAGTGCTGCTGTGATTCCTTTAATTGCAAACCCAGCAACAAATTGATCGGTTACTAGTAATGCAAATCCCGTTAAGATGACCCTAACAATCCACCCCATAAGCTCCCACCTCTATTAATATTCTGTAGGGATAATGAACATTGCGATGATATAAACAATTATACCTGGAAAAGCCGCAGAGAAAATAGAAATTAATACAAATGCTAATCGAACAATAGTTGCATCAATATTAAAATATTCAGCAACCCCACCTAAAACTCCAGCAATCATTTTATTATCATTAGATCTACGTAATCTATTCATATGCGTAATCCTCCCTTCACCAAATATATGCTTTACCTATCATCATTAGCCCAAAATATATAATCATTAAAACGCTATTCTCTGTTATAGATATATTTTACCATTTTTTAAATGCTATTTACACCCGCATTTGCTACCTGTAATTCGTTTTCCTCTTTAGATAATCTTTCTACTTGATTATGTTCCTCTAATAGGACACTGATAACGCCAGCTTTTCTTACACTAAGAACAAATACGATAAGGATAAAGATAGCGGCAGTTCGGAATATATTTTCTACACCATATTGTTGAGCAAGCCAAGCAGCTGGAAGCATGGAAATCATTGCTGCCGAATTCACGATTGAGTCTAATACCGAGAAAACCCTTCCTCTCATATTCTCCTGAATATATTCTTGAAAAATAGTACTAGAAGAAATATTTAGTATTCCATTCCCTACTCCATTAACAACCATAAGGGGAATAGCTAATGCTAACTGATTTACCCAAGAAAAACTACTAAATGTGAAGGCAAAGATGATGGTAGACCATACTAATAGTTTTACTTTTGAAACCTTACCTGCCACTTTTGGTATTGTAAGCATACCAATGATCATACCAATCATATTAGCACCCATGATATAGCCAATGGTGGATGCATCTTGATGAAGTACATCCTCGATATAGGCGAAGAATAGTACGTTTAGTGCACCCGCAATTAGCATAATGGTAGTAAAGAAACTGAGCATAAATCGTAAAACTTGATCTTTAGCAACATATTTGGCTCCTAATTTTAACTCTGTTAAATATGTAGATTTTTCCTGATTTTCATACGATTTTGCTGCTTCTTCGCTGTTACTCAATTCCTTTTGCTTTGCTGGGTAGTTTATAAATGAAATAGCGATTGCTGAGATTAAAAATGTGGATGCATCTAAAATAAATGCCATTGTTGTACCAATCATACTTACAAGAACAGCACCACCAAGAAGCCCTAATAAACTGATCATCATTTGTGTTGTTCCAGATAAGGAGTTCGCTTCTAATAATTTATCCTTTTCCACTAATGTTGGAATACTAGCAGATTTCGCTGGATAAAAAAATACACTAACCGTACTGATTAAAAAGGTAAGAATCAAAATAATGCTCATGCTAGGTGATTCTATTAGATAGAAAAGGATTGGAATCAAACCAACCAGCACCATTCGTATTAAATCAGAAACTACCATCGTTTTCTTCAATGACCAACGATCAACAAACACACCTGCAAAGGGGCTAAAGATGATCTTTGGTAATGCAGTAACCATCATTACTGTACCAGTGACAACAATATTACCAAATACATTTTGTATTAATACCATTAACGCAATAAAATGAATCTGATCTCCCAATATCGAAACTAACTGTCCTAGCCATAGTTTAAAGAAATTTTTATTCTCTTTTAGTAATCCCATTTCATATCCCTCGCTATCTACTTCATCATTTTTATACTCTTATTTTAGTAAATATTAGAAGATGATGGAACGGACTGTTGGCTGTTTTTATCTCCATCTAAGGTCTGAGAGAGTCATAAGACCCACGACTTCGGTACTATATTATAATAAAAATCACTATGATATAATCCCTATATGTAGTATAACAATACTTTTTTATATACTTAATTCTATATTTATTTCTATACGATTTGGGTGGAGGAGTAAGAATGAATACTCAAATAGCAGAGTTAGACTATTATAACCATCTATCTCTTTTATTTAACGGTGTTACTGATAGCTTATTTTTAATTAATGTGGAATCAGAGCATTCTTTTCAATTAATCGAAGTAAATCAGGCCTACATAGATGTAACCGGTTTTAAGAAAGAGGATATATTATTTAAGCGTGTAGAAGAAATTCTTTATGGAGATGCAGCTCAATTTGTTATCAGCAAATATCAGGAAGCGATTAATAAAAAAACAACGATTCAATATGAAGAAACAGTCGTTCTTCCTGCTGGAAAGTTCGTTTTTGAAATAAAACTTACTCCTGTATGTTCTGAAGGAAAATGTACTCACATACTAGGGGCTATGAGAGATATTACAAAAAGAGTACATACAGAGGAACTACTTCGAAAAACAGGAATGCTATCTGCTGCAGGACAGCTAGCGGCTAGTATTGCACATGAAATTCGAAATCCTTTAACCTCGCTAAAAGGATTCATTCAATTAATAGAGGCTGATTGTAAAACGAAAAAAGAGTATTTCGAAATTATGAATTCAGAATTGGAGCGTATTGAAGAGATTCTTAGTGATCTATTATTTCTCGTAAAGCCTACTCAAGGTAATTTTAGCACAGTGAATATTCAATACATACTTGAACAGTCCATTAAAATCATGAAGCCCCAAGCGTTATTAAATAATGTTATCTTTAGGCCATCCTTTGAACATCAACATCCAATCATTCATGGGAATGAAAAACAGCTAAAACAAGTTTTTATTAATATTATTAAGAATGCCATTGAAGTAATGCCATCTGGTGGTCCTATTAAAATTCAATTACTGCAAAATCTAAGCCAGATTATCGTTCGATTTATTGATCGGGGAAAGGGAATTCCAGAAGAAATCATCTCCAAACTTGGTGAAGCCTTTTTCACGACAAAAGAAGTTGGAACAGGATTAGGATTGATGGTGAGTAAACAGATTATTGAAAATCATGGAGGACTTTTAAATATTTCAAGCCAAATCAATAAAGGAACTACGGTAGAAATTATACTACCAGCTAAGATAAATTAGAACATCATGACAAGTATATTAGCTACAATAAAATAAAAAGCCTCTACTAACGTAGGGCTTCTCCTTTCCAATGCTTAAGTATCAATTGTACGGACCGTTCCATCTCCTCAAAAAACTCTGTACCAAATTTTCGCTTATAAAGCAATTGTCCATAATTATTTGCACCATAGGAATTCTTTGGTACTTGCTTTTCTTCTAAATCCTGATACATCTCCTTTAATTCTTCAGATGATAGTTCTCTATATTCTTCGTCAAAGACGATAAATTGTTTATTAAATCTCGGCCTCCTGATTCGCTTAATATCCTCTGGAAAATGACCCAATGTAAGCATTGCAATTGGGAATACTCGATCTGGTAGGTTGAGCATTTCTTTATGTGTTTCGTAATTTTCCACGATATCACCAATATAACAAGAACCTATACCAAGTGATTCTGCAGTGATAACAGCATTTTGTGCTGCAATTAATGCATCACTTGAGGCAAGGAACAAGTTAGCGAGACCAGGCTCTTTGAATTGCTCGCCATTTTGCTGACAAAATTTATCCACTTCACAAAGTTGAAAATAGTTATATAACCTTTCCATATCCGCTAAAAAGATCAAAACTATAGGAGCCTTTGCAATAAACGGTTGATTATCGCAGGTAACACTTAGCTTTTTCTTTTTCTCCTCATCCTTTACAACGAGAATGGAATAGTTCATCATGTTTCCTGCAGTTGGTGCTCTCATTGCACCCTCAAGAATCAGATTTAGGTCCTCCTCCGTAATTGGTTGTTCCGCATAACGTCTTAAGGAAAAACGGTTGTTAATTAGATTAAATACCTCATTCATTTCCCTTTCTCCTCCTCATTAATCCCTTTATAAGTTAAAAGGTATCATAGGTGTAAGGATAAAGAAATATGGTTTATAATAAATTCCCAGCTAGAGTATAGACCTATCCACAATAAAAGACTATAGACTACTTTTTTGAAAAATTTTTCATTAATAAGCTTCCGTAAAGGAAAAGCAATAAGAAATCCTATAAATGTTGGTATTATCAATAAAATAGTAATTAAAAATAAATCATACGATAAAAAATGATTTTGGAAAATGAATACTAAAATTAACGCCATAAGATACTGGACAATAAAATAAAAAACTAAAGTTGCTCGAAAAATATCTCGTGGTAAGAAATCAATGAATATGATTACTACTAATGGCCCTGGTAAGCCAATCATTCCAGTCAGTATCCCAGCTAATACACCTAAAATATAAAATCCTTTAGGGGTATTTTCATTTGAGTTACTTATTTTTTTATTTTCATCATCTATCTTTCTATTATTAAACCATTGAAATAATAGATAACCTAATAATATAAGACCAATAAGACCTTTTAAATTATATAATGGGATATAATCACTAACTAATACTCCAAAAATCAAACCGGGTAGTCCAATAATAACCAATCTCCATACTAGGTCCCATCTTGCATCATCTTTTATTTTTTTCGATTGAAGAAGAAGAGTAAACATAGATAAAATCATACTAATTAATATTGCTTCTCTACTAGGGAATAAGTGTAATAATAATGGGATAGCTAAAAGAGAGAAACCAAAGCCAGTTAATACTTGAATTCCTGCTGCCCCCATAACAGTAAGACCAGCTAAAGCCCAAATGAAAAAGTCTACTTCTTGCATCATTTTCACTCCTAAACTTAAACTTTATCTATAAAATCCTGATTGGAAATTCTTTGTTCTCTAAAAGATAGATTCCTACTGTAATAGATAACAAGTCTGCCGAACCTCCAGGACTAATATTCTCACCGATAAGTGCTTCATCTAGTTGATGAATGGCTTCTAATCCTTCCTTCGTAAAAACACTTCCTAATCCTATAATTTCCTCTGCCCGTCTCTGAACTTGAATTAATGTATCCCAATCCTTCCTCCATAAAATGGTTGTATCTTCCACTTTCGTCATTAATGCAATTAAAGTATGGACAAGGGATAAATTTAAGCCTACTCCTTTGTTGATTGCTTCATAGAAAGCGGGTAATCCAGCTTCTTTAACAGCAGGAAAACCTGCTTCGACTTCTCCTCTAATTCCTTTAACACCATATTTTAAAAATAATTGTTCACCTGCTGTTAATTCACCTTTATTGTGATCAATACCATACAATTCTCGTTCAACAATATCTTTCGTTATTTCGGAAACCACATTGAAAACATCTTCACTTTTAATTAATTCCGACTCCTTAGAAAGGTATCCTGCAGCACCGCAAACAATACATGCAGAAAATAATATCCCTCTTTGAGTGTTTATTCCTTTTGTTCCTTCTAATAGATTTTTCTCCAAATTAATCCCAATATTCCGGATGATTTGGAGTAATTGACTAAGCTCACCAACATGATTTCTACCCGCTTGTGCACATTGAAAAAATGCTGGGGCAATTTCAGCAGAACCAACCATAAAGGTTAGGATATTCATATCTTTATGGGATCCATTAGATTTCGAGGTAACTAGTCCTGGCTTTGGATGTGAACTTACCTCTAAAAGGATGGATTTTAAAAAGTTAACCCCAATTTCCCATGATATCTTGTCTATCTCCATATATATATGTTCTTTAGCCAAAATAACCTCTCCTATCATGTAATATCTGATTCATAGCCATTTGGATAAAGAGAAATCTAGAGAACTAAAAAGAAGTCTCTAGATTCCCGATAACTATTAAATTACTCCAAACCCATTCATTTTCCTCTAAATTACTGTTGCTACCCTAGAATAGCCTTGGTTATTAAATATAAAACTGATGGAGCGAGTAGTGCACCTAAGCCAGTATAAAACGTAGCAGTCATCGCACCATAAGGTACAAGCTTAGGATCGGTGGCCGCTAATCCTGCTGCGACACCACTTGTCGTTCCCATTAATCCACCATATACCATTGCGGATGTTGGATTGTTTAAACCAATATATTTAGCGATAAAAGGAGTTACAACCATTACTAAAATCGATTTTACAACTCCAGCACCAATACTTAAAACAATGACTTCTGAGCTAGCGCCAACAGCTGCCCCAGTGATTGGCCCTACAATAAATGTTACAGCTCCTGCAGCAATCGTGGTTACACTAACCGCATCTGTATAACCAAAAGCAAAGGCTACTATTGCACCAATTAAAAATGAAACGATTACACCAAGAAATAAGGAAACAACTCCAGGAAGCCCAGCTTTTTTAATTTCATCAAAATCTACACCAAACGCAGTTGCAGTAATGGCATAATCCCTAAGCATTGCCCCTCCCATTAAACCAATTCCTGCAAACATCTCGATATCAGCAATTCCATGTTTACCACCTGTTTTCACCCCACCAATATAGGCAAGCACTAGGCCAAGAATAACTGCAATAGCAGAACCATGAACTCTTCCTTTTGTTAATTTAACTGAAATCAAATAGGAAAGGTACATTGTGATTCCAATCAATGCGAATGACATTACAAAACCATTTTTTAAGAAAATTTTACTTGCTATATCAAGCATTATTATCTACCCCCTTTTCCTTATTAAAATTACCACCTTTTCCTTTTCCAATTTTACTTACAAAGGGAATAAGTGCAAAACTAATCACTGTTGCTAATAGCCCTGCTATAATTGCCGCTGGACCACCTTTTACTGCAGCGATTACATTTTGGTTTGCTGTCATCGCAACAACAATTGGAATGTACATTCCACTCCAAAATGCAATCCCTTCTTGAGCCTTAGAACTTAGTTTGTTTCGCTTCGTCAGATAGTTTACACCCATTATTAAAATAACCATTGCAATACCAACGCCACCAACATTAGAATTAATCCCTATTACTTTACCGATGACATCCCCTAAAAACAAACCTGCAAAGAAACTTACCGATAACAATGTTACTCCATAAATAAGCATTCTTACCCACCTCCATTTTTAATTTTTTTTGATTTAAAGTATATCTATTCAATAATCATGATGATCTGACCAGGATCTACTCTGTCACCAATATTCACTTTGATTTCTTTAATCGTTCCATCCATTGGGGAAGGCAATGGTTGTTTCATTTTCATAGCCTCCATTACTGCAACAATATCTTTCATTTTCACTTGATCTCCTGCCGCTACCTTAAATTCTAAAATTTTCCCTGGCATACGTGATTTTACTTCCATTTATTACATCTCCTTCATTAATAGTGTTTGCATCTATCCATTCCATGACATTAGTTCTGGAATATAATTGAACATTGTCTATACTTTTACCAAGAATTTGTTTTGTATCTTGGAACAACTCAGCTGCTTTAAACCCAATCCCATTAATCTCTATCTCTAGATCAATCTGACATTCGAATGGCTGCTCAAGGTTTTTAATACTAAAATAGATTTTTTTCATCAAATCTATATCTGTACATTTCATGACCAAATCTAAGTCAGAATGGTTATCTGTATAAGGTAATGTGGTCATAATCTCTAATGCCGCTGATCCTAAAACACCAATTTTTATATTATTTCTTAAAGCAATAGTACGTACTTCTTTCAGGGCTGTTAAAGAATGGCTTGTCGCTTGATAGCTCTTTTGAATCACGTCATATGGAGTTACTGTTTTTTGGATTTCATCCATTGGAACAAAAGCTGGAATTCTAAATCGATTTCCATTGACTCTAAAGGGCGAAGAAAAACCTACTGCGACCAATCCGCTATTTGAATGTCTCTCTTTCCGCCTAACAATAGCAGGAATGAAATGACCATTTACTTTAGCTGTTAGCATCTTCTCAATCGCTTCTAGCTTTTTTTTTTCAAAAGATAGAGTTTTTAATGATTGAAAGGCAAACACTCTACCGATTTCTGTGATTTCTAAAAAATCATGTCTCCGAAGCTCCATGTTTTACCTTCCTTTTATCCAAGTAGGATCTTTCTTGCTTAATTGCTGATAATCTAGTTGAGCTTTCACCATATCATCAAAAAGCTTTGTTTTTTGCGGTCCTTCAATAATATATGAGGTATTACTAGCCCCAAGACTTGGACGCAACTCCAAAATAGTATGTGGAGCAGAAAGCATTACATCTTCTGCAACCTTTACGATTCTGGATTTTATCCGTAAAATCGTTCTAGCAACACGCCCAATGGTTTCATGTGATGAAAGGGTTGTAGCTTTTACAATCACCTCATATTCGGGATGAGTTCTCTCACGACGAAAGGTAATAATTTTCCCATTTCGATCAAGCGTATGGCCTGTTTCCGAATAGACAAAGCTATCACCCATCGGTAAACCGCCTACTACGAATTCCTTGAACTCCCCACCTTTAATTGGTGATTCAATTAAGCTAATATCCTCTCTTAGTGGTACTCCATTAAGTGTTAACCAACCAAATTCTTGACATCCATAAAGGTCATAAACCTTTGAATCTAAGACTTCCTTTGCAATAGGGTGTAAATCTAAATCGAGTGGAGTTCCTGCAACAAGAATAATCTTGTTTTTAGGTAACTCATTACTAATTCCAGTCACTTTAGCATCTTCTAGAGCCGCTTTGATAAATGTAGATTCTCCTACAATTACATCTGGATTTTCATGATATAGTGCTGCTAGAAATGCCTCTCGATTTGATCTTCTTAAAAAAAACCAACTTAATTCATATTCCTCTAAGGCTTGCTTGGTAAAAACATTAACTAATGGAGGATAGGTAATCAAAAACTTGCTTCCCTTTTTCACGCCAGCCTGAGACATTGCTTTATGACTTGCCAAAACTCGACTTGCTATTTCGGATTCTGTTACACCAACAATATTTTGAAATGCAGATGAACCAGTCGTAAAAGTTAAATACGCTAAATTAAATGGAGAATGAATCTCTTCAATAAAATGAGCCGCTGTTGGGCCAGCAATCCCTTTATCCTTCAACGTTTTTTTTGGCATTTCTTCTAATTTAGGAGAGGTACCATACATTTCTACCATGTCATACAATCTATCAAGAAAATTGTTCATAATAGACACCACACTCCTATAAAAATTGATCAATAACCTCTAGATATTCTGATTCCATTTTCTCGATGACGTGTATTCTAGCTTTTCGTCCTTCTCTTTCTAACCCTAAGTTTCCATGTCCCCATGGCCCTAATTGGTCGCATTGATTATTTATTTTTAATTCATGTACCTCATTTATATGTTGATCAATTGACGCTTTCATCTCCTCAGGGGTATTAATGATTTCATCAACCCCTCCTAGCTTATAAAAAAATTCTGGCCCAGCAGCAAAAACTGGATTTTCTTTGGATAGCTCTTCTAATCTTTCTATATCCAATTTTGTAATTCTAGCGATACTTGTTAAAGGCATAACATGGATCATGGTTTGATATTTACTTGATAATGAAAGAATACGATCTGCTTGAAGACCATGACATAGAAAGGCACCACTAATTGCTCGGCCAATAACCATTGCGATGATTGGATGACCCTCTTTCCTTGCTTCTGCTAAAGCTAACTGATATGCTCCTGTGGATTTATTCATCCCCACTATTTCCTCGACCTTACCTGGTCCATTTCCTGGTGTATCAACAATAAGGACAATTGCTCTTTTCTCCCCAACGGCTTTTTGTCTATCCTTTTCCATGGTATGATATACTGCCAAAGCCATTTTGTATCCCTCTTCTAAACCAATAATTCCCGAATAGACAACTCTGAATTTTGGATTCATTACCATAGCATCATTGGCAATCACTGTAACGGTTGATCCTTTTATTGATGCTGTACCGATTACCGCTCCTGGTCCTAATTCAGGGTCGAACTCTTTATCGTCAATTAAGCCCTCTTGAAATGAATCCACATCAACAATCATTTCAATTGCATCTCTTCCTCTTCCAATCATCGTTTCCATTTCCATTATTCGATCCTCCTCTCGATTCATCTAATTTCTCGACGAACCGCTTTTTGCATAAATTGATCAAAACTCAAATCTAACAATGTTTCCGGATTCTCATTACCATAAAATCCCCATACATCGATTGCATCATTAGGATTAATTTCTAATGCTTCATTAATTAATTCCATCTGCTGTAGTACATTTTGGAGTGAACCGATCCGACGGTATTGTTCAATTTGATCAAATGGCAGATGGACAACTTCCTGTATCTTTTCTCTGAAGGCGTTAATTTTATCTTGAACAAGATAATTACTATCTCCAAGGATATATTTATGACGTCCACCAGTGGTTCTGTAAACCATTGCGCGGTTAGATGCGTCAAATTCGTCTTTACCCATTTCTTGCTCGATAACTTCAGGACCTGTTAAGCCTAAGCGGCCGAATTCACTCATGATGATCACATCTGTCGCAGCTGCTACAAACCCCATTCCTCCAAAACATCCAAGTTTACTTCCAATTAAGCTTATAATCGGAATTTTCTTTCGAGCGTCCTGTATAATATCCATCACCTCTGCATGAGCTAAAAGGCCTGCATTTGCTTCATGCAATCTAACCCCACCAGTTTCAAAGGAAATGACCACTGTTGGTCTCCTCTCTTCCCATGACTCCGGATATTTCTCTTTTATTCTTTCAAGTGTTTCAAGACCTAATTTAATGGTATAAGCCATTTTTGCTCCACTTACTTCCCCGAGAGAACCCCCAATAAATCGACCCTCCTGAGAAATAACAAAAACTGGTCTTATTCCAATTTTTCCGATACCCACCACAATTCCATCATCTAATGCGATTGCCTCGCCTAATACTGGTAAGTGAGGACTATGAAATCGGTCACGAGGATTTAAGAGCTCAACAAAGCTCCCTTTGTCCACTAATCCTTTAGCTCTTTCTCTTGCATTACTCTCTAAAAAACTACTTTCCTGCAGTTCTTCCCAGTTGAGCATTTTATATCTCCTCCTCCTCAACTCTGTTTGCTTCAGCCAAGGCTTGAGCTAGTCTTATTGAAACCACAATTGGGGTTGCATTATTATCATTAATTTCAATCAATAAATCACCTAATTGATTTTCAGTAATAAAGCTTTCTAAAACTCGGTTCCAAATAAAATCAAATCCCGTTACTGGTGTAACTACCTTTACTTGAACTGCACCATTTAGGTCTTTTCTTTCCATAAGAACCTCTAGATCGCCTGAACCAACGACTCCGATATGAGCCCATTCTTTCCTTATTTTCTTAGGATTTTCGATTAATAATTGATAATTAATCTCATGTAAAGCCATCCAATTCCCCTCCCCTTCTTTACCAATTTCGGTACCTATTTGGTGGATTATAAAGGCCTTTAGACCATTCAACGATTTCCTTCATATTTTTAGCCGCTAATAGAGATCTATTGGCTCTACTCACATCAATACCCAGATCTTCTGGGGTTTTAACAATCCCCTTTTGTCTTAGCTTTCGTGTTTCTTTTGGATCTGCTAGTAAGCCTAGTTCTGTATAACCAGCAACTGCTCTAATCGCCGCTTTCCTTTCTTCCATATCTGCACATCGGTTTAAATAGGCGATTCCGACTTCCGATACGATATGTGTTAAATCATCGGAGTAAATCATTACAGGGGGAATTTCGAGACCTGCATTTTCTGCAAGCTTCCATGCATCTAGTTTTTCAATAAATCCTGGTGCACGTTTTTCTCTAAAGGTCTCTTGTAATTGAACAACAAGTCTCTTCCCTCGTGGAATATCCCCGACCAACTGATGATTCATCGTGTACTCATTTCCGCATTTTAACCATGAGTCAGTAGAATGACGTCTCCCTTTTGCATCAGCACCCATGTTAGGAGCTCCTCCAAATCCAGTCACACGACTCGCAGTTGCTGTACTACTATTACCATATTGGTCAATTTGCAGTGTGCCCCCAATAAACATATCTAAAGCATAGTGACCAGCAGTTTGACCAAAAGCCCGATTAGACCGCATTGTTCCATCAGGTCCTATAAAAAAAATGTCTGACCTAGCCGCAACATAATCCTCCATCCCTAACTCTCCACCAAAGGAATGAACGGATTTTACCCACCCAGTCTCAATAGCGGGTATTAATGTTGGATGAGGATTTAATACAAAATAGGAACATATTTTACCTTTTAAGCCTAATTCCTCTCCATAAGTAGGAAGTAATAATTCAATAGCAGCCGTATCAAATCCAATGCCATGATTAATCCTTTGCACTCCATACTCGGCATATATTCCTTTTAAGGCCATCATTCCTCTTAATATCTGTGAATCCGTGATTAAGGCAGGATCGCGAGTAAATAATGGCTCAACATAAAATGGCTTAGGAGCTTTAATAACAAAATCAACCCATTCCGCTGGAATATCTACTCTTGGTAATTTATCCACAATTTCATTTACTTGAGCGATTACAATCCCTTGTTTGAATTTGGTCGCTTCTACGATAACTGGGGTATCCTCTGTATTAAAACCAGTATAAAGATTACCCTGTTTATCTGCCTGATACGCGGCAACCATGGATATTCGTGGCGTAAGATCAACAAAGTAACGCCCAAATAGCTCTAAATATGTATGAATTGCTCCAATTTGAACTTTGCCTTCCTGTACATATTTAGCTAAACGATTAGCCTGTGGCCCAGAAAAGGAAAAGTCTACTTTTTTGGCTATTCCCTTTTCAAAAAGATCCAAATGACTGTCTAAAGCTAACACAGACTGAACCATATGCAAGTCATGAATAATTTTTGGATCCACCTTACACAAACTTTCCGCCAAGAAATCAGCCTGCTTTTGATTGTTTCCTTCGAGATTTACCTTATCCCCAGGCTTAATGATTGTTTCTAATAGAGCAATTGTATCTTTCGCATCAACTAATTTTCCCGACTGGATAAATGCTTTCCCACTTTGAATTCTTTGCTCAGTATCCCTTTTTAAAGAATCCCAAACCACATCGGTATCATTCCTCATATAATCGGCACCCCTCGCCTAAAAATGTTGTAAAAAAAGGACAAAAATAAGCTAAGCTTATCTCTGTCCCTCTAATTCTCATTTATTAAATTCATAATCAATTTATAAATGCATAATTCCTAAACCAATTCTATGATGGTTTGTAATCGGATGGATTGCTGACAATCCATACATAGCGACTGCAATCCAATGCGAATCTTTTACCACTGCGATTTTTACGGCCAAACTCACACTCGATGAAACATTAACAAGTATCCCTTTTTTTGCTTCTTCAGCCGCATGAAGCACTGCATGAATGGATGAAGAGGATTTCTCGATAATTCCATTGTTTAAACAAGCCCCAATAACTGATTTAGTGATCTTATCTTGAAATTCTCCATATGATTTACCCCCAACTTCAGTTACTACACATTTTAAGCCTTCCCTAATTAAAAGCTCTTTAATGCTCTCTTCTCCCCTTAGATTGGATGATAAAGCAAGTAATACGGAAGCAGTTCCAACTTTACTATCTGTACCTGGCCAAAAAAAATCTTTTACGATTTCTAACCGATCATCCCTCATTCGCTCAATCTCTCTTTTCTCTTTTACGTTTTTAAGACAACTATATTATTAATAATAATAAATTATGATTGAAAATAATTCAACAATATTTTGAAAATTAAGAAAATAATTTTCATTAAATAGTTATTCCTTTTTAATAATTAGTTTTTGTAACCTAAACTAACTTCACCAAAATTAAAGTTTTTTATTTCACCTTCATCATTCTTTACAATTAGGGCTCCTGAATCATCAATATCTAATGCTTCACCAAATTCATATTCATGAAGTGAAGTAATTTTAACCTTTTGCCCCAAAGTAATATTTTGTTTCTTCCATGCTTGACGTATTGGTTCAAACCCTTGTTCTTGCCATATCAAATACCATTCTTCTAACTTTAGTAATACCTCTTTCAATAATTCTACTTTATGAACTATTTCCCCTGATTCTATTAATAAGGAGGTGGCGATTTCACCTAATTCCGCTCCAAAATCCTCTAAAGATATATTAACGTTTATACCTATACCTAAAATAACGAAGTAGTCTTCTTCATTCACATTAAGTTCCGTTAATATACCACAAACCTTTCTTTGGTGAATTAGAATATCATTTGGCCATTTAATGCCTGTAATTAAATTCGTTTTTTTCTTAATCGCTTCTGCAACTGCAACAGCAGCTAGTAGAGTAATTTGTGGTGCATCAGAAGGATCACGTTTTGGTCTTAAAATAACGGAAAACCATAAGCCTTCCCCTGAAGATAACCATTTTCGTCCTAAACGACCTTCTCCCTCTGTTTGACGGTCTGCCATAACAATGGTTCCTTCTGGTTCATACATCTCTGCTAAGTCTTTCGCGGCACGATTGGTCGAATTGATTTCACGAAAATAATATTGATTTTTCCCTAACCATTTTGTTGGCAAGTTTCCAATTTTATTAACATCCATTCTCAATTTATCCATCACCCTATTCTACCTTTTTTTAAATCTATTTGATTATTTTTATAAAAGACTAATCGTAGAAATGAATACGCCAGCCGCAATAGCAGAAGTAATTAATCCACTTATATTTGCCCCCATAGCTAAAGGCATAATAATTGCAAAAGGATTTTCTTCCATCGCTGCCTGTTGTGCTAATTTAGCTGTTGTCGGAATACAAGAAACCCCTGCAATTCCAATCACTGGATTGTAGTTTCTTTTTGTGAATTTATAAACGATCCATCCACCGAGAAGCCCCCCAATTGCAGATACTGCTAAAGCAATAATCCCTAATACTACTAATATACCTACTTTAGGATTTAAAATTGTTTGTGCTTCGGTTAGAACTCCTAATAATAATCCTAAAAACAAAGTAGATAAATATAATATCGTTTTCTCGAGCTGCTCTTGGAAAGGAACGATTTCCGCTTCTCTTATGGCAACACCTAAGAAAAATCCCATGATAAGCGGAGCTGCTACAGGAAGTAGAAAGCTTAATATTCCTGCAACCACTACTACAAAAATAAATTTACTTTTCTTAGAAACATTTGGCATCTCTGCTTCGATATCAATACCCCGATATTTTTTAGGTACAAGTAATCTAATAATATATGGATAACCTGCATAGGTTAAGCTTAAATATAAATACGCGATAATTGAAATAGGTACAAATAATTCAGGTGCTAGCATTAATGAAGTAAATAATACCATTGGGCCATCCGCACCGCCAATAGTTGCTACAGATGCAGCTTCACCCGGTTCTAACCCTAAATATAAGCCTAACGCTAAAGTAACAAAAGTACCTAGTTCTGCAAAGATAGCTACAATAATACTTGCCCAAGGTCTAGCTAAAATAAAACCTATGTCACTCATAGCTCCAATTCCCATAAATACTAAAACTGCAATTAAACCATTACTAAAGGTTAAATTATAAATAGGCTGTAAAAAATTGACTTGCATGATATTAACAAGATTAGTCGGCTCGCTTACCATTGGATCTAAAAAGATAGTCCCCATTTTTCCGACATCAAGAAATAGTACCCCTGCATTTACAGTGATCATCCCTATACCCATTGGTACCATAATTAATGGTTCTAGTGTTCTTTTAAACCCTAAATAGGCAAGAAAAAATCCTCCAATAATTAATACAATTCTTGCAAATGCGATAAGTGGATCTTGAATAAAAAGACTACTGATACCTGGAAATAATTGAATAAAAAACTCCATCATTTTTAACTCCCCCTTAATTTTCTTTCTTACTTATAATCCTATTTGTAATCACGATAATACCAATGACTAACAAAGATAATACTGCTGTAATACCATATGTAAGAAGTGCATAGATAATAGGATTCATTTCATCATCTCCTCTCATGAAAGATAAAAAAGGGGATAAACAAGGCCTATCGCCTTATTTATCCCTCATTCACTCAGTATTCAATTCTAAATTTCACGATGTAATTTTATTAAATCAAATATATCATTTATATTTTTTTATTTCAATGAAAATTTCTAAAATATTAATTATTCTTAACGTTATGTACTATATATATTTCTGTAATTGCTTAAAGATTCCTACCATATCCTCTATTTTCATTCGAACCAGGCCACTAGAGGAAGGTGCAACAAATTCTAATGTTCCTTTAACGACTGACTCTGGCTGCAATCCCCATTTAGCTTCTCGCTTTTGTGCATACTGCTGGTAAACTCCTTTGCCGACAAAACAAACGATATTTGGCTGATAACGTTTAATTTTTTGGATGAGAATATTTCTACCTTTCTGGTACTCCTCCTTAGTAATTTCGTCTGCTGCTTTCGTTGGACGAGCAACAATATTGGTAAAGCCATATCCTAAATCAAGTAGTGAGTGGTCTTCTTCGGGTTTATATAGTCTTGGTGTAATGCCAGCTTGGTGAAGGATTTTCCAAAAACGGTTATTTGGATTGGAAAAATGATGACCAGTCTCCCCTGATCGAATACTTGGATTAAAGCCAACAAAAAGTATTTTAAGATTTGGTTGAATTTGATCAGGAATCGGATTCACTAGTTTTACACCTCTTGAATATATGTTTCCCTTATTTTATCCATAGATAAGTATTTATAAAAAATGGTTACTATTGTAAAATAATGTATTAATTTGTATAAATTTTATCCTACGACTATAGTAATTGTCTGTGAAGCAATGGACCTAAAATGATTAGGTATAAATACTCATTTAGACAAATAAAGGGTGATTCTCGTAATATTGCTTGACATCCCCGTAAATAAATGTGACGATAAAAAGGAAAATACAAGTAAAAAAAATAGTCTATATTCCTATTGAAAAGGCAAACCTGTCGAAAGGCAGGGGCGCAAAGCCACAGATCTAAAGTAAGAGCTTCTTACCATGATGGCTGGGTTGCCGTACATTAATCAACATGATTACACATACATAATTTATTTTGTACTGTATCCTACTACCTTTTTGGTATGTAGGATTTTTTTATCGGATAGGAAAGTATAAAATTTCCCTATCCGAAATAAGGGCAGCTAACGTTTTGCCTGCGCCTAAAAAGGCTTGGCAAAAGTAAGCTTTTCTAATATAAAAGGAGGAGAAATATGAAACGAATTAAATTTTTATTTGTCACTATTTTAGTACTATCTTTTATTCTAACAGGCTGCCAAGACCTTTCTACTTCAAGTATTGATCTTAATCAAATGCTAACCAAGGACACAAAAGAACCACTTCAAGCATTTGAACATAGGGAAAGTATTTCCTTAAAGCTCGACTATGATGAAAGTCTATTTGATGGTGATGAGGATGAATTAAGCATTGTAAAACTACTTTCTAATGCAAAGCTAGACTTAATCATTCAAAAAAATGATACTGTGATAAAAGTAGATGGTGTTCTTATTTTAGAAAAAGGAGAAATTCCATTTGTAATTTCTATTAATGAAAAGGAAACCATTGTTTGGATTGATAATGCTATAAAGCCATTTGTTTACGAAGGAAATATATTGGAAGAGTATCAACAAAGACATGGAAACCCTTATTTATATGATTTAACTGGACCATCCCCTGATGAACTAACAGAGGAATCAAAACAATTCTTAGACGTCATTATCAATAATTTACCAAATCCAAATTCTATTAAATATAAACTTTATGATAGGACAACCGTAAATGGCAAAAATGTTACTTTACATCGAATCGATGCAAAGATTACTGGGGATGAACTACCAGCAATGGCAATTCAATTCTTGCAAAATATTAAACAAGACCCTGCGATTAAGCAGTTTTTAAGATATGTATTTGATAGTTATCAGTCTTTTGATTCGTTAGATACAGAAGAAGCGAACATTTCTCCTGAGCAAAAGGAAGAGATGATTGAAGAACAGTATTTGGCATTTTTAGAGGAAGTTGATTTTGCAATTGGGTTTGTGGAAGATATATCTGAAAGCTGGATGTATGATAAAAGTTTAATTGAATCTTCTCTTTACGTTAACAATGAAATGCGTATTATGAAAGTGAAAAATACGTTCACTTTTGTTACTCCAGATGAATTAAGGTATGAATTCAAAGGATTAAATGGTTTTACATTACATAATGTCTATGAACGTTTTAATCTTAATAAGGATATTACAATTGAACCGGTTAAAATGGAAAATCAAACTTATATAACAACGGATTCCTCTGAAGAAGAGGCGATTTCTTCTTTGAACAAAAACGGTGTTTTTTACGATATTCTTAAAAACGATTTTAAAGTAATCCCTATTCAAACAATGGTTTTAAAATTAGATGTGCCTGATGTTCAAGTTAATGATGAAAATCAGGAAGGAAAATCGATGACCCTTAATGTCGCCCCTTATGTTATAAATGGTACCACGTTAGTTCCAGTACGATTCTTTAGTGAAAACTTAGGTGCAGAAGTAACCTGGAATAAAGAATTAGAGGAAGTCACCATTGTTAATCAGGATAAAACAATTATATTACCTTTATATGAAGATATTGCTTATGTAAATGGGGAAGAATATTTGTTAGATGTAGTTACAGAAACTAAAGATGGAAATGCGATGGTTCCACTTCGTTTCATTAGTGAAGTTTTTGATCTTGATGTCACTTGGAATGGAGAATTAAGAGAAATAACACTTAAACAATATAAGTAATACAATAATGTACTACACCCCAAAAGTTAGAGTAAAAATCTAACCTTTGGGGTGTTTAGTTTTATTGTACTTTAACAAATTGTTCTATTTGTTCTATAGAACGCTTTTTGTCTCGTTCTAATATTGGCTTTAAATACTTACCAGTGTAGGACTCTTTCACTTCTACGATTTCCTCAGGAGTACCTTTGGCAATAATCTGTCCGCCGCCGTCGCCACCTTCTGGGCCCAAATCAATAATATAATCTGAGGTTTTAATCACATCTAGATTATGCTCAATAACAAGTACACTATCTCCATTTTCTACAAGTCTTTGTAGAACAATTAATAGTCTAGCAATATCATCTGTATGAAGACCTGTGGTAGGCTCATCTAAGATATATAAGGTTCTACCATTACTTCTACGATATAACTCTGAGGCTAGCTTTACCCGTTGAGCTTCACCACCAGAAAGTGTAGTTGCAGGCTGTCCTAGCTTCATATACCCTAATCCAACATCTTCTAAGGTTTGTAGTTTTCGTTGGATTTTCGGGATATTTTTAAAGAATTCAACGGAATCTTCAATGGTCATATCTAAGACATCAGCAATTGTTTTTCCTTTATAGCGTACATCCAATGTTTCACGATTATAGCGTTTCCCTTTACAAATCTCACAAGGTACATAGACATCCGGTAGGAAGTGCATCTCAATCTTAATGATTCCATCTCCTCGGCATGCTTCACAACGCCCACCCTTGACATTAAAGCTAAAGCGGCCTTTTTTGTAGCCTCTCACCTTTGCTTCTTGGGTTGTTGCAAAGACATCACGTATATCGTCAAACACACCTGTATAGGTTGCTGGGTTAGACCTCGGAGTTCTACCAATTGGAGATTGGTCAATATCAATCACCTTATCTAAATACTCTATTCCCTTTATTTGTCCAAATTGACCTGGCTTTTGCTTGGAGCGATGCAGCTCTTTTGCTAAGGACTTATATAAAATTTCATTAATTAAGGTACTCTTTCCTGAACCAGAAACCCCAGTAACACTAGTAAATACCCCTAATGGGATTCTTACCTTCACATTTTTTAGGTTATTTTCCTTTGCGCCAATAATCTCAATCCATTTACCGTTTGGTTTTTTACGTTCTAGAGGAATCGGAATAAACTTCTTCCCACTTAAATATTGGCCTGTTAAAGAATTTTCATCCTCCATAATCTCTGATGGAGTTCCTTGAGCAATAATATTCCCTCCATGGATTCCAGCTCCCGGGCCAATATCAATAATATAGTCTGCTGCTAGCATAGTATCCTCGTCATGCTCTACTACAATTAAGGTATTGCCTAAATCACGCATCTTTTCAAGAGTTTGAATTAGACGATCATTGTCTCTTTGATGAAGACCAATACTTGGCTCATCTAGAATATAAAGTACCCCCATCAAGCTAGAGCCGATTTGAGTTGCTAAGCGAATCCGCTGTGCCTCTCCACCAGATAAGGTTCCCGCAGCACGACTTAAGGTTAAATAATCCAATCCTACATTTGATAAGAAGCCTAAGCGCGCTTTAATCTCTTTTAAAATCAAATTAGCAATCAACTGTTCTTTTTCTGTTAAGGTTAGCTGTTCAAAGAATTTTACGGCTTCCCTCACAGATAAGCTAGTAACATAGGAAATGTTTTGACTACCAACCTCTACTGCTAAAATCTCTTTCTTTAATCGGCTTCCATGACAGGTTGGGCAATCCTTTTGACTCATATATTGCTCAATATGATCTCGTACATAATCAGAGGTAGTCTCTTTATAGCGGCGCTCTAAATTATTCACAACCCCTTCAAAAGGAACAACTGCCTCTCTAATTTGTCCAAAATCATTCTCATAACGGAAACGAATTTTTTCCTCTTTACTTCCATTTAAAATCAACTGCATCTGATCATTGGTTAGCTTTTCAGCTGGCGTATCAAAGGAAACACCCATATGCTTGCAAATCGATTCTAATAGCTGTGGATAATAATTAGAGGTGCTGCCTGCCCATGGATCAATCGCTCCACTCGCTAGAGATCGAGTGGAATCTGGAATAATCAGATCTGGGTCAACCTCCATTTTGCTTCCTAATCCATCACAGGTTGGACATGCACCATATGGACTATTAAAAGAAAACATTCTTGGAGAAAGCTCGTCCATGCTAAATCCACAAACAGGACATGCTAGCTTTTGACTGAACAATAGCTCCTCCTGCTCTGCAATATCCACGATAACTTTTCCATCAGCCATACCTAATGCAGTTTCCAAGGAATCTGCTAGACGAGAATCTATATCTGGCTTTAAAATTATCCGATCAACCACAACTTCAATAGTATGCTTTTTGTTTTTCTCTAAATGGATTTCTTCGCTGATATCAAGGATTTCTCCATCTATTCGAACACGGACAAAGCCCTGCTTCTTTATGTCCTCAAGAACCTTTGTATGCTCACCTTTTCTACCTTCTACAAGTGGAGCAAGAATTTGCAGCTTAGTTCTTTCTGGATATTCCTTAATTCGATCCACCATCTGCTCAACGGTTTGAGCAGAAATTTCTGTTCCATGAACTGGGCAATGTGGCTTTCCAATTCGAGCAAACAACAGACGCAGGTAATCATAGATTTCTGTTACTGTGCCGACCGTCGACCTAGGATTACGACTTGTCGTTTTCTGATCAATAGAAATAGCAGGAGATAACCCATCAATAGAATCCACATCAGGTTTGTCCATTTGCCCTAAAAATTGTCTTGCATAAGCAGAAAGGGATTCAACATAGCGGCGTTGACCTTCTGCATAAATGGTGTCAAAGGCCAAAGAAGATTTACCAGAGCCACTTAAACCAGTCAATACAACAAATTTGTCTCTTGGAATGGTTACATCAATATTTTTAAGATTATGGACTCTCGCTCCCTTAATCTCTATTTTTTCTTGTGCCATATCTTTCCTACACTCCCTCTGCTTTTAATTCGAGAATTAAATCTCTTAATTCTGCAGCCTTTTCAAAGTTTAATTCTTTTGCTGCATCACGCATCTCTTTTTCTAAGCGCTCAATCACTTGAACACGATCCTTCTTGCTCATCTTCTTCATAGATTTTTCTGCAGTATAGCCTACACCTTGCTCTGCAACCTTGACTGCTTCAATCACATCACTAATTTTCTTCTTAATTGTTTGTGGTGTAATTCCATGCTGTTGATTATATTCAATCTGAGTTTTTCGACGGCGCTCTGTTTCCTCCATCGCAATTTTCATTGAATCAGTTATTTTATCGGCGTACATCACAACCATACCATTGGAATTTCGAGCAGCACGACCAATCGTCTGAATCAAGGAACGATGAGAGCGAAGGAATCCCTCTTTATCCGCATCTAAGATAGCTACTAAAGATACCTCTGGCAAATCCAGACCCTCTCTTAGCAGGTTAATTCCCACAAGAACATCAAACTCACCTAATCGAAGCTCACGAATAATCTTCATTCGTTCTAAGGTTTTAATATCGGAATGGAGGTATTTTACCTTGATTCCTACATCCTTAAAATAATCCGTTAGATCTTCCGACATTTTCTTTGTCAATGTTGTTACTAAAACACGCTCATCCCGCTTTACCCGTTCATTAATTTCACCAATCAAATCATCAATTTGCCCTTTAATTGGTCGAATCTCAATGACTGGATCTAATAATCCGGTAGGACGAATAATTTGCTCCACAAATTCTCCCTTGGTTTGTTCTAGCTCATAAGGTCCTGGGGTAGCAGATACATGGACAATTTGATCAATATGCTTCTCAAACTCATCAAACTTTAATGGGCGATTGTCCATGGCAGAAGGTAAACGGAAGCCATGATCAACTAACACCTGTTTTCTTGCTTGGTCCCCATTATACATTCCTCTAATCTGAGGATTGGTTACATGGGACTCGTCAATAATCATCAGAAAATCATCAGGAAAATAATCTAATAAGGTACTTGGAGTAGAGCCTGCTGGTCTACCCTCTAAATGTCTTGAGTAGTTCTCAATTCCAGAACAGAAACCAACCTCTGCCATCATTTCTAAATCATAGCGGGTTCTCTGTTCAAGGCGTTGCGCCTCTAAAAGCTTCCCATTTTCGTTAAGTACCTTTAATCTATCCTTAAGCTCTGCTTCTATATTTTCTAATGCTTTACGCATTTTTTCTTCTCTAGTCACAAAGTGAGAGGCTGGGAAAATAGCGATATGATCTCGATCCCCGATAATTTCACCAGTCAAAACATCAATCTCACGAATCCGTTCAATTTCATCACCAAAAAATTCCACACGAACTGCCTGTTCTCCACGAGAAACAGGGAATATTTCCAATACATCTCCACGAACACGGAAGGTACCGCGAACAAAGTTCATATCATTTCGTTGGTATTGAATATCTACTAATTTACGTAAAATATCATTACGGTCTCTTTCCATTCCCACTCGTAAAGATAAAACTAATTCTCTATATTCTTCTGGTGAACCCAAACCATAAATACTTGATACACTAGCTACAACAATAACATCTTTCCGTTCAAATAAAGAGCTGGTAGCGGAATGTCGTAGTTTATCAATTTCATCATTGATGCTTGCGTCTTTTTCAATATAAGTATCGGTTTGAGGCACATAAGCTTCTGGTTGATAGTAATCATAGTAGCTCACAAAGTATTCTACCGCATTATTTGGGAAGAATTCTTTAAACTCACTAGCCAATTGAGCAGCAAGGGTTTTATTGTGTGCAATGATTAAAGTTGGCTTATTAACCTGAGCAATCACATTGGCCATGGTAAATGTTTTTCCAGTACCAGTTGCGCCTAGTAAAACCTGATGCGTTTTCTTATGATTTATACCATCAACTAAAGCCTTTATCGCTTTTGGCTGATCTCCTTGAGGTGTATAACTGGACTGTAGCTGAAACTTTTCCATCACACACTCCCCCCTCTATTTATAAAAATTAGATAAATATATACCAAGAAAATACCAAGAAAAGCTTCTCAAAAAGAAGCTCTAATCTTGAAGTTATTCATAGAAGTTATCATAGCAGTCATTCATAAGACACATATTCCATTATATCATATTCATAGTGTAAATAATCACATACCACTATTTTACTAATAATACATAGGAACGAATGTTCCCAATCTTTTTTCATTATACTTCTTCATCAAACGGATTTCAAGAGGGGGCATTTTCTCGATTATATAAGCAGCTATTTTCCAACTAAAAAACACTGTTATATTAAACGTAACAGTGTCAGATTTATCTTAACTTATAACTATTTTTTTATGTTTTCTAAATAATTCTCACAGGCTTGAATATTTTCTAGATGCTTAACCTTCATTTCCGTAAGAAAATCCCTTGTCTCCTGTTGAATGTCCATTGCAAGTAAATCATCAATTTTACGGGCCACCCATCCCTGCCCTTTATTCAGCAGCTCTAACCGCTGGATTAAACCATCCTTTACCTTTACTTTATCTAAAAAGTCACCAGTTGCTGTGCTTACAACTCCATTTTCTCGTTTTATACTTGCAATTAAACCAGCGACTGACCAAGCTTCATCCTCTTTAATCTCATTAAAGGGTAACTCTACCTGTGTGTACTCCTTTTTCAAAAAATCCAATGTTAAAACTCCAGCTTTTTCAGCCTCTAATAATTGATTCAGGATCGTTATCACTTGATTCAAAAAAATACCTCCAATCCATAGTTTTAATCAATATAATTATATGTATTTTCTGAATATTTGTAAGTGACTTTAATCACAGAAAGTGCAGGTTAAAATAAAATTAGCGCCAATCTTAGATTGACGCTAACTAATTTTAATATTTCCACTGTTTACTAGAAATTATTAATCCAAACTAACTTTTTCTTCTCCTTTATCACCAAGGAAAATCTTGGTCACCTTTTGTTCTAGGAGCTGTAATAGATTTAGATGGGTGACTTCAATATGATATGGTGAATCCTCATCAGGTGCTAGAAGAATCCCTAACTGATGATGATCATTTTCATAGATTGAGGTTTGTACCATTTTAATTTGCTGATTTTTATCCATAACTTCAAGCTTTGTAAAAGCAGATTGAAGCTGCAAGGCATGATGAAGCTCTTTTTTGTTTGTGACTGGATAGCCATTTACCTTTTTAATAACTTCCCCCTCAGAAATCTTCATTCTGTCTGCTGGAGTGTTGGGAATAATAGCAAGTATTTTTAGTCCATCTCTCGGATGTGCATATCTTGGTGCCATTTTTTCTTCCTTAAATCTACCTGCAAAGCGAATCCATTCATGACCTAACGCTGCAAAAACCGCAGCTACTAATTGAATCGGGGTCCAATATTCTGCTAAAAAGGCAAGTCCTAGTAAAAGAATACTATAGATAAATAAATAGTTCGCTGCTGATTTACTTTTCTCGTAAGAAGAATAAGCGGTGGTTAAATCACTATAGCCAATCATCGCTGGGACTGGAAAAATAGTTAAACCACTAGCACCTGCTCCTACTGCCCCCCCAATTAGAGGCCACCATTCAGAAGCGAAGCTAAACCCACTTTCCCCTGTTCCTGTAGAAACAATCAAGAACATCGGTAACATCCAATAGGATTGAATATGATAGCCACCTACAAGCTTTCCTCTCTTAGATTCCACAAATAATGGTGTTGCTTGTTTACTCGCCTGTATTCGTATTAACACACCTTCTACTAAATGGAGTATAGCAACAATTGCAATTAAAGAAGGGATATGCATTTGCTGGAAGAATTGTACTAGGTTTACTACCCATGCTGAAAAATTGTTTAAGTTAACACCTGCAATAGGAAGCAATTTTGCAATCCCTACGACAACACCTAATATTCCTGTTGCATAGGATAAGCATAAAAATCGAATATGAAAAAGAACCAGAATCATCGTAATGATCCAGACAACCCACATCTCAGTTGGATGAAAAATAACACCTAGCCCTATCATCAAACCAGAAGCTAGAATGCCACCTATTATACCATAACCTATAGAACGAATGACCTCAATTGGCAGAGAGTGTAATCTTGTGCTAAATAGCTTTCTTTCCAATAAAATCTGTCTTCTATATTGTAATACGATAAGTATGATACCAATATACAATATGGGCTGAACGAATAAATAGGGTAACTGGTTTAAGATTTCTTGTATGAGAGCCATTTGAGCCATTTCCTCCTCTTATAGGTTGAAAAAAATACCACAAAGCAATAATGCTTTGTGGTATTAATTCGCTATTTTCTATCTACTTTCCTGCTATCAGATACTATTTAATTATTTTAACGATGGTATCTATTGCAGCTCGCAGCTGTAAGTCACTTTCAGGACTTTTAATTTTCTCAATGATCTTTTCTTGAAGCATTGCTGCTGTTTTCAATTCAACGATACCTGTTACCTCTAAACCATGTGTTTTTTGGAAGGTACGTACAGCTAGTTCAGTAGTTTCATCAAAGTAACCATCCATCCGACCAGGCTTATAGCCTAATCCAGATAAAATTAATTGAAGATTTTTTATATCCGCTGAATTCATATCCTTGCTTAGTTTCACATCATTAGAAAAAGGCATTGCATGAAAATAATCAGGTTGTGAAATTTGAACGTCTGGTACTACCCCTTTTTTATGAATCCAGTTTCCATCAGGGGTTAACCATTTAGCAACAGTAAGTTTTAAACTACTACTATCTTTTAATTCAAACGGATTCTGAACCGTTCCTTTTCCGTAGCTGGTATCACCAACAACTGGATACTTTGCACTTTCCTGTAGAGCACCAGCTAATATCTCTGATGCGCTTGCACTACCATTATTAATTATAGTTACAATCGGATATTTAGAAGAAACTTCCATTTCCGATTTATACTGCTGTCGCTTTCCAGAACGATCCTCTACTTGTAAGATGATTCCTTTATTTGGGATAACTAAATTCCCAATCTTTAATACACTTTGCAAATATCCACCAGGATTACCTCGAACATCAATAATTAATCCTTTGATGTTTTGTTTTTCTAAATCTAGTAATGCTTTTTCGAAGTCCTTTGCTGTTTCTTCTGCAAAATTACTGATTTCTATTTTACCAACCAATCCCTTTGAGGTTTTAATGGTACTCATATGAATAGTCTCAATTGGAATCTCATCCCTAACCACAGAAATCGTAAGTGGTGTATTTACTCCCGGACGTTCCACTTTGAGGATGACCTTTGTTCCCTTTGGACCACGAATCAATTTTACCGCTTCAAACAAGCTAAATCCTTCTAACGATTTTCCATCCACTTCAATAATTTGGTCTCTAGGGCGAATTCCTGCTTTTTCAGAAGGACTTCCCTTTATTGGTGCGATTACGGTAATCTTCCCATTCTCAATCGTTACCTCGGCACCAATTCCCTCAAAGGAGGAATCCAAGGTACCAAAAAAATCCTTTGCTTCATCCGCAGTCATGTAAGTAGAATGCGGATCCTCTAACGTTTCCACCATTCCACGAATTGCTCCATCAATTAAGGTTTGAGTATTTTGTTCCTCCACAGATGAATTATAAATAATTTGATATGCTTCCAACAATTTTTCCATATCTTTTGGAACATTTTCTGCTGCTTTATTCTGCGAATCTGCTGGTGGAGTTGTGCTATCCTCTTTGATTAAAGAGCCAATCCATTCATTTCCACCTATTATTGTTGCAGTAAATAAACTACTTACTAATGCTACAATTACTACGATTATTCCTACTGTACGGCCCCTTAGCATCACATTCACGCACCACCTTTTCTATTAAATAAGAAGCTCTCACTGTACCATTATATGATGGGCATGTACAAAATATGAAAAATTATTTACCTAAGTAGTTCCAAGGATTTGTCGGTTTACCATCCTTATTCACCTGAAAATGAAGATGTGGTCCTGTTGAACGTCCTGTTGAACCAACTTCAGCAATCTTCTGCCCCTTTTTTACCTCTTGATATTTATTTACAAAGATTCCACCATTACGAATATGGCCATAAATGGTCCAAATGCCACTACCATGGTCAATCATTACCGTATTTCCAAAACCATTAACATAG
Organism: Caryophanales bacterium UBA6259; assembly: GCA_002441135.1. Lineage (GTDB taxonomy): Bacteria > Bacillota > Bacilli > Tepidibacillales > Tepidibacillaceae > UBA6259. The sequence continues at coordinate 25,863 of DJVJ01000006.1, read as the reverse complement.
GAGGCTACGATAACAACCCCATCTGCAGCAGCTACAATATCTGCACCCAGTAAAGTAGACGTTCCTGGAGCTCGTCCAATATCTAGTCCATTATGACCTGCTGCTCTACCATTAATAGGATCAATTCTATATCCATAATCTGAGGTAATACGCGTACTTGCTGGAACTGGCCATGCAAATTTTCCACCGCTATATTTTAGTGAATATTTGGCTTGCATCAGTTTTGATTCTTTAGCTGCAAGCTCCATTAACACTCTTTCTTCCTCTTCTTTAAACTCAAGTAAATCTTGTTGTTTTTGTTGAAGTGAAGCAATTGTTACTTTTTGCTTTTCCTTATTCGCTATTAGACTTGCTTTTAACTGCTCTGCTTCAGCAAATAGTCCCTCAAGCTTTGCTAAGGACTGATCAATTTCTTTTTTCTTTTCTACAATAATATTTTTATCTTTAATATTGTCCTCTAGTATTTTTTTGTCTGACTCTAGTATTTTTTGCAATGCATCAAATCGTTGAATAAAATCAGAAAAACCATTTGATCCTAGTAGCACCTCTAAATATTGAACGTCCCCTTTACGGTACATTAGACGCAATCTAGTTTTTAGTAGCTCATCACGTTCTTCTACTCGAGTGGTTGCTTCCTCTAATTGAACAGCTGCATCCTTCGCTTGTTTTGAAACTACTTCAATTTTCCCCTCTAATTGAAATAGCTCTTTTTCCTTTTGGTCAATTTGAGCGGTTAGTGATTTTAGTGTGCTTTCTGCAACCTTTTGTTGGTACTTCGCATTTTTTATTTGGCTATCAATATTTTTGTATTTGTTCGCTGCATCTTGCTTTTGTTGTTGAATCGCTTTTAACTGACGATCAATTTTTTCTAGCTCCGTTTCCGCTTTGGTAATCATAATTGGCGAAACAAAGGTAAACAACAAAGTAAAGGCGATTACGAGTGATACCCATTTCTTTTTTTCCATTTTCTCATCCCATCTCCCTTAACCAAGCTTCTTTATTGAACAAGTTATACCTTATACCTTTAAAAAACGTCTTACGGACATCATACTACCCCAAACACCTATAAACGCCCCAATTCCCATTAGCAATAAAGAAATTTGGTAAGCTAAAGGATAAAGTGGCAAAAACTCTAAAAAGGAGATTGTAAGACTAGTAGTTAAGTTATCTAGTAAAGCTTGATAGCCAACAATTAATAGAATAATAGGAAGGATTGAACCAATAACACCTAATAGGAACCCTTCAACAAAAAACGGCCAACGGATAAACCAATTGGTTGCTCCAACAAGCTTCATAATTTCAATTTCTCGTCTTCGAGCATAAATCGTGATTTTAATCGTATTAGCGATTAGAAACATGGCTGTAAAGGCAAGTCCAAGGATAAAAACAAGACCAATATTTCTAACCCAATTGGTTACCATAAACAACTTCTCTACGGTTCCCTTACCATAATCAACCTCTTCTACCTTGCTTAGTTTTGCAATTTGATCTGCAACGACTCCTGTTTTTTGAGGTTCAAAGGCTTGTACTAAGAATATATCATTTAAAGGATTTTCTTCCTCTAATCCTTCTAGTAGATAAGCATCCTTACCAAAACGCTCTTTTAACTGTTCAAGTCCTTCTTCCTTAGAGACAAAAACAACGGATTTGACTCCGTCCATTGTACGAATCTCTTTTTCAAGTTGAGAGATTTCCTCTTCCTCAATACCTAAATCTAGTGCAACAGATATCTCTACCTGATTTTCAATGACATTAGCCATGTGCTCTACATTCATTGCTAGTAATATAAACACACCCAAAATTAACAAAGTAATCATTACCGCACTTACAGAAGCAAGAGTCATCCAGCCATTACGGGCAATATTTTTTAATCCTTCTTTAAAATGTCTTCCTAATGTATTAATTTTCATAGCCGTAATCACCTCGCTGTACATCCCTTACCACTTTTCCACCTTCTATTGCCACAACTCGCTTTTTCATGTTATTCACAATTTCACGATTATGAGTGGCCATTACAATGGTAGTTCCTTTATAATTAACCTTCTCAAAAAGCTCCATGATTTCATAAGAGGTGTCTGGATCTAAGTTTCCCGTAGGCTCGTCCGCAATAATAATAGATGGACTATTAATTAGTGCCCTTGCTAGAGAAACCCTTTGTTGTTCTCCACCAGACAGTTGATTTGGCATGCTTGTTATCTTATCCTTTAACCCAACAAGCTCTAAAACTTCTGGAACTCTTTTCTTAATCAACTTTTTAGGAGCTTCGATTACTTCCATTGCAAAAGCAACATTTTCAAAAACAGACAAGTTTGGAAGTAAACGATAATCCTGAAATACTACTCCAATACTTCTACGAATCATAGGAATTTGTTTTTCTTTTAGTCGTTCAACATTAAACCCATTTAAGAAGATTTGCCCTTTTGTTGGTCGTTCTTCACGATACATTAATTTAATAAACGTTGATTTACCAGCACCACTTGGGCCAACCACATATACAAATTCACCTTTATCAATGGTTATATTAACTCCCTGAAGAGCAAAAACTCCATTTGAATACTTTTTCCACACATCAAACATTTCAATCATTTTTCTCACTTCTCTTCCTTGTTGAATTTCTATGTTGAACTTATATTCATTGTATGCTAAAAGTCTATCATAACCCTTCGACAAAAAAACGTTAAATCCTTTTCTTTTTTCTATGAAATTATTGTTTTTAGGTGTAAATTTTACTAATTACGACACTTTTTCCACCTAAAAATCCATTTTTTCTACTTAATTCTCATGATACCTCCATTTTGCTATATCATTTAATGTAGAAAATAGTATTTCCCAGGAAAATCTTGTTGAAAAAAGTAAAATAATAATCATTATATAGTAACGTATTCTTTTCTTTTGTCGTTTCCAAGGGTAGAATAAACTTAGATTAGAAAAGCTTAGCTTTTGCCAAGCCTTTTAAGGAGGAGAGAAAAAATGCTATTATCTAGACAACAAAAAGAGTTAATCTTGCAGATATTAAGAAAAGAAAAAAGAAGTCTGTTTTCAAATAACAAAGGACCATTACTCGACAAAACAATTGAAGATTTTGCTCAAATGCTAAGAAATGAGAAAATTAATGATCCTGATGAGAAATACTAGATAAAAAAATAAAACCGATGTGTTTTAAACATCGGTAATTGGTTAAGATATTTATTTTTAAAAAATATTTTTACTCTTTAATTGTATTTTGAATGGTATCGAGTAGATTAATAATCTCTGTCGAATACTTCTCTAGCTCTTGCAATTTTGCCTCTGCCATCGCAATATCTTTTCTAGCATATGCTTCCGCTGCTTGCCTTGCTGTTAAATGAACCATCTGATGAGGATGCTCCATTTGTCGATAAATCTCTAAATGCTGATAAGCTCTTCCTTCATTATAATACCACTTACCTAAGCGACATTCTTGTTCATTTTGAATCGAATGAGCATCCACCACCTCATAGCCTAAAAGCATGTTATATATTCTCCACTTCCATAACAGGTGATCTGTTTTCGCTAAATTCAATAGCTCTTTTTCTGTTACCTTTATTCCAATTTGATCAATACTTTTTCGTAGTTCTTGCGACATTAAGCTTAGTTGATAGATGGCCTTCCCTGTTGAAACCCCTTTATCTCGTCCATCATTTGCTAATAGAACAATTTTTTCATTTTGATCAGCAACCTGCTGAATAGATGCAGATTGTTCTTCATTTGCAGCAGCAATTTCATTAATTGACACATTAATTTGGTTAATTTTTGTCACCATTGTTTCCAATTGACTACTTGCTTGAGTGGATTCATAAACCCCTTTATGAACAACATCACCTGTTTGCTTCATCCAATCTTTCATTCTCTCAGATTCTTTGGTTAAACCGTCCATCATCTCCGAAATTTTATCAACTGAGGTACGGGATGTCTCTGAAAGCTTTCTAACCTCTTGTGCCACTACAGCAAATCCTAGTCCTTGCTCCCCAGCTCTTGCAGCCTCAATGTTTGCATTTAAAGCAAGTAGATTGGTTTGGTCAGCAATATCTCTAATTAAGTCTACCATGGATTGCATATCATGGATCTTTTGACTGAACTCATTCATTCCTTCAATCATCCTGTTATAGGTATCATCAAGTGTACCCATCTCTTGAAGTGCCTCATTAATCACCTTTTGTCCCGATCTTACTTCATTTACGGATTGTGCTGTAAAATCAGCCGCGGAATTAGATGCACTAGCCACTTCTTCAAAGGATTTATTGACCTCCTTCACCATATGCTGAATGTCTTTAGAGAAATTCAACTGGTGATCCAGAGATGTTAGAAGATCCTTTACCTGATCAATTTGGGCATTATAGAATACAAGCTCTGAAATACCATGGGAAAATGTCGTTACCACTTCTTTTGTATACAATTCAATCCAAGTCATCTGATGAAGCATCATCCACTTTTGGAAGAACTTTATTTTTTGGCTTTCCTTACTCCAATTTGAGTTTTTTATTAAAGAATCAATCACATGATCCAGTACAATTTCTCCTGCACCCATTAATAATTCAGGCTGCATTTTAGAATCAAGCAATAACTGAACAATTGGTTTTTGATTCTGTAAAAAATTTACCTTATCTTTTTTAACAAGATGTGTAATAAATTGATTAATTTTTAGCTTCCATTCTTCTTTATTGATTCCAACCGTGACATTCTCTATCTTTTTCACAAGCTGTTCTTCAATAGTTTCTCTCTGTTCCAAAATTAATCGATTAAACTGTTCAATCCAGTCATTTTTTAATGGCAGATTAATATATTTCACCTTATCCTCTACCTCTTTAAGTAACTCATTACCTTCAAGTTCTAAATCTTCGATTGACGTCTCTCTTTCTTTTCTCCCCTTAAACCACTTCATTTTTCCCCTACACACTCCCCGTTTTTGGTCCTACTGATTTCGTAAATATAAATCTGAACCTGTAATACATTCTACAATATGCCACAATTTCCTTTACTGTAAAAAAATTTCAAAAATTCATCAAAAAAACTAGCCCTAAAGACCTAGAGCTAGTTCTTAAATCCCTATATTTAACCTTCGTAATAATTTCCGCTCGCCATCATTGCTTCTTTGAAGAATTTTTCCTGTTCTTTACGGAAACGTCTTTGACTGATCGTACTTGCAATAAAATAAGTGATAAAAATAACAAAAATGATTCCAGTGACCGTAAAAAACTTTGTTGAATTACTGCTTAATAATTCGATTAACTCTTCATGAGTAATTTTCATATTGGAATTTAAATCAAAATGCTTTGTTCGTTCCGCACTAAAATACCACCATTCAGCAAAAAATGCGATGGCTAATGTTAAATAGACAATAGGAGCGAAGCTTGATAGCTTACTTTTCTTCTTATCAAAATCATTCCCCATAAAAAATCCCCCTTTTTTACTATTTGTATAAAAACTATTTCCTATGTATTCCTATTATACAGAATATTTTTATAATTTACTATAACAAGTTTCAGTATCAGACATTTAAAACGATAAAGCGAGACTTTATTCAGATGGAATTTTAACTCCACCTGAATTTAGCGAGACTTATTTCGAGGATTGAATCAACTCCCTCTTACGGTGTTGAAGAGGGAGTCTTGATGAAACCGAAGATAAAGGTTGTCCTAATTTTCAGAAATTATTTAATAGAAAAATTCCAAACGCAAAAAAACTATTGAGCAGTGGGAGGGGTATCCTTACTCAATAGTTGTTTATTTTTTCTGCGGTTTATTTTATTTACCTTTATAATTTGTTAATTGTTACTTACTATTGTTACTTACTATTGCTACTTACTACTTACTACTTACTTCATATTAACTTGAATATATTGCTGAAGAAAAGCTAGTTTTTCTTTTCCTTCCATTATAGAAGTAAGAACGGCCTCTTTGCTAGTACCACCATGCGATTGTCTAGCATTAACCACCTGCCATGGCTGTAGCTTCTCATAGATATCTGACTCTACTAATGGGGAAAACTGTTTATATTCTTCGATCATCAAATCGAGTAAATATTTCTTTTTTTCAATACAATATAATACCGTTTTTCCAACGATTTCATGTGCTTCACGAAATGGAACACCTTTAGTCACTAGATAATCTGCATAATCAGTAGCATTAGAGAAATCCTCTCTTACTGCCTTGGCCATTTTATCCTTGTTGACTTTCATCGTCTCAATCATTGGCCCTACTAGCTGTAATGCACCAGCCAAGGTTTTCACGGTATCTAGCATCCCTTCCTTATCCTCTTGCATATCTTTATTGTATGCTAAGGGCAGTCCCTTTAAGGTAGTGAGCAATCCAACTAAATGACCATACACACGGCCTGTTTTTCCTCTTAGCAGTTCTGCTACATCAGGATTTTTCTTTTGTGGCATAATACTACTACCTGTACAAAAGGCATCATCTAGCTCAATAAATTGAAACTCACTGCTGGACCAAATAATTAATTCCTCAGAAAGCCTAGATAAATGCATCATCATTAAGGATGCATTGGATAAGAACTCAATAATATAATCTCGATCACTTACTGCGTCTAAACTATTGCTATACATTCCTTGAAAGCCAAGCTCCTCTGCCACCATTTTTCGATCAATCGGAAAAGTAGTACCAGCAAGTGCTCCTGCACCAAGGGGAAGTAAATCAATCCGTTTCCAGCTATCGTTTAATCGTTCTAAATCCCGAAGAAACATAAACGCATAGGCCATCATATGATGGGAAAAAAGAATCGGCTGTGCTCGTTGTAAATGAGTATAACCCGGAAAGATTACCTCCAGATTTTCCTCTGCTTTATTAATGAAAACCTCAATCACAGAGGAAAGTGTTGTAGATAATTCCTTTACCCATTTTTTTAAATATAAATGCATATCTAAAGCTACTTGGTCATTTCTACTTCTTCCAGTATGAAGTCTACCACCAGCAGGTCCAATCTTTTCAATTAATCTTTTTTCGATGTTCATATGGATATCCTCTAAAGCTATAGAAAAAGTAAACTCTCCTTTTTCAATTTCCTCTTGGATTTCCTGTAATCCTACTAATATCAGGTTCATATCCTCTAAAGAGATAATCCCCTTTGCACCAAGCATTTTTGCATGTGCCATACTACCTTGAATATCTTCATCTGCTAAAAGGTAATCAAAAGGGATGGATGCCGTATATTCCTCTACCAATTGATTGGTTGCCTTGGTGAAACGGCCTCCCCACAGCTTATCATTCATTGAACTTTACCCCCTATTTACCTTTGTTGACCTTCGCATAAACCTTTGTTGGTAAGCCCCAAATATAGATGAAGCCAACTGCTGATTGATGGTCAAATTGATCATCCTTGTTATAGGTCGCAAGCTCGTAGGAATACAAGGATTTTTCAGAGGTGCGTCCAACTACTGTTGCATGGCCTTTAAATAGCTTCACTCTTACTTTTCCTGTCACATTTTCTTGTGTTTGATTAATAAATCCTTGTAAAGCCTCCATTAATGGGGAAAACCATAAGCCTTCATAAATTAAATTCGCCACTTTTTGCTCAATAATTGGCTTAAATTGAGCCACTTCTCTTGTATGAACAAGATTTTCTAAGGCTTGATGAGCATTAAGTAATACGGTTGCTGCTGGAGCCTCATAGATTTCTCTTGATTTGATACCAACCAAGCGGTTTTCTACATGATCAATACGACCTACCCCATGCGCACCTGCGATTTTATTTAACTTTAGAATTAACTGATCTAAGGTTAGAATTTCTCCATTTAAAGCAACTGGCTTTCCTTTTTCAAAGGTAATTTCTACTTCCTCTGGTGCATTTGGTGCTTCCTCAATGGAGGTTGTTAAATCATAAGCGGCTTCTGGTGGTGCAACCCATGGGTCTTCTAGTACTCCAGCCTCACAGCTTCTTCCCCACATATTCTGATCAATACTAAAAGGATTTTCCTTTGTTATTGGAATTGGAATATTATGCTCCTCTGCATAGGCAATCTCTTCATCTCTTGTCATTCCCCATTCTCTTACAGGCGCAAGAATTTTTAAATGAGGAGCTAAAGCAGTAGTAGATACATCAAAACGAACCTGGTCATTTCCTTTTCCAGTGGAGCCGTGTGCAATAGCCACTGCCCCCTCTTCTTCCGCTATTTTCACCAACCATTTCGCAATTAAAGGTCTAGATAGTGCAGAGATTAATGGATATTTCCCTTCATACATCGCATTTGCTTTTAATGCAGGTAAAATAAAGTCCTCTGCAAACTCCTTTTGCACATCAAGAACATAAGATTTGATTGCGCCAACCTTCAACGCCTTCTCTCTAACCATCTCTAAGTCCTTACCTTCACCAACATCAATCGAAAGCGCAATAACATCCATATTATATTTATCCTGTAACCACTTAATCGCAACAGAAGTATCTAATCCACCTGAATAAGCTAAAACAACCTTCTCTTTTCCCAAACTCTCCAACTCCATTCTAGTAAATAATATTTATTCATATAAACGTATAATAATACATTAAAGGCAAAAAGTATAGCGAAACTTTACTTTTGGTAGAATAAAATTCTATCAAAAGTATTAGTTGAGCCAATCCAGGGAATTAGCGTCAATTTTACTCCGTGATTAGCGTACCTTAGTGACGCTTTTCATCGGGTATAGCGAAACTTTCACCCCAAAAAAGAAACCAAAATTGCCTTATGTGCATGAAGCCGATTTTCAGCCTCATCAAAAACAACAGAATGCTCTCCATCAATTACCTCTGAGGTTACTTCTTCTCCTCGATGAGCAGGTAGACAATGCATAAAGATATACCCTTCCTTCGCCACAGACACTAAATTTTCATTTACCTGATAATCCATAAATTGTTTTATTCTTTCTACCGCTTCCTCTTCCTGCCCCATACTAGTCCATACATCCGTATAGACGATATCTGCGTTGCTCACTGCTTCTTTGGGGTTGTTGGTTATGGTAATCTTGCTACCAGATATCTTTGCCTCTTCAATCCCTAATTCAATTATCTCTTTTGGCATTTCATAGCCTTTTGGTGATGCTATGGCAAAATCCATTCCAAGCTTCGTTGCTATGATATATAAGGAATTAGCCACATTATTCCCATCCCCAACATAGGCTAGCTTAAGACCTTTAAAACCTTTTTTTTCTTCATAAATGGTCATAAAATCAGCAATTGCTTGGGTGGGGTGAAAAAAATCAGATAATCCATTGATAATGGGAATCGTGGAATATCTAGCTAGCTCTACTAGCTTTTTTTGATTATCTGTTCGCATCATAATTCCATCTACATAACGTGACATCACTTTCGCTGTGTCCGCAATACTTTCCCCACGGCCAATTTGCAGATCATTTTTACTTAAAAATAGAGGAAATCCTCCTAATTGAACCATTCCCACTTCAAAGGATACTCTAGTACGAGTAGATGCTTTTTCGAAAATCATCCCTAAGGTTTTTCCTTTTAAAGGCTGCTCCATGATTCCTTGCTTTAGCTTCTCTTTTAGCTCTAATCCTAAAAAAATAAAATGCTCGATTTCTTCCTTGGTATAATCCGCTAAGGTTAAAAAATCCCTTCCTTTAAAGGATAACTTTTGGTTCGCTCTAGTTTCTGTACTCATACTGACCTTCTCCTCTCTGTAAAGCAGCTCTGTACTCTCTTAATGTTCTTGGTGTTAAATATGCGGTATTAGTCTGAGTCTCTTCTTGGATAGTCAGCTTCTTTTTATCTCTGCTTGGGGACACCTTGGCTAAAGCTTCATCTAAGGTAAAGCCTAAGGCCATCATCTCCCCAGTTGATGTCATTTCTGGGCCAAGCTCCTTAACCATACCGGGTAGCTTTTGACTAGAAAAGACTGGTGCTTTTACCGTATAAAACGGATTTTCTCCAATATATCCTAAAGGATAGTTCATAGTCGCTAAAGATTGACCTAGCTGAACCTTTGTCGCTATTGCAATCATCGGTATTCCTGTTACCTTACTTATTACAGGAACTGTCCTTGATGCGCGAGGATTTACCTCTAATACATAAATTTGGTTTTGCTCTATGATCATTTGAATATTAACTAATCCCACAAAATTCCCATGAGCAAGCACCTTTTCAGCTGTCTTAATTACACCTAGTTTTTCTTGTTCTGTTAGTGAAAACGGCGGTAATACAGCTGTACTATCTCCTGAATGCACTCCAGCTTGCTCCACATGCTCCACAATTGCTGGTATAATCCAATCGATCCCATCAGAAATAGCATCAACCTCTACCTCTTTACCTCCAATATATTGATCAATTAATAAGGGGTAAAAGCTACGATTGGTTAAAGAAAGCTGAAGCTGTTGAAGATATATGGTTAATTGTTGCTGATTTTGAATAATTCTCATCCATTGGCCACCAATAACATAAGATGGGCGAATTAAAAAGGGATACCCTATTTTCTCCACGGCATGTTCAACCTGCTCCATACTCCAAATGATTTCTCCCTTTATTGGAATAATACCGGCTTCACTTAAAAAGTGATTAAATTGCTCCCGATCCTCCATCTTATCTATCGTCTTGATGGATGTTCCTAGTAATGGGACATAATCTGCTAACTGTTTTGCTAGCTTTAACGAGGTTTGCCCTCCTACCTGATAGATAACGCCATCTACTTGTTCTTTCACTAAGATTGGTAGAACATCCTCAAGAGTTAATGGTTCCATATATAATCTTGAAGACATTTGATAATCGGTACTAACAGTTTCTGGGTTATTGTTAATTACAATGGACTGAACCCCTTCTTTTTCTAGGGTGATTGCTGAATGGACAGAACAATAATCAAACTCAATCCCTTGCCCAATCCGAATTGGACCAGAACCAATTACTGCTATCTTTTTCCCAACTAATGCTGCTTCATCATCTGTACCTAGACGCGTAGAATAAAAATACGGAGTTTTTGCTTCAAATTCACCAGCACAGGTATCTACTGATTTATAGCTTGGTAGAATTTGATGCTCCTGATAGATTTGCCATAATTCATAAGTGCTAATCCCAAGTGATTTTGCAATAATCTGATCAGAAACTCCCTTTTGTTTCACATAGCGAAGCTGCTCTATATTCTCCTTCACGGAACTCCATAAACTTTTATCTAGTAAAGTAAGCTCAAGCTGAACCATTGCTTGTAGCTTTGTTAGGAAGAAGGGATGAATCTTTGACAATCGATGAATCTGCTGAACACTTGCCCCTCGACGAAAGGCTTCCGCGATGAAAAAAATCCTTCGATCATCAGCCTGTTGAATCATCTCTTCAAGCTCCTTCATCGGAATGAAGTGAGTAGCTTCATCAATTAATCCTGCTTTGCCAATTTCTAAAGCACGGATCGCTTTTAAAAAGGCTCCTTCAAAGGTACGATCCATCGTCATTACCTCACCAGTCGCCTTCATCTGTGTACCTAGCGTACGATTAATATATGGAAATTTATCAAAAGGCCATCTTGGGAATTTGACCACTATATAATCTAATGTCGGCTCAAAGCTAGCAAAGGTATGGGGAATGATTGGATTTTGAATCTCATAAAGAGAATAACCAAGTGCTAGCTTTGTAGCAATCCTTGCTATCGGGTAGCCAGTCGCCTTAGAGGCTAAAGCACTAGAACGACTCACCCGAGGATTCACTTCAATAATCGAATATTCCTCCCCATCTGGATGTAATGCGAACTGAATATTGCAGCCACCAACAATATTTAGCGCTCTGATTACCTTCAAAGAGACTGTTCGAAGCATCTGGTATTCCCGATCATTCAAGGTTTGTGAAGGGGCTACAACAATACTATCTCCTGTATGAACACCCATCGGATCAATATTTTCCATGTTACAGACGATGATGCTATTCCCCTCATGATCTCTCATCACTTCATATTCAATTTCCTTCCAGCCAAGTAGACTCTTATCGATTAAAACCTGCCCAATAGGACTTTCTTTAACACCTCTTTGGACAATTTCCATTAGCTCTTCTACGGATTCTGCTTTTCCCCCACCACTACCACCTAAGGTAAATGCAGGGCGAACAATTACAGGAAAGCCGATGGTCTGCGCAAAGGCAATCGCCTCACTCCCATCTCCTGTTGTAATACTGTCTGGGACCGGTTCCCCAATTTCCATCATGAGCTTTTTAAATAACTCTCGATCTTCCCCTTGCTGAATCGAGGAAATTGGAGTTCCTAAAAGAGTAACCTGATATTTTTCTAGTACCCCTGCTTTATCTAAATCTAATGCGAGATTTAATCCTGTCTGCCCTCCTAAGGTAGCTAATAGGCCATCAGGGCGTTCTTTTTCAATAATTTTAGTAATGCTATCAACCTCTAACGGTTCAAAATAAACATGATCAACAATCTCTTCATCCGTCATAATGGTTGCTGGATTATTATTGACTAAAACGATCTCAATTCCTTCTTCTTTTAGGGTCATACATGCTTGAGTACCCGCATAGTCAAACTCTGCTGCTTGCCCTATCACAATTGGACCTGAGCCAATCACCAACACTTTATGAAATTGCTTACGATGTTTGTGCATATTGCTTAACCCCTTTACTACTACAACTGGTTCTACTGTTTCTGCTCATTCCACATTGCTCTACAAAATCAACGAATATTTCAAAGGCCTCAACTGGTCCTGGGTGGGCCTCAGGGTGAAATTGCACCGACTGAATTGGTAGATAAAGATGCTTCATTCCTTCCACAGAGCGATCATTGACATTGATATGTGTCACTTGAAAATCTGTTCCCTTTAATGATTCTTCCTTTACGATATAGCCATGATTTTGGGAGGTAATCCACACCTGATTAGTTTCTATATTGAGAACAGGATGATTAACTCCACGATGTCCAAACAGGAGCTTTTCTGTGTCTGCTCCAAAAGCTAAGCCTAAAACCTGATGCCCTAAACAAATCCCTAAGCTTGGATAAGCACTTGCCATCATTTTCACCTGATGGGAAAGATGGATAAGGTCCTTTGGATCGCCCGGACCATTGGAAAATAAAATTCCATCTGGGTTAAGTTTAAATACCTGCTCTGCAGTAAAATCAAAAGGGACTACGGTAACTGCACATCCTAATGAGCGGAGAGCATCAATAATCGAATATTTATAGCCATAATCCATTACCACAACATGGGGACCATCGCCCGGATAATAAATTGGATTTGCTGTAGATACGGTTTCTACTAGTGTCATATCAGCAATCACATTTTCTCTATTCATTGGATTCACTAGAGAGGGCTTTGATGATGAATCCATACTTCGGATAGGGTGGTCCAAGGTTTTACTGATAACCCCTTTTACTGTTCCATGCTTACGAATAATTTTGGTTAATTCCCTAGTATCAATCCCTGCTAATCCGGGAATCTGGTATTTTTCTAGCACCTGCTCAAAGGTTAAGCGATATTGACTATGACTTGGCTCTGAACAAAGCTCTGCAACAATCACCCCTAATACATGGGGTCGAATACTTTGATCGTCCACACCATTAATTCCGTAATTCCCAATTAAAGGATAGGTAAAATTTACAATCTGACCTGCATAGGAGGGATCGGTGAGCACCTCTTGATAACCTGTCATTCCGGTTTGAAAGACCACCTCACCAATAGACTCGACCTCTGCTCCAAACCATTTTCCCTCAAACCATTCTCCTGTTTCTAAGAGAAGATAACCCTTCATCTTGCTCTCCTCCCATTCATTCCATTTTTCTATTGTTCTAATGTTCTACTGTTCTACTGTTCTATTTTTCTAACCACTGATGGATACTTTTTAAAAGACGTTCGATTCCTTGCTCAAGCTCTTCATCTGAAATATTTAATGGTGGTAATAATCGGATAACATTTGGACCAGCGGTTAACAACAATATTCCATTTTCTTTGGCAATGCCTACTAAAGATTGAACGGCTTGATCCCACTCAATCCCTATCATTAGTCCTTTTCCTCTAACCTCTTTAAATTGCGGATACGCTTGCAGTCTTGTATTTAGCTGCTCTAATAGATAGCTTCCTTTTGCTTTTACACCCTCTACTACCAGTTGTTCCTTTAGCTCATGAATCGTAGCTAATCCTGCAGTTGTCGAGATAAAGTTTCCACCAAAGGTAGAACCATGTGAGCCTAAAGAAAAAGCCTCTTTATACTTTTTCTTGGCCAGCATCGCCCCAATCGGAATACCACTTCCTAAGCCCTTTGCTAAAGTAATCACATCTGGTTGAATACCATAATGTTGAAAACCAAACCATTCTCCTGTACGGCCAATTCCTGTTTGTACCTCATCAATAATTAGCAGGAGTCCTTCATCATTTGCAATCATTTCAACTTCCTTAAGCCATTCTAACTCAGCAGGGCGTACCCCCCCTTCTCCTTGAACCACCTCAAGAAGAATTGCTGCAGTTTGTGAATGAATCGCCTTTTTTAACGCAGCAATGTTTCCATAAGGAACAGAAACAAATCCATAAGGCAATGGGGAAAAACCATCCTTTACCTTTGCCTGCCCTGTCGCTGTTAAAGTTGCTAATGTTCTTCCATGAAAGGAATTTTCAAAGCTAATGATTTCATATCGCTTAGTTCCTTTTATTTTTTGCTGATAGCGCCTTGCTAATTTGATTGCTGCTTCATTAGCCTCAGCACCACTGTTTGCAAAAAAAGAGAAATCAAATCCACTCAATTCTGTTAGTTCTGTAGCTAATTGCTGCTGTGGTGCGATTTCAAATAAATTGGAAGTATGCCATAATTGATCAAGCTGTTGAATAATTTTTTCCTTTACCTTTTCTGGCGCATGACCTAATTGGCAAACACCAATTCCTGAGGTAAAGTCTAAATAGCTTTTTCCTTGTTCATCCCAAATCCAAGCCCCCTTTCCCTTGATTGGCTTTAACATTGGCTCAGGATAGGTAGGAAAAACATTCGTTTTCATTGTCATATAACCACCGCTTTTTTCTCGATTTTTGTTCCAGCCTGTTGGCCCTGAAGAATTCTGAACAATATTCCTTCTTCTTTGCCATCAATAATGTATACTTCATCAATCCCTTGATTAATACACTGAATTGCAGCTTCCACCTTTGGAATCATTCCTCCAGTTAATTGATTTGTCTCGATCAGCGGCTTAATTTCCTCTATATTCAAATGAGAAAGGATGCTTTTTTTACCATCCATTTCTTGATAAATTCCCGGAATATCGGAGACCATGACTAGCTTTTTTGCTTTTAGCTTTGTTGCAATCGCTTGAGCTACTGTATCTGCATTAATATTGTAAATTTGTCCCTGATTATCCATCCCAAGCGGGCTAATCACAGGGATCACCATATTTGTTTGCAATAAAAACTGTGGAAAGCGAACATTTTGCACCTTACCTACATAGCCTAATTCAGGCTCAAGTGGCATAGCCTCAATCATTCCTCCATCAATTCCACTTAGACCAAACGCAGTACCACCGACTGCGTGAATTTTTTTCACAATCTCCTTATTCTCTTTACCATTTAAAACCATTTGGACGACTTCCAATGTCTCCTTATCGGTTACTCTTAACCCTTTTACAAAGGAGGAGGTAACACCCAATTTATTCAGCATACTTGTAATAGATGGACCCCCACCATGGACGATAATGGGCAACCATCCCTCTTTCTGCATTTGAAGTAAATCTTGATAAAATCGATTTGGTAAATCTGCTAACACACTTCCACCAATTTTAATCACAATAATTTTTTTATGATCGATAGGAGGCATTGATCCGTATATAGTCATAGGTCAAATCACACCCCCAAGCCGTTGCATTTTCCTCTCCTTGATGGAGATGCACCTTAATTACAACCTCTTCCTGCTGCAAAATAGCAGTGACCTGCTCCTCTAAATAGGGCTGTGGTCTTCCCTCTTTTAAAATCGCGACATCTCCAATCGCGATATCAATTTGATAAGGCTCGATGTTATAACCACTATTGCCTATCGCCATAATGATTCTTCCCCAGTTCCCATCTGCACCATAGATTGCTGTTTTGACTAAATTACTTCCTACAATTTGTTTGGCAATCACTTGGGCCATTTGTTTATCTTGTGCCCCTTCTACTTTAACCGTAACTAGCTTTGTCGCTCCTTCTCCATCACGAGCAATCATTTTAGCTAGTTCTTGTGCTACGTATTGTAGTCCATAAAAAAAGAGCTGCCAATCTGGATGATTCTCATCAATTTGCTGATTATTTGCAAGTCCATTTGCCATCACCACTACCATGTCATTGGTCGAGGTATCTCCATCTACAGTGATCATATTAAAGGTGCTATTGGTGGCCTCTTTAAGTAACCGTTGTAAAAAGGAAGGTTCAATTTTGACATCCGTCGTAATGAAAGAGAGCATGGTCGCCATATTCGGATGAATCATTCCGGAGCCCTTTGCCACTCCTCCGATCACCACTTTTACTCCATCAAGCTGCATTTCTACTGCAACATTTTTGGCAAAGGTATCGGTGGTTAAAATGGCTTCTGAAAAGGCTGTTCCGTTTTTTTCTAATGCGGATGGTAGCTGAGCAATTCCATGTTGAACTTTTTCCATTGGTAAAAACTCACCAATCACCCCTGTTGAAGCAACTGCAACCTCCATTTGCTCTAATTGAAGTTGTTCTGCGGTCCATTTTTGCATCAATAATGCATCCTCTAATCCTTTTTCTCCAGTAAACGCATTGGCATTTCCACTATTTACAATCATCGCTCGAAGCATCGGTTTATTTTCTAATGCTAATTTGGTTACCTGTAGTGGTGCTGCTTGAAAAATATTTGTCGTATATACGGCTGCACTATTGGCTGGTACTTCAGAAAGTATCAGTCCTAGATCTTTTCTTTTTCGTTTAAGTCCACTGTGAACCCCTGCTGCAACAAACCCCTTTGGTGATACAATACTTCCATTTTCCAATACCTTAATACTTATCTCTGGAATTGCCTTAACCATCCTTTTCTCCCCCTAAGGATAAACAGGAACAAACGTTAATCCTAAATGCTGTTCCCATCCCATCATTATGTTTAGATTCTGTACCGCTTGCCCAGCAGCACCCTTCATCAAATTATCTATCACTGAAAATAGAATCACCTTATTGGTTCGCTGGTCTACATAAAGACCAATATCACAGTAATTAGTTCCATAAACCTGCTTTGTTTCCGGATAAACTCCCTTTGGTAAAAGACGAATAAATGGCTCTTTCCAATATTCCTTTTCATAGATGGAGCGTATTAATTCATCTGTTACCTGATTCTCAGGATTAGGATTAGAATCAAGGTCTGGATTAGGATCAAGATCAAGATCGAGATAGATAGTAGATAAGATTCCTCTTGTCATTGGCAGAAGATGAGTGATGAGTTGAACCTGAGTTTGTTTTTCCCCTATCTCTGTTAATACCTGTTCTATTTCAGGAATATGCTGATGCTTCCCAATTTTATAGGCCTTAAAATTATCGTTTACCTCTGCATAATGACTGCTGATGCTTAGCTTTTTCCCTGCACCAGACACTCCGGATTTTGCATCAATATACACGTTTTTAATGTTTAGGCCGCTTTTATATAATGGAGCCAGTGCTAAAAGTATGCTGGTGGCATAGCAGCCCGGATTGGCAATAAAGGTTGCCTCTTTAATCTTTGGCTTGTAAATTTCGGCTAGACCATAGGTTGCCTGTTCAAGATAGGACTTCTCTGCAGCACTCATCCCATACCATTCCTCATAAACGGTTGGGTCTTTTAGTCGGAAATCTCCAGATAAATCAATGACTTTAAAGCCTGCTTTTAAAAACATTGGGCCAATTGCTTTACTTACTCCAGATGGAGTAGCAAGAAAAACGACCTCATTTTCTCTGCGGAATTCTTTCAATTGCTCCATCGTTAAGCTCGTAAGCTTTTGTATAGGTAGTGTCAGGATGTTACGTAAATGGGGTGCGACCTCCACAATCGATTGATATTCTTCACTATGCGCAAATAAATGAGTTATTGTTAGCTTAGGATGCTGAAGGACTATCCGTATCAATTCTAATCCACTATATCCAGTTGCCCCGACAATCATTACATTCAAACCCCATCTCTCCCCTCCACTTACCTCTCTACTTTCCACTTCGCTTTTCTCTGTTTTCGTATATATATTAATAATTATGAATTATTATACATTCAAATGTAAATTAATTCAATTCATTTTTCAGAAAATTATTTTTAGAAACAAGCCGAAATTTAGTCAAACCACTTGTAAGCACTTACATTTTTCGTAGTTGAACCTAACGTGTAAGTTTTGTCTACCCACATTCAACACAATGATTAAATATTCACTAACCAAAAGGAAAAAGGTGGAAAAAGGGGCCAGGCCCCTTTTTCCACCTTTTTACATTGTACTATTAATCTTCTAAGTAATTAGTAGTAATGGTCTCGTCCAAACGGATAAACATGTTGCTACCGCCAGCTTCTCCACTACCCGGTACTCCTCCTCCACTTCCAGGACCACCACCTGATCCAGGGCCCATCCCACTACCTGGAGTACCCTCACCAGGATTTCCTAAGCTTGATAAGGTGTCATCAATCTTCTTGTTTTGATCATTAGTTAATAGTTTTTTTGTGTCCTTTAGCATCTCTTCTGCTAAATCAGCAGTCAATGGCATACCAGCGACGACTGGATTAATAATGGTAATTAATCCTTCTGCCTGCTCTTTACTTAATCCTAAGGATTGTGGCTCTTGTCTTTCAATTCTACTTATTGCCGCAAAATATTTAGTTGCATCTGTGATAGGGTCACTAGAAGTACTAGAGCAGCCAATAAGCCCTGTGAAAAGAATAGCAAAAATCATTAAAAGTATAAGATTTCTCTTTTTATTTATCATAATTTTACCTCCCATATTATCTAGTTCTTATAATTAACTCTTATTTTCAATTCTTATCTTCAATTCTTATTTATTACTATCATTATTCATGTCTTAATGCAACGATTGGATCTAGCTTTGATGCTTTTAGTGCTGGATAAATTCCAAAGAATATCCCTACTAATACCGCAAAAGAAAAGGATAATAGGATTGACCAGATAGAAATAATCGTCACCCAGCCTAATGAGCTTGAAACCACCTGCGATACGATGATTCCAATAACAATTCCTAAAATACCACCAGAGATACTTAAAATAATTGACTCCACGAGAAACTGTGCAAGGATATCTCTTCTTTTCGCTCCAATTGCTTTGCGAATACCTATCTCTCTAGTTCTTTCGGTTACTGATACCAGCATAATATTCATAATTCCAATACCACCAACCAAAAGAGAAATTCCTGCAATCGCACCAAGCATCATTGTCAAAGTTGCACTCATTGAATCCATTGTTCCTAGTAGCTGATCCTGACTTGTAATTCTTACTAAATCCGGTTTGCCGAATTTCCCTTCAAAAATCGCAGCAATTTCCGCAATCGCTAATGAAGCTTGATCAGAAGATGCTGCTTGCACATAAATGGTGTTTAAACGGGTCGTTCCTAATAATCTTTCAGCAGAAGTTAGTGGGATAAAAACGTAATTATCTAAATCCTGTCCTAATACCTCCCCTTTTGGTTCCATTACACCAATAACAGAAAAGCGTTGCCCGTTGATTAAGATAGTCTCACCAATCGGATTTACTCCTCCAAATAAATCACTCACAATTTTTTGCGCAATTACTGCAATCTTTTTACGTTGGTCTACCTCTGTTTCGGTAAGAAAACGCCCGTCCAACAGGTGAAAGTTACGTACATCTGGATAGTTTTGATTGGTTCCTTCCACCGTTACCTCCAAAGTGGCATTTTGCCATTTGATCGGTGTTGTTGATTTAGAAAGGGAAGGAGCTACCTTTGAGATCGTTTCTGCCTTTTCCAATAAAGGAACATCATCCTTTGTCAAAACCCCACCCAGATTTCGCATTCCCGTAACCACAATCAGGTTAGTCCCTAGCTCTTCAATTTGTGAAGATACTTTTTGAGTAACCCCTTGGCCAATCGATATGAGGGAGATAACGGCTGCTACTCCAATAATGACGCCTAAAATGGTTAGTAAAGAGCGAATCTTGTTCCCTTTAATTCCATGCCATGCAATCCGAATGCTTTCCCATATATTCACTCTTTCACCCTCCCATATTTACCAATTGCAGATGCGCCAAAGCATCCTTACGGCTCTCTAAGCTAACGCTTTGATCCTGAATCACTTCTCCATCCCGTACTCGAATAATTCTTTTGCAATGCTCAGCCACCACTTCATCATGGGTAACAATTAAAATCGTCATTCCCTTATCATTTAGCTCTTGAAAAATAGACAGTATTTCTAATTCAGAGCGACTATCTAAATTACCGGTTGGTTCATCCGCTAACAACAAGGCAGGATTTCCTGCAATGGCTCTTGCAATAGCTACCCTTTGCTGTTGCCCACCAGATAGCTCTGATGGACGATGCTCTAGACGATTTGCTAAACCAACCTGTTCTAAGGCAGTGATTGCAAGCTTTCTACGTTTCTCTTTAGCAACCCCGCGATAAATTAAAGGAAGCTCCACATTTTCTACTGCTGTTAATGTTGGCAATAAATTAAATCCCTGAAAGATAAAACCAATATGTTGATTACGAATCACCGCTAACTCATCATCATTAAGCTGGCTCACTTCATGCCCATTGATCCAAAACTCACCAGAAGAAGCTTTATCTAAGCATCCAAGCACATTCATTAAAGTGGATTTTCCTGAACCAGATGGGCCCATAATTGCGGCAAAATCCCCCTCTTCTACGGTAATATTGATATTTTTCAAGGCAAATACTGCCGTTTCATTTTTTCCATAGACCTTGTTTATCCCTTTTAGCTGTAGCATGGGTTATTTTCTCCCCCCTCCACCTGTAATTCCTGGGATAGAAACAGAATTAGGGACTAAACTGGAGCTAGTTCCAGTCGAGCTTGATGTGCTAGAGGTAGGAATTGTAATAGAAGTAATAATTACATCCTCAGGGTCTAATCCACTCTTAATCTCGGTTAAGGTATCATTTTGTAGCCCAACTTCAACCACCTTTACCTTAATTAAATCATTTTGAACCACTCGAACCGCTTTTCCATCCTTTACATCAATAATGCTAGAATTTGGGACAGATAGTACATTTGCCGCTTTTGCAACTAGAATAGATGCATCCACCGTCATTCCTGATTTAACCCCTTCAATACCTTCTATTGGTAGGCTAATAAATACCTGATAGGAGGTTATACCATCTTTAACATTTCCATTGTTGTTGATGGCTGCTACGGTTCCCATATAGGTTTGATTATTTAAGGCCTGAATCATCAACTCTACTTCCTGCCCAATTTGAACCTTGGGAATATCGATTTCATCAACCTCTATTTTTGCGGCAAGTTCCTTACTAACTAAGCGAGCCACTTTATTATTGTTATTGATTGTTTGCATTGGTGAAATATATAATTCTTCAATGAGTCCTGCCATTGGTGAGTTCATTGTTAATTGACTGTGTTCATTTTCAAGCTGTTGAAGTTTAAGATTTAAATTTGAGATAGAAACCTTTTGAGTCTCTATTTGATTGATTAACCCAGTATTACTTATTTTTAAAATAGGTGTACCTTTTTTCACATATTCTCCATTTATAAAATAGATCTTTTCGATAGTACCGCTAACCTTTGGATATTGATCTGATTCTATGATAGAGTCAATACGCCCTTCCCTAGAAAAACTGGAATCATTTGAGGTAAAACTAGCCTCTCCTATCATTCCAACTTCAAGCAAGCCCGGATTTTCTATACTGATCCATACATCATAGACAATAGAGACACCATTTGACCGTGGAGCACTACTTATTTTGGTAATCTTACCTAATACTCCTCCAGAAAAATCCTCAAATTGAAGCTCTACGCTATCGCCAACCTTTACCTCATTTGGATTAAAAACATCTGTTTTAAAGGTCATTGTTTGGCTATCTTTGATAGTAGCAATTTTTGCATTATTGTTTAGGTACATCCCTTCAGATACGTTGTAATTAATTACACCATTCTGGCTAGCAACCACTGTAGTTAAATCATCAGCATTCACTTGATTGATGTTACTCACATTTGTTTGCAATAAATCAGCTAGCTTGAGTTGAGCAATTTTCAAATCATTATTCGCTTGTGCAATTTGCAAATCGAGACTACTACTGTCTAAGGAGAACAATGGATCTCCAGCCTTTACCTCTGTTCCCTCTTGGACAAAAATATCCGCTATTTGGCCATTAACTATTGAATTAATCTCTGTTTCTTCCCCATATTGAATTACACCAGCACTATCCACACGAACCGTTAAATCTCCCTGCTTAATCTTTGCTGTTTGATAAGAAATTGCCTCTACCTCTTCAGGAAAAAACCAATAATAATATCCAAACCCATTAATTGCGATTAGCGCAAGTAAAATTAACCAGACTTTCTTCTGCTTTATTAGCGTCGTTCCAAGCTTCATTAGTCAAACCTCCCATATGTAACATCACTATATAGGAGAAATGTATCATTCCCTTTTGTATAACTAATCTAGAAAATGTTAAGAACTTTATAAGATTGGTGGTAAAAATTAACAAAAGGGGCCTGGCCCCTTTTGTTAATTTTTGGTATTTAAATAAAAAAGCCACTTTGTTCATTGACAAAGTGGAAATAAAAGTAAAAAGGGGCCTGGCCCCCTTTTACAACATTTTACAATATTTGTTTTGCTTTTTGGATGATGTGTTCTTTGGTTAGGCCATATTTCACTAGCAGTTCATCTGGTTTACCTGACTCACCAAAGGTGTCTTCTACTCCAACACGTTTTACCACAGTTGGTGCATGTTCACTAACTACTTCTGCTACTGCACTACCTAGGCCACCTAAGATATTGTGCTCTTCAGCAGTAACAATACCTTTAGTTTCTTTTGCTGCTTTTATAATAATCTCTTCATCAATTGGCTTAATGGAGGACATATTGATCACGCGAGCAGAAATTCCTTCTTTTGCAAGCTCGTCCGCTGCTTCCATTGCTGGGCTAAGCATTACTCCCATTGCAATAATGGCCACATCAGAGCCTTCTTTCACAACTGCTCCCTTACCAATTTCAAACTTATAGTTTTCATCAAATACAACAGGAACAGCAGGACGACCTAAACGAATATACATTGGGCCATCATAATCAACCGCAGCATGAATCACTTGTCTAGTTTCCTCAGCATCTGCAGGGACAATAACGGTCATATTAGGAATTGCTCTCATTAACGCAATATCCTCTACTGCTTGGTGGGATGCACCATCTTCACCTAGTGTTAATCCAGAGTGAGTAACTGCAATTTTCACATTTAAATTAGGATAACAAACAGAGTTACGGATTTGATCTCCTACACGCAAAGTACCAAATAAAGCAAAGGTGCTTGCAAATGGAATCTTACCAGTGGTTGCTAAACCAGCTGCTGTTCCAATCATATTGGCTTCCGCAATCCCCATATCCAAAAAGCGCTCAGGATATACCTTTGCAAAGTCCACTGTTTTTGTGGATTTTGATAAATCTGCATCTAATACGATAACATTTGGATTTTTTGCTCCTACTTCTACTAATGCTTTTCCGTATGCGTCACGGGTTGCAATTTTAGTCATTTTGCTTCCCTCCTGTTAACTCTTCTAATGCTTGCTTTAATTGGTCTGCATTTGGTGCAGTTCCATGCCAGCCCACTTGGTTTTCCATATAGGAAACTCCCTTACCTTTAACGGTTTTTGCAATAATCATGGTTGGCTTGTCCTTAGTTTGCTTTGCTTCTTGAATTGCATCATCAATTTGATTCATGTCATGACCATCGATAATAATTACATGCCAACCAAAAGCACGGAACTTATCATCCACTGGTGCTGGATTTAGAACATCATCCACAGGTCCATCAATTTGTAGCCCGTTATAGTCTAAAAACGCAGTTAAATTATCTAGCTTATAATGACCTGCTGCCATTGCTGCCTCCCAGATCATTCCTTCTTGAATCTCACCATCACCAATTACCGCATATACACGGTAATCTAACTTATCCATTTTCCCTGCCATTGCGATACCATTTGCTGCAGATAGACCTTGTCCTAAGGAACCAGTACTCATCTCTACACCAGGCAACGATTTTTTACTTGGATGCCCTTGCAAACGGGAATCGATTTTACGGAAGGTCATCAGCTCTTCTCTTGGGAAAAAGCCTTTTTCCGCTAATGCTGCATAAAGAACAGGGCTAGCATGTCCTTTACTTAAAATAAAGCGATCACGATTTGGATCCTTTGCGTTATTCGCATCGATATTCATTTCATTAAAGTATAATACCGCAACAATATCTGCTGCAGATAAAGAGCCACCTGGATGGCCTGAGCTTGCTTCTGCAACCATTTTTACGATATCCTGGCGCATCACATTGGCTTTTTCTTGCAAATATGCTAAAGTTTGCTGATCAAATGCCATTTCTTTCCCTCCAAATTATTATATTTAAATATTATAGGTAAAAGGTTAGATCAAAAATGACTTTTAAAGCCTTTTCCTAAAACTTCATGTGCGTTAGATACTATCACAAAACCATCTGGATCAATGGAACGAATAATTTCCTTTAGCTTTGTAATTTCATTTTGTGGAAAAACCACCATTAATATATGCTTATCATTCCCAGTAAACCCACCAGTGGCATTCACAATGGTAACTCCTCGGTCTAATTCCTGTAAAATCGCCTGTGCTAGCTTTTCCTTATGGTCAGAAACAATGATTGCCATCTTGGCATAGCTAAGACCAATTTGCACCATATCAATCGTTTTGCTGGTGATAAATAAAGAAATTAAAGCATATAAGGCATTTTCTGGCCCAAATACAACCCCAGCAGTAAATACCACCAAGCCATCCATCACAAGTATGGCTCCACCTAAACTAATTCCTGTAAATTTATGTAATAGCTGTGCTGCCAAATCCGTTCCACCAGTGGATGCTTTTCCACGAAAAACAAGACCAAGCCCTATTCCTACTCCTACACCGCCATAGACAGATGCTAATAGCAATGAGGTAGTAATTGGTTCGAAGTCCTTGGTAAGAAAGATAAATAAGGGCAACACAATTGAGCCTACAAAGGTTTTAATTCCAAATCTTTTTCCTAGAATCATTAATCCAGCAATAAAAAGAGGAATATTTAACGCCCATTGAGTATAAGCAGGCTCAATACCTAATTTAAATTGAACAATGGTACTTAATCCACTTATGCCACCGGGTGCAATCCCATTCGGATTTAAAAACACGTTAAAAGTAATGGCTACAATGAGAGAGCCACTAATTAAATAAAAATATTCATTAAGATGCGGATTATTGGATAATTTTATTCTGTTTTTGATATGCTGACTCATCTTTTTATCCCCAATATTATTCGCGTGGAATCATTCATTACACTTATTTTGTATTAATTTGACTTCGTAAATACGCATCAATGAACAAATCAATTTCTCCGTCCATTACAGCATTAATATTCCCCATCTCTGTATTGGTACGATGATCCTTTACCATAGAATAAGGATGGAAAACATAAGAACGAATTTGACTACCCCAGCCAATATCCTTCTGTTCACCACGAATTTCAGCGATTTCCCTTTTTTGTTCCTCGATTTGTTTCTCATATAATTTCGCTTTTAAAACCTTCATCGCCCGTTCTCTATTCTTTATCTGTGAACGCTCTGTTTGGCAGGTAACAACGACATTGGTTGGTAAATGAGTAATCCTTACTGCTGAATCCGTTGTATTTATATGCTGCCCACCTGCACCACTTGCACGATAGGTGTCAATTTTAATATCTTCGGTTTTAATATCTATTTCCACATCATCATCAATTTCAGGAATCGCATCCACAGAAACAAAGGAGG
>DJVJ01000029.1 GCA_002441135.1 Caryophanales bacterium UBA6259 | reverse complement strand
GTCTAAATCCATAGCTACTTTCAGAAAATGTCGAGTCATAGACTTTGTTGAGTTCTTGGGCTATCGCTTGTTGAATTAGTCGGTCAAGTACCGTAGGTATTCCAAGCAATCTAACTCCTCCATCAGGTTTAGGTATTTCTACCCTTCTGACTGGAGAAGGTCTGTACTTTCCTTCTAGTAGCTTTTGCTTTATGTTTAGCCAGTTGTCAATGATATATGGTCGAAGTTCATCGACTCTCATACCATCAACGCCGTGGCTTCCTTTATTGGCAATCACTCTTTTCATAGCCTGAGTCATATTGTCTCTTGCTAATATTCTTTCGAGTAGACTACTAGTATCCTCTAATACATTGTTTTCTCTTTCTCTCTTCGTTAACGCCAAATCCTCCGAAAGCGCCCCTTGTTTACCTTGAAGTTCCACTTCTACTTCCACAAGATGACCTCTATTTAGAGTTGTCTGCTTTTTATTTGAATTCATTGAGTATAACAAAGCTGAAAACCTCCTAATGTTCAGTCCTTCCCACACCTTGTGCACAAGATATGGTACTATGACCTCTGCTGACTTCTGACAGTTCAGCCATGTATCACTACATGGGTTACTACTTCAAATTTAATCTCCACAGTGTGTCTGTCAGATCTCCCCAGGTAAGAACGCAAACTTTCACTCCATATATCTGCTACATTTACTTTCCTTGTTTCGGGTAGTTATTGGGCTTTGTTTTGTAATGCAAACTCGCCCACAAGGTTAAGCCTCAAATGTAGTTCGTGTACCTCAGACCAGAGTTTTGCCGCCGACTTCCTTCAGATTCCACCTCACGGTGGACACCCTTGTCTTGAGCTAACGGTTGGCACTACCAGCCCCCGTATCGGACTTTCACCGACTAGTTTGCGCCCATGCTGGGCGCACATTAAGAAAAGCAGGCAAAATTTGCCTGCTTTAATATGTCTTTGAAACAGATTACTGCTCCATTTGTTTGGCTAAAAAGGATGCCGCTGTTTCGGCTAATTTTTGCTCAAGACTGCTGATCTTATTGCTGTTGTCTTTACTTACTAGTATGACAGTACCTATTGGATCACCTGCAGCAATGATCGGTGCTACGATGTAAGATGCCACTGTTTCAGGAGAATCCTTTACAATGCTTACCTCTGCAGAATCAGCATTCATCACCGTTTTACGATTTTCCATACTATCTTCAATAACTTGTCCTATTTGACGATTGATGTAATCCTTTTTACTAGCACCTGCTACCGCTATAATCGTATCCCTATCAGATATTAAGGTTAGGTAATTTAAGTTTTCATACAAAGAATCGGCGTATTCCTGTGAGAAGTCACTTAATTCTCCAATTGGAGAATATTTTTTTAAAATAACTTCTCCATCTCGATCTACGAAGATTTCTAATGGATCTCCTTCACGAATTCTTAAAGTCCTTCTAATTTCCTTAGGAATAACTACTCTACCTAAATCATCAATTCGACGAACAATCCCTGTTGCTTTCATACCTTGATGCCTCGCTTTCTGATTTATTCCACTTGATAAAATTTAATTTTGATATTTGATGATTGTAGACCTTATCATATGCTATTACACCCATAGTATTCATCTTTTACCAAAATATTATACAAATGGCCATCAAGGTTTTGTTGTTCTTTTAAAGCAATTAGGAATGACTTATAAACTCTTTTTTGTAATAAGCTTAGGCAATTCTTCCGTTACAAAGTTACGGAAATCGGATGTCATTAATGTTGACTTTGTTTGTTCATCAAGCTCTTCTAATTTTGGAACATGACGTTCAGTAACCTTTAATATATGGTACCCAAATTGAGTCTTTACTAAATCACTAATTTCTCCAATTGGTAAAGTAAGTGCTGCTTGTTTAAATTCTGGTACATAGTTCGCAATTGGATAATTCTCATATGTTCCACCAGTATCTTTACTTCCAGGATCATCTGAATATTCCTTCGCCATTTGACCAAAATCTGAGCCACTTTGAAGTTTACCTAGAACCTCTTTTGCTCTTTTTTCTGCCTCTTCTTCCGTTCTTTCTTGATTACTAATTAAGATATGGCTTACCGTAGCAATCGTAAATTCTTCTGGATTTTCTTCATAGTTAGCCTTTAAACGATTTTCAAAAAAGGCCTGAACCGCAACCTGTCTTTTAATAAATTCCTTTAGATCCTCATCTGTAAGGCTTAAACTTGTAAGCTCCTTTTTATAATTTTCCTCAGAACCTAATCCTTGAATAAGTTGAGCTTTATAGCTCTCATATAAGCTATTTACATCTTCCTCATTTGCTTTTGTCTGATCAAAAGCATATCTTTCTCCAATGTATTGTGTAAGTGCTTGATCTTGTAGTTCTTTATCTGCTTCTTGACCTTTTAATTCCGGTCTTAATAGCTGTAAAATATGAATATATGTTTGTAGCTCTTGATTAGTTACCTCTCCACCCTTGTATTCTGCTACCACCTTTTGATCTCCTTTTTCAGTGGTTCCTTCCTCATTACCACACCCTATACTACTTATAACTAAAGTAGCTAATAACATCATCAACAAAATTCGTTTAATTTTTTTCATTTTTTGTTAAGACTCCCTCCGGTTTTATTGCTTCTTGATAACGCTTTAAGAAATTTTCTAATAAGCTTAATACTTGCTCCTCTGTCAGGTTCTTAATATTGATTTTAACTCCAATATGATGTCCTGAAGACAGCTTGATTCTTTGATTAAATTCACCTGCAATTTGAAATAGCTTATACCCATCAATCACTTGATTTTGTTCAGGTGCTACCTTTATCTGCAGTTCATTTCCTTTTTGAGAGATAGATTCCATCTGATACTGTAACGCATAGGCTTTAATTCTAGCTACTGCTAACAAATTCCAAACTGGGCTAGGTATTTCTCCAAATCGGTCTTCAAGCTCTTCTTCAAGGTCAAAAGACTGCTGAATGGTTTTAACATTGGTAAATTTCTTATACATCTCGATTTTTTGCATGGCATCTTGTATATAATCTGAAGGTAAATAAGCATCAATCTCCATTTCAATTTGTGATTCAAATGGTTGCTTTTCCTTTACATTTCCCTTCAATTCATCAATTGCTTCTTTTAACATTTGATTATACAGGTCAAATCCAACCGACGCAATAAAACCATGTTGCTCCGCTCCTAACAGATTTCCAGCTCCTCGTATAGCAAGGTCTCTCATAGCAATCTTAAAGCCAGAACCTAGCTCAGTAAATTCTTTGATCGCATGAAGACGTTTTTCTGCTACTTCTGTTAGTACTTTGTCTCGTTGATAGGTAAAATACGCATAGGCAATTCGATTAGAACGACCCACTCTTCCTCTTAATTGATAAAGCTGTGACAATCCCATTTTATCAGCATCATATATAATTAACGTATTGACGTTTGGAATATCTACACCCGTTTCAATAATGGTCGTACTAACTAAAACATCATATTCTCCCTCTAAGAAATCTAGCATAATTCTTTCTAGCTCATTTTCAGCCATTTGGCCATGGGCAATGGCTACTCTAGCATCAGGAACAAGCATACTAATCTGGTCAGCCATTTGTTGAATGGATTTCACTTGATTATAAAGAAAGTAGATTTGTCCACCTCTCGCTAATTCTCTCTCAATCGCTTCCCTTACAAGTGCACCACTATATTCTACCACATATGTTTGGACAGGGAATCGATTTTCTGGTGGTGTTTCTATTACAGAAAGGTCACGGACTCCTAACATCGACATATGTAAGGTTCTAGGAATTGGAGTAGCTGTTAAAGTTAATACATCCACATTTGTCTTTATCTCTTTTAGTCTCTCTTTATGTTTAACGCCAAAACGTTGTTCTTCGTCTACAATTAATAATCCTAAATCATGAAATACAACGTCCTTTGATAATAATCGATGTGTACCAATAACAATATCAACAATTCCTTCTTTGATTCCCTTAATTACCGTATTTTGTTCTTTTTTCGATCGAAAACGACTTATAACTTCAATTCTTATAGGGTATTCAGAAAACCTTTCCTTAAAGGTTTCAAAATGCTGTTGAGCTAAAATTGTAGTAGGTACTAGTACTGCTACTTGCTTACCTGCCATTGCTGCTTTAAAAGCAGCTCTAATCGCTACCTCTGTTTTTCCATATCCCACATCTCCTACTAGGAGACGGTCCATTGGCCTTTCCTTTTCCATATCAACTTTTATTTCTTTAATGGCCCTTAACTGATCTTGAGTTTCGTTATATGGAAAAAGCGCTTCAAACTCCTGCTGATATTCTGTGTCCCTAGAGAATTTAAATCCTTTGGTCGCTTGTCGTTTTGCATACAGTTTGATAAGATCCTGAGCAATATCCTGAACAGAGGATTTAACCTTACTTTTAATCTTACTCCATTCATTCCCACCCAAAGAATAGACCTTAGGCTCCTTCTCCTCGCCACCAACATACTTTTGTACTAAATCAATTTGCTCAATAGGCACATATAATTTGTCATTTCCAGCATATTTAATATGAAGGTAGTCCTTATGTATGCCGTTTATTTCTAAAGTATCTATGCCAAGATATCTTCCAATTCCGTGGTTAATGTGCACCACATAATCTCCGACACGTAAATCCGTGTAGCTCTTGATCCTCTCGGCATTATTTTGCTCAGTTAACTTCTTTGCTTTTCGTTGCTTCTGTGTAAAAACTTCCCCTTCAGTAATAATTGCAAGCTTAATATTCGCAATCTCAAAGCCGATTTGCAAATTACCTTGTAGGATAATTGGGCGATTGGTTAAAACATCCACGTTTTCCCCAACAATATCCACTTCCATTGCGTAATCATAAAAAACTCGCTGCAATCTTTTAGCTCTTTCTTGATCCGCAGCTAAAAAGACAACACTAGTATCACTTTTCTTCCAACGTTCTAATTCTGATTTAAGTACATTCATTTGCCCATGAAAGTTCTGCATGTTCCTTGTTACAAAATTCACAATATTTTCTGGGGAAGAATGCGGGATTTGCCTTAGGAACAAAGTTAAATGTAACATTTGATTTTTATTACTAGTAATAATATCAACATAGGTTTGATACAACTCAATTTGAGGTAGAATCTCTCCATGTTTCAGTAATGAGGTTTTCCATTCATTTACTTCTTTTTCAAGTTGTTTAGAAACTTCTAAAATTCTATTTCCCTCATCAAAAACTAAAATGCTATCTTTATTCATGTAATCTAACATGGAGTATTGCTTATCATAAAGAATAGAAAGATATTTATATAGACCATTAAAAAAGGTGCCTTCTTTTAGCTGCTCTATTTCCCATGATATGTGCTGTAATAGCTTTTCTTTTACAGAAGCATCCTTTACCTTTGACAATTGTTCCTTTAAAAAATCCTCTACTTTTCCGGCTACTTGTTGATAGGATTCTTTGGTCGCAATAATTTCTCTTGCTGGAGGTATCATAGTCTGCTCTAATTTAATAATTGACCTTTGAGAGGCAATATTAAAAGTACGAATGGAATCGACCTCTACATCAAACAATTCTATACGCAAAGGATTTTCAGAAATAAGGGGATAAATATCAATAATTCCCCCCCTTAAACTAAACTCTCCTCTTCTTTCCACAATATCCGAACGTTCATAGCCGAGCAAAACAAGGGTATTAAGTAACTGTTCTAAGTTAATTTCATCCCCTACACGTATATTAATAACAGAATCTTTAAATAATTTTTTGGATGGCAAGAATTTGCTAAGTCCCATATAAGGAATAATATAAATACCTGCAATATCATTCGCAAGATTCTGCAATACATTAATTCTTTGACTAAGTGTTTCAGGGCTTTGAGCTTCTATTTCTGTAAGTGTAAGTTCATTTGCTGGATATAAAAATAGACTTGCCTCTTCCACTAGTTCTCTTAAATCATCATATAATTTTTGGCCCTGAAGTAAATTATGTGTCACTAAAATAATCGTTCTATTTGTTTCCTTAAAGAGTGTTGCTAGCATGACTAATTTTGCAGAGCCGGAAAGACCTGTTATTAATTGATCTTTCATCTTCAAATCTAATCCTGTTATGATTGATTTGTATTCTTTACTCGTAGAGAAGCGATTTAAAATAGTTTCCATAATTTCCTCCTCTCTTCATGAGGAATGATAAATTTTGTCTAAAATAGCAAATAGACCTTGGCATGACTGCCAAGGTCTTGTGACTAGTCATTATTATTGTAATGGATTAGAGAGTAAAGATAGCTCTGGATTTCTTGCCACTGCTTCTTCACAATATTCACAGATAACATTTGCTACCATGTCCCCGTTCGATTCAAAGGTAATTATACTATCCCGTTCTTCATGGGTCAAGGATTGCAGCCCTAGACTGGCTTCCGTTTGCTGATTAGAATCAAAGGCAGCTAGTTGAGTACCACAATGCTTACAAACATATCTTATCAATGTACAGCCCTCCCTTAAGTACTATCTAGCTGTTATTATTTCCGCTAAATAGAAGAGCCATACTTTGAAACTATTATTTTAATTATATAAACTCATCACTTTTTTGAAATCCGTTCCAGCTATCCATTGAAAAAGGCCCTCTGTTGCTCTTTTCAATGTCTCTTCTAAAACTGGCCAATCTTCTTTGGGGAAATTTTGCAATACATAATCCACTACGGAAAGTGTCTTAGATCGATCAATACCAATTTTTACCCTTTGAAATTGGTCTGTACCTAGATGCTGAATAATCGACTTAATCCCATTGTGTCCTCCAGCACTTCCTTTTTCCCTCCATCTAATCTTTCCTAGAGGCAAATCTAAATCATCATAAGCAATAACAACATCCGCTAAATCTATTTTATACCAATCAATAACCGCTCTAACCGCTTCCCCTGACAAATTCATATACGTTAATGGTTTTACAAATATTACCTTCTCACTACCTATTGTGGTCTCTAAAATTAACGCTTTTAATTTTGAACTGGTTTTAACGTTAGAAAGATGCTTTATATATATATAATCTATCAAAAGAAATCCTACATTATGTCTCGTTTTTTCATATTCTTTTCCTGGATTACCCAGTCCTACAATAAGTTTCACCTTTATCCCCCCACATCAACATCTCTAGTAAGTTTATTAGAAAACTTGACTTTTGACTAGTCCTTATAGGCAAAAGTCTTAGTTGCACTTATGTGGTACACAAGAAAACTTGACTTTTGACTAGTCTTTATAGGCAAAAGTCTTAGTTGCACTTATGTGGTACACGAGAAAACTTGACTTTTGACTAGTCTTTATAGGCAAAAGTCTTAGTTGCACTTATGTGGTTAGCTAAAAAAACGTAACCGGCTTGGTTACGTTTTTTAATCCTATTTTGCTGCGTCAATTCCTCGTCCATCTTTAGCATTCACAATTTTAGGTTCATCTTTTGGTTCTTCTGTCAGAGCTTCCTCTACTAGTTTTGGTGCAATAATTTTCATAACTACTGAATCAGGCTCATGATTAATCTGTAGCCCTTCAGGAACATAAATATCCCGTACCAAAATTGCATCTCCAATATCTAGCTCAGAAATATTTAATTGGATTGAGTTTGGTATTGATGCTGGTAATCCTCTTAATTCAACTGATCGTAATTGCTGCTGGATTAATCCACCATTTTGTTCGCCAATTGACTTACCAAAAAACTGAATAGGGACTTCCATATCCACTGGCTTATTCATTTCTACACGTTGTAAATCAACATGAATGATTTTTTTATCAATATTATCTCTTTGCACTTCATTAATTTTTACCGGGATCTTTTCTTGATTAATGGTTACATAAAAAACACTACTCTTACCAAAAAATTTCAACTGTTGATTAAATTCTTTTTCATTTAATTGGATTAACTGCGTACCTTGATTATGCCCATAAAGAACACCCGGTATTAATCCATCTTCTCTTAAATGGTGAATGATTGAATGTGGACCAGAATTTCTACTATAAACTTCTAGCGCATTTTGCTCCATTAAAAAACCCCCTCCTTTTAGTGAGTAAAATAACCTAATGATTATTTTTCCCTAAAAGAAGAGGATGTAAACATTTAATCAAATAATTTACTTACAGATAACTCTTCGTGAATTCTAATAATTGCTTCTCCAATAAGTGGAGCAACAGATAATACTTTAATTTTTGAAGCCATTTTATCTTCACTTAACGGTATTGTATTTGTAACGATTAATTCCTTAATATCTGAATTCTGAATTCTTTCAAGGGCAGGTCCAGATAATACTGGATGTGTACAAGAAGCATATACCTCTTTCGCTCCAGCTTCTTTCAAGGCTTTTGCTGCTAGTGTGATTGTTCCTGCTGTATCAATAATATCATCCACAAGTATTGCAACTTTTCCTTCAACTGCACCTACAATATTCATTACCTCTGCCACATTAGGCTCAGGTCTTCTTTTATCGATAATCGCAATTGGAGCTTCTAAGCGTTCTGCCATCTTTCTTGCTCTTGTTACTCCACCATGATCTGGAGATACGACAACAATCTCCTCTAGACCTTTCTTTTGGAAATAATCTGCTAGGATTGGCACTCCTAACAAATGATCTACCGGAATATCAAAGAAGCCTTGAATCTGTTGAGCATGTAAATCCATAGAAATAATACGGTGTGCACCTGCAGTTTCAATTAAGTTGGCTACTAGCTTTGCTGTAATTGGATCTCTTGCCCTAGCTTTACGGTCTTGTCTTGCATAACCATAATAAGGCATCACTACATTAATAGATTTTGCAGAGGCTCTTTTTAGTGCATCAACCATCACTAATAGCTCCATTAAATGCTCATTAACTGGTGCTGGTGTAGGCTGAATAACAAATACATCCGCACCACGTACACTTTCATTTAAGTTGATTTGGATTTCCCCATCACTAAAACGAAGTACCTGGGAGTCGCCCATTGGGACACCAATATGGTCTACTATTTCCTGTGCTAAATCTTTGTTTGCATTACAAGTAAAGACCTTTAATGTGGAATCTTTATACTTTGACATTTACTCACTTAACCTCCATAAAATGATTAGTAAATTCGGCTTATGCTAAGTTATTTAATTAGCAAGAGCATTGGTGTTGTATTTTATTTAAAATAAAAATTAATTTTTGTTCTCGTCTTGTTTCTTTTCCCTTATTTTTTTTACGTAATCTTCTTTGTTCACTTGTCTCGCACGTGCTACTGCCAAACCATAATCCGGAACATGATCTGTAATGGTTGAACCAGCAGCAACATATACATCTTTGCCAATAGTTACGGGAGCTACCAAATTAGAATTACATCCAACAAATGCATTATCCCCTACTTCAGTTCGATGCTTTTTAAATCCGTCGTAATTCACGGTAATTGTTCCTGCTCCAATATTAACATTATTTCCTAAAGTAGTGTCCCCAATATAGGAAAGATGAGGAATCTTAGTGCCTTTGCCAATCGTTGAATTTTTAACTTCCACAAAATCCCCAATTTTTGCGGACTCATGAATATATGTTCCTGGCCTAATATATGCATAAGGGCCAACCTTTACCGAATCTTCGATATACGAGGACATAACTACTGAGTGGGTAATCGTTACAAAACTACCTACTGTTGTATCTATCATATCTACATCAGGCCCAATCACAGCCTCAGACCCAATCTTTGTTTTCCCTTTTAAATAGGTTTGCGGATAAATTATGGTATCCATTCCGATTTCTACTTCGTTTTCAATATAAGTAGTATCTGGATCTATTATAGTGACTCCAGCTTTCATATGCTGAAGATTAATATGCTTTCTCATTAACTTTTCTGCCTCAGCTAATGCAACCCGATCATTGATTCCAATAATTTCCCAGGACTTTATTGTTGAATATGCAGCAATCATTTCCTGAGCATTTACTAGTATGCTTATCACATCAGGTAAATAATATTCCCCTTGTGCATTATTATTATCTACTTTATCTAGAGAGGTAAAAAGCTTCTGATTATCAAAAACGTAGGTTCCAGTATTAATCTCCGTGATTAATTTCTGTTCAGCGTTAGCATCCTTTTCTTCTACTACTCCATATACTTTATCCTGACTATCCCTTAAAATTCGACCATAGCCAGTTGGGTTATCTACCATTGTGGTAAGAATAGTTGCTTTTGCATTCTTCTGCTTGTGCTCATTTACTAACAATTCTAATGTATCGAGCGTAATGAGTGGAGTATCTCCCATCACAACAAGAGTAGTTCCCTCTTTGCCTTGCAACAGCAATTTTGCTTGCTTTACAGCATGTGCTGTACCAAGTTGCTCTTGCTGCCAAACAAATTGAACTCGATTACCAAAATATTCTTGAATAGATTCCCCTTGATGACCAACCACAACTACAATCTCTTCTACTCCGAGTTTTTGTAATGTATTTACTACATGACCAATCATTGGCTCGCCATTCACTTGATGCATTACCTTACTCTTCTTTGACTTCATTCTGGTTCCTTGACCAGCAGCTAAAACGATGGCATATAAATTGGACATAGGCTTTTTGTTCCCTCCAGTTACCGCTCTTTTTTACCCACCCTGACTATATCTTAAATAGCGCCCATTTTCAAGATATAGAGAAGTTATTTTTCTTATCAGAAAAAATTAGAAAAGCATGGCTTTTGCCAAGCCCTTTTAAAGCGCAGGCAAAAGGTTAGCTGCTCTTATTTCGGATAGAAAAACTTTTTTAAAGTACAAAAAAAGAGAACCCATATCGAGCTCTCCTTCCCCTAAAGTAAGTCCAATTAATATATAAATGCCTATGCGCCAGCAACCAATTCCTCTTCACCAGCATTTTCGTATTCCGCTAATACTGCGTCTTGAATCTTCTGACGTGTAGAAGAAGAAATAGGATGGGCAATATCCCTAAACTCACCATCTGGAGTTCTTTTACTTGGCATTGCTACAAATAGCCCATTGTTGCCATCAATTACACGAATATCGTGAACAACGAATTCATTATCAATTGTAATTGAAGCAATTGCTTTCATACGGCCTTCCGTGTTAACACGGCGAAGTCTAACATCTGTCACTTCCATTCTGTCTCACCACCTTTTCCCATAAAAGAAACTTGGGATACTAATTCGATAAAATTATTAGAAATCCTTCTAAAAAATGACAAAAAAAATAAAAATTTTTCTAATAATTGGCTTTATTCAATAAATGCAATAGCTTCGATTTCTATTTTTACGTTTTTAGGCAGTTTTGAGACCTCTACAGTAGACCTAGCAGGCTTGTGTTCTTTCATATATGACTCATATATTTCATTCACTGTAGCAAAATCATTCATGTCCCCTAAAAAAATGGTGGTTTTAGCAACGTTGTTAAAATCAAGGCCTTGAGAACTTAAAATACCATAGAGATTTTTCATTACTTGCTCTGTTTGTTCCTTGATTCCACCTTCTACTAGGATTCCTTCTGGAGTTAAAGGAATTTGCCCAGAAATAAATAAAAACGGTGATGCTATCATCCCTTGAGAATATGGTCCAATTGCTTGCGGTGAATTATTTGTTGAGATTGACTTCATTGTATTTTCCCCTTTCAAAATAATTTCCTAGCTGAACATCTACCATTTCATCCTTTTCATTCACATGAACGAGCTTTGCTAAAGAAACATAATTTTCTACAAGTCGCTCATCAGCGCCATCGGTTTCTACTAAAACGCCAATACCTTTCAAATTAGCATTGAATTCCTTTAACAAACCAATTAATCCTTTAATGGTTCCGCCAACCTTCATGAAATCGTCAATGATAAGCACATTTGAATTTTCTTTTAAGGCTCTACGCGCTAGAAACATCGTTTGCATTCTTTTAGAGGATCCAGACAAATAATTAATCGAAACGACGGAACCTTCCGTGATTTTTGCATCCCTTCTTACAATAACCACTGGAACATTTAAATAATTTGCTGTCGCGTGGGCCAAAGGGATTCCTTTTGTCTCAACCGTTAAAACAGCATCAATCGCTTCATGAGCAAAATAAGAAGCAAACATTCTTCCTATTTGTCGTAATCGATTAGGATTGCCGATAATGTCTGACATATATAAGTATCCACCTGGCAGTAATCTTTCTTTATGTGATAATTCTTTACAAATAGTAATAATTGAATCTTCGGCCTCTTCTTTTGAAATTTTCGGTATGAATTTAACTCCCCCTGCTGCCCCAGCTAAGGTAATTAATTCTCCAATTCCTCGTTGTTTAAACATCTCTTGAACAATATCGATATCTTCGCTAATCGAAGATTTGGCAGATTGAAAGCGTTCTGCAAATAAAGACAAGGGAATTAAAGTATGTGGATGAGAAATAAAATATTGTGTCAAATCCACTATTCTTTCACTTCGACGTAGCTTACTCATACTTACCTCCAAAAAAACGAATATTTTTCAAATAATATATCATTAATATTCGTAAATAGCTAGACGTTTCTTCCTAAAATCCGAACTGCATAAACTTCCTTACAAAAACCTCTTAATGCATTATATATCCTTTTTACCTTTGATTCCTTATTCACAATCGCATATACGGTCGGCCCACTACCTGACATTAATACACCATCTGCTCCAAACAGCTTCATTTGTTCCTTTAGCTGTTTTACCTTTGGATATAATTCAAAAGTAACCTCTTCTAGAACGTTACTAAGCAAATGTGTCATCAATGGATAGTTTTTATCCTCTAACGCCGTTATCATCATTTTGGTATCTGGATGCTTTATAACATTGTCAAGATTTAACCCTCCATAAACATCACTCGTAGATACACCCATTGGCAGCTTTGCTAAAATCACCCAAGCAGAAGGAGGCGATGCGATAGGCTCAAGTTTTTCTCCTCTACCCGTAGCTAAAGCAGTTCCTCCAAGAATACAAAAAGGGACATCCGATCCAATTTTTTCCCCTAATACTAATAATTGCTCTGTTGAAAGTCCTAATCTCCATAATCGGTTCAGTCCTCTTAGTGTAGCAGCAGCATCACTACTGCCACCAGCTAACCCAGCCGCTACAGGAATATTCTTTTCTAGATAAATATGAACCCCTTTTTTTAGATTGTATTCCTTCTTCACTAATTGTGCTGCTCTATAAACAAGGTTTCGCTCATCATTTGGTACAATCCCTGAATTCGACTCTAAAATAATTTGATCCCCTTCAAGACTTTGAAAAGAGAGTCTATCTGATAAATCCACTGTGGTCATGATCATTTCCACTTCATGATACCCATCATCTCTTTTTCCTATAACATCTAAGGTTAGATTTATCTTGGCAGGAGCCTTCTCCCATATCCTCATTAAAAACACCGCCTTTAACTTCTTCCATTTTTATATTTTACCATTTCTTATAAAAAGAAAAAAGCTAGGGAAATCCCTAGCTTTGTCCACTGCATAATCTTTATTATTTGATTACGAACGACCCTGTTCCGCCAATTGTTGTTCAGCTATCTCGATAGCTCTCTTTACCATACTCCCAGCTTCACGAGTTGTAATACCGCCCCAACCATCCTTTTGAACCTTGTCATAAAATCCTAGTTCCTTTGCTAATTCTTCTTTAAATTTCTCTGACATAACTCCACCTCTTCGACGGCTCATCAAATAACCTCCTTCATTAGCGTGGACATTTTTAGTATAACCTGTTCATTCTTTTGGTATTGATGCTAAAAGAAAAAAAGCAGAACCAATGGTTCCACCTTTTATACGTTTCCGTTATGCAATTATGCCTGATGTGTTATTTTAATTTGTCCGCCATTCGTTACAATAGTCAATTCTACGGTTTCTGTAAGTATATCAGCATAAGAATATGATACACGCTTAAACGAATGTTGATCTTCATCTAACTTTACAATAAAAACTGAAGGGTAGGTTTCCTCCAAAACACCAAAACGTTCAATGGTTTTTCTTCGCCCACCATTTGCTTTTAACAAAATTTTTTCACCTATATAACCATCTAAGTTATTTTTGATAAGGGCAAGGGTATTATTGGCCATTTTTGTACTACCACCTCTCTACGAGTAATAGTATAACACAATAGACAGGCCTTGTCAAACAAATTAAATAATTATAACAGTGATACAAACATGTTGTCAATAATTTTATTTCGTTATTATTGGCTCTATTTTCGCAGATAGCTTAGCAAACTCTTCAATAGTTAACGTTTCCGCTCTTCTTTGTGGGTTTATATCAATGGACTGTAAAAGCTGCTCCAACTCTGCTTTTTTTTCTTTTGCAATCAATTGATGAGTCAGATTATTAAATAATGTTTTTCGTCTCTGTGAAAATCCAGTTTTAATAATTTGAAACAGAAGCTCCTCATTCTCCACATATACAGCTGGAGTTTCTCGGATTGTTAATTGTAAAATAAGGGAATCGACATTAGGTGGTGGCATAAATACGGTTTTTGGAACAGTAAATAGTATCTTACTTTCTGCATAATATTGAATTGCAAGAGTCAAGCTACCATAGTCCTTTGTTCCAGGCTGCGCATTGATGCGCTCCCCTACCTCCTTTTGAACCATTACGGTTATTGAGGTTATTGGTAGTTTTTCTTCTAATAATTTCATAATAATTGGCGTAGTAATATAATATGGTAAATTAGCAACAATTTTAATTTCTTTAAAACCCATTAATTTTTCTTCAATAATTTTATTTAAAGATAGCTTTAAGACGTCCCCATGAATTACTTCAGCATGTGGATATTCTGCTAAGGTTTTGTTTAATATAGGCAATAATCGCTGGTCAATTTCTACAGCTATTACCTTTCCTGCTTTTTCAGCAAGCTTTTGTGTGAGTGCTCCTATCCCAGGTCCTATTTCTATAATTGCTGTTTCTTTAGAAACGCCTGCTTTCTCCACAATTTTATTTAAAATATTTGGTTCAATTAAAAAGTTTTGTCCCAAACTCTTTTTAAATGTGAATTGATGCTCTTTAATTATTCTCTTTGTTTCACTTGGGTTTGAGATAAAGTTATTCATGATCATCACCCTTATTTATCTTTGTCATTACTTCTAGAAAAGCCTCTTCTTCAACTTGGAACATTTTTAATCTTTTATGTAGTTGTTTTGCGTTGCAATAACCGATTCCTAATCGTTTACCTAATTGCAATCTCTTTTCTTTCGCCTTTTCTCCTCCAACCAATCCATGGTCAACAAGCGTTTCCCAAGAGATTGTCTCCTCTGGAGCAATCCATTCCGTTTTCACATCATTAAGTGCCCTTCTAATCGATTCTGGAGAGGCATTTTCAATCCCTACATCATTGTTCTTTAAAGCATCTTCTTTTGCAAGAAATGCATGCTTTACCCCAGGAACAGAATTACTAATAATTTTTCTAATCCTCTCACCCGGATAATCAGGGTCAGTAAGGACGATTATCCCTCTCAACTCCTGGGCTTTTCTTATTCTTTCAATGGTTTCCTTGGAGATTGCTGAACCTCCAGTCTCAATAGTGTCTGCTTCTACCGCGTTTTTTATTGCAATAGTATCATGTCTACCCTCTACAACAATTACCTCTTTTATATTCAAATTCTTCCCTCCAAAGACTTTCTTACACATCTAGTTAGCAAAAGAAAAAAGGGGAAATTATTCTCCCCCTTTTACAATTAGTTTGTTGGCTTTTCAGGTCCAATTACATAAACCTTATAGCCTCGTTTTGCTCCAAAATTAAGTGCTTGCTGGTTATTATCTGTATATATATCAATACTATTTCCTTTTACTCCTCCACCTATGTCTTCCGCTCGTCGGAAGCCAAAGCCATCTATATATACCCACCAGCCTAACGGAATGACTCTTGGATCAACTGCAATCGTCCTTCCTTCTTGCACTTTTGTTCCCGTATAGGTAATACCATAGCCAGGATCATTGACTGTTTTTCCAGTATGCTCAGCTCCTGCACTATACATCGTTACTCTTACATTTTCTAATATTTGCCTTGGTCTGAAGTTTAACCCGCCTCTTGAAACGGTCTGTACAGTTCCATAAGCCACTACTTCATCTAGCTTTGGTTCAACAACCGATTCTTCCAAAAGGCTACTATTGACTTCTACACCATTTTCAAAGGTTACCTCATATGTACGTTCTACCGTACCATTTTTTCCCTTATTAACTACTTTTTCTTGACCAGAAGCAAGAGCATTGTCTGCTTTACGAACTAACCCAAATTTTACTTCTTCTTTTTTCTTTACGATCTCTTTCGTTACCCGTATTACCTCTACAGACATCTCAAGTTGTAGTGGGGTATCTAGACTTGGAATTACTCGGTCAAGCTCATTCAACTTTATTTCTTGTTCCTTGAGTAATTCGTCAACGGTTTTCTCAGCGGTATAAACCGTTTTTTCCTCACCACCAACTATTAAGTTTAAAGAAATAGCGCGGGTAATAACAACCTTCTGTTCATCCTCTAGATTATCATCAAGTGCTGCTGATATTTTATCGTTTGGTTCTAGTACGATAGAATGTTCTACTAATAATTCTTCTACGGTATTCTTAAAGGTTTTAATTTCCTTTTCTTCTCCATTTACAACTAAGATAACCTCTTTTTGTAAATGGAAATAAGAGATTGGGGCAATAAATACGAGTAATAACAAAGTCACAAGACCCGTTACAATCATCTTATTATTTTTAAAGGAATTTAATGGGATGACAGAAGAGGAATGAAAGCCCTTTTTCCAAATTTTAGCCATCATTCATCCTCCTTTCGAATCAGCAACATTTTATTCTAAATCTATTGCGATTGTCAAACCAGTAATTACCAGTTGATTTTTTTAACCAAATTTCAATACTCGTTTTGCATTTTCTGTCGTAATTTGCTCAATCTCCTCGACATTCATATCGCGTAATTCGGCAATTTTTTCAGCGACAAATCTCACATATGCAGATTCATTGCGTTTCCCACGATTTGGCTCTGGTGTTAAATATGGTGCATCTGTTTCTACTAAGATTCGATCTAACGGAATTTTTGCTGCTACCTCTTTTGGTTTTTTAGCATTTTTAAATGTAATAGGACCACTAAAAGAGATATAAAATCCCATATCAATACATTGCAATGCCATTTCTGTGCTTCCAGAAAAAGAGTGCATTATACCACCTATTTCATTGGCCCCTTCTTCCTCTAGAATAGAAAGAACATCCTGATGAGCATCTCGATTATGGATGATAATCGGAAGATTTACCTTCTTGGCTAATCGAATCTGTTTTCTAAAAACCTCTTGTTGAATATC
The DNA here is from genome assembly GCA_002441135.1 of Caryophanales bacterium UBA6259. Lineage (GTDB taxonomy): Bacteria > Bacillota > Bacilli > Tepidibacillales > Tepidibacillaceae > UBA6259. Next base: position 14,451 of record DJVJ01000029.1, on the reverse strand, counting down.
CTTTGGTGCATAGTCCCAATAATAATCTAGACCAATTTCTCCAATAGCAACAATCTTAGGATGTCTAGTTAATTCTTCAATCCACTCTAAATCCTCTTGACTCATGGTATGTGCATCATTCGGATGCCAACCTACCGCACCATAAATAAAATCGTATTGTTCTATTAGCTCCAACGTTGATAGGATTGTTTCTTTGTTAAAGCCAATATTAATAATCGTTTCCACACCATTTTCCTTAGCTCGAGAAATCACTTCTTCCCTATCCTCTGCAAACTGTTCATCATTTAAATGCGCATGGGTATCTACTAACATATCGTTCTCCTTATTTCACAATGGATCCATTTGGAATATCTGCAGAAACAGTGGCTAAAACTAATTGATCACCCTCTGAAGCTGCTAAAATCATCCCATTTGACAATTCTCCTCTTAATTTAACCGGTTTTAAATTAGTTACACAAATAACCTTTTGACCAACTAATGCCTCTGGCTCATAAAACTTAGCAATACCTGATACTACTTGTCTTTTTTCATAACCAAGATCAAGTTGAATCTTTAGCAGCTTATCCGCTTTTGGAATTCTTTCTGCCTCTATAACTTGAGCTACTCTTAACTCCACTTTAAAGAAATCATCTATCGAAATCTCATCTTTTTCCGTCTTTTCTATCGTCTCCTGAGTTGCTTCTTTTTTCTCTATTGTTTCTTCCACTTTTACCCCTGCCTTCAGTTTTGCATTTTCTTCTGCTTTCTTACGTGCCTCTAGTGTAGTCTCATCAATGACTTTTATTTCTTCTTTAATATCTAAACGAGGAAAAATTGCTTCCTTCTTCATCACAATAGTACCAGATTGTATAACATTCCATTCCTTAGCTAATTCCCATTCTGCTTGGCTTTGGTTTAGTCCAATTTGAGCCCATATTTTTTGTGGTGTTTTGGTCATAAATGGTTGTATCAACGTAGAAATTACTCTAATGCTTTCAACCAGTTGATATAGGACAGTTCCCAAACGGTCTCTTTGTGCTGGATCTTTTGCCAATACCCATGGCATGGTTTCATCAATATATTTATTGGTTCTACTAATTAACTGCCATAGCTGTGTAATCGCTTGACTAAAGTGCATTTTATCTAAAGACTCTTCCACTTGTGTAACTAGATCATTCGCCATTTTTTGTAATTCTTTATCCAAATCTGTTATTTCCTTTGGCTCTGGCAATACTCCATCAAAATTTTGCTCAATCATTGCCATTGTACGACTAACTAAGTTTCCTAAATCATTGGCTAAATCAACATTTAGTCGCTGAATAAATACTTCAGGTGTAAAGATACCATCCTGACCAAACGGAATTTCCCTTAATAGAAAATAGCGAATACTATCAGATCCATAGCGGTCAATTAAGAATTTAGGATCAATCGCATTTCCTTTAGATTTGGACATTTTCCCGTCTGGCATTAAAATCCAGCCGTGCCCAAAAACTTGTCTTGGTAAAGGTAAATCTAATGCCATTAACACAATCGGCCAATAAATCGTATGGAATCGTAAAATATCCTTACCAATTAAATGAACATCTGCTGGCCAAAAATGGTTAAACTTCTCTCTTTCCTTTTCGTCCTCAGATAGGTATCCAAGAGCCGTGATATAGTTACTTAATGCATCAATCCATACATAAATAACATGCTTTGGATCCTCTGGTACCTTAATTCCCCAATCAAAGGTGCTTCTTGAGATAGATAAATCCTCTAAGCCTGGCTTTAAAAAGTTATTAATCATTTCATTCTTTCTTGATTCTGGCTGAATAAACTCTGGATTTTCCTCAATATATTTCAATAACCGATCTTGATATTTAGACATTTTAAAGAAATAGCTTGTTTCCTTCACCTTTTCAACAGGTCTACCGCAATCAGGACAGAAATAGCCATTCTCTGTTTTTGCTTGTCTTTCGGTCCAGAATGCTTCATCTGGAACACAATAATATCCTTCATATTCTCCTAAATAAATATCGCCTTGGTCTTGTAATTTTTGAAAAATCTTCTGGACGACTTGTTTATGACGATCCTCTGTTGTACGAATAAAGTCATCATAAGAAATATCTAGCTTCTCCCATAAATCCTTAATCCAATCCACGACCGGATTAATAAACTCTAATGGTGTTAGTCCTTCCTCTGCAGCTCTTTTTTGTAGCTTCTGGCCATGCTCATCTGTTCCTGTTAAATAGTAAACATCATACCCACGCAACCTCTTATATCTTGCCATCGTATCTGCAGCTATTGTTGTATATGCGTTGCCAATATGTAGGGTGTTACTTGGATAATAAATTGGGGTTGTAATGTAATAGGTTTTTTTACTCACATAAACCACTCCTCAAATAGTCTTTATTAAAATAAAAAAACCCCCATCCACCTTGGGACGAGAGTTTAAACTCACGTGGTACCACCCAAATTCCCCTCGAGAAAACATGAGGGCTCTTGCAGTAATTTTGTAACACTGGCTTCTTTATCGCAGAAATACGGTATTTTCTTGCAAAAAGTCCATTTCATAATGAACTCCCACTTAAAAATACTTCCTCTAGGACCATCTTCATTCGTCTGCTTTTACTGGTTTTCAGCTACCCCAGCTCTCTAAAAAAAGCAAAGCAAATTACTCATCCCTTCATCGTACTTTTTAATATTACTTATAAACATTGTCTCAATTTCTTTCCCAAAATATACATAATTATTAGCCAACTGTCAATATTCCTTATCGATTAATTGGATTCTCCTCTGTTACAATTTACGATCTCACAGAATTCGTTATATATATTTTTTTCTTTTAAATAATCCATGGCGAAAAATAGCTTATATTCTGTTTTCCTTTTCCCCATAATTCCCGAAATAATGTCTGATTTTGTAGATATTTCTTCGACATCATTTTGTCGATTTAAGAGATAAATCGGTGAATTCTCGCTCTCAACATTATTGCCATATGTATCATAGGGAAGGTTAGAGGGAGAATCAATTTCTAAATAATATTCCGGATCAACTTGATGGCGACTAAAAAATTGCTTAATTAGATCTATTTTATGAAAATCAGCAGAATCAATTTCTATATATTTAAATAGCTTGCGATGTAAAAAGCGCTTTGTTAAATCTACTAAAATAGAATCGTTCTCCTTGGACCATAAATGAAACTGTGCATAAACAAGAGGTTCATCCAAAGATATATAGTCAGCAACCCCAATATCCTGTTGCATCAATTTTTCTATTGGCGAAAAGAGGAAGGAAAAGGAATACCCCTCTTGATAGAGTTCTTTTGCTCGCAAGAAGATTTTCCTTAGAATAATTTCACCACTTCTTGTAACTGGGTGGAAATATATCTGCCAATACATTTGATATCTCGACATTAAATAATCTTCCACAGCATGCATTCCACTATCTTTGATAACAATTTTTCCATTGTAAGGCCTGATTACCCTGAGGATTCTCTCAAGATCAAATGTCCCATAGTTGACTCCAGTAAAATACGCATCTCTTAATAAATAATCCATCCGATCAGCATCTAATTGACTGGAAATTAAATCAACAACAATATGCTTTTCATAAGTCTTATTAATCACATCAACGATTCTCATTGGTAATTGACGATCAAAATCAGTAAGTAGCTGATTTATTTCTGTATCCCCTAAAATAATGCTTTTTGTCCAGTCCTCGTGATGAGATTGAAATACTCTTTCCATAGAATGAGAAAAAGGAGCATGCCCGATATCATGGAGTAAAGCTGCAATTAAAGCGACCAATCTTTCTTCCTTTGGCCACTCATCATACTCGTTTCTTTCAAATTGAGCAATCACCTTCCTAGTAATTTCATATACACCTAACGAGTGTGAGAAGCGACTATGTTCTGCACCATGAAAGGTTAAGAAAGAAGTGCCTAATTGTCGAATTCTCCTTAATCTCTGAAACTCTTTAGCATTAATTAAATCCCAGATAATTTTTTCCTGTACATAAATATATTGATGAATGGGATCTTTAAATACTTTTTCTTCAAATAATTTCACCTTTATATCCCTCATCTCTTTTTATTTCTCTTATGCTAATTTTGTATATAATTCTATAGCAAAATTTTAACCCAAATAAAGGAAAAGTACTAGTTGCTAAGACTAAAAGTGTTTATTTTAAAAATATTTCTACTAAAATCGATAAAAAACGACAAAAAAGTTATTGACTGTTCTGGGAATTGTTGGTATCATGTTCTTGAGAGATTTTGTCGAAATATGACGACAAGCGTATTCGCATTTAATATGAGAGGGGTAAAAAAAATGTTAAAATCTACTGGTATTGTGCGTAAAGTGGATGAGCTAGGAAGAGTAGTTATTCCAATCGAACTTCGTAGAACATTAGGAATCAGTGAAAAAGATGCTTTAGAAATTTATGTTGATGGAGAAAGAATTATACTTAAAAAGTATGAGCCTGCATGTATTTTCTGTGGTAATGCAGAGCAAGTTTTCCATTTTAAAGGAAAGATCATTTGTAAAGAATGCTTAAACGAAATGCCACAAGCTTAATTAGACATACATTTTATTCTAAATATAAAGACCCGGCAGAATGATTTCATTTCTGGCGGGTCTTTTTCCTATATTTGATGATATTCTTTGTAAACCTCTCTTTTAGATAACTCTCTATCCTTAGAAACCAGCTTCACTGCTTCTTTACTGTTATTACCTTTTTCAATATAATGTTCTACATGTTTTTCTATGCTTAAAGTATTCCACCAGGCATCTTGCGTAGCTTCCTCGTGATTTTTCCTTCCTTCAATAACAATTAAACATTCTCCTTTAATTCCAACCTCACTAATATGGTCTATTACTTCCTCTAAACTTCCTCGAAGAAATTCCTCAAATTTCTTTGTAAGCTCTCTACTTAATGAAATTGATCTGTTTCCTAATACTTCTCTCATTGCCGATAAGGTTTTTAGAATCCGATGAGGCGCTTCATAATATATAAGGGTTTCCGGATATACTTGCACCCTCTTTAGCTCTTCAAATAATCCTTTTTTATCTCTTGGAAGAAATCCTAAAAATACAAACCGTTCTGTGGAAAGTCCTGAGGCAATTAAACCTAGCAAAGCCGCATTGGGACCTGCAATTGGTATCACCTTAATCTCTTCCTCTACTGCTTGTACAGTTAAATCATACCCAGGATCAGAAATTGCAGGAAGACCTGCATCACTTACCAAGGCGACATCTAGGCCATTTTCTAAATGCTTAAGTAGTTCCAAACCACTTGTTTTTTTATTATGTTCATGATAACTGACTAACTTTTTTTGTATCTCAAAGTGGTTAAGTAATTTTATTGTTTGTCTAGTATCCTCTGCTGCAATCAGATCAACTTCTTTAAGAATTCGAATTGCTCGATAACTCATATCCTCAAGATTACCGATTGGTGTACCAACTAAATATAAAATTCCTTTAGTATTGCCCTGTTCCTTTTCCTTATAGCTTTTTTGTATTTGTAACAAAACAAATCAGTCCTTTACCCTTTTAGCATTATCACTATCTTTATTCTCTCCATAATAGATCTGATAAATTTCATCTTGATATTCTCCATCTTCTTTATAGACAATTAAAGGAGGTAATACATGGAGTTCTTTTCCTCCTAATTTTTTCCCTTCAACTAGTACCATGTTTGCTTCTTTATTCGCATGAGGATGAATAAAACGAATTTTTTTTGGCTCAAGCTGTGCATTTCTCATACTGGATATAATATCGACTAATCGGGAAGGGCGATGAACCATTGCTATTCGCCCGCCAACCTTTAACAGTTGACTACTAACTTGAATTACTTCATCTAAATGAGTATATAACTCATGTCTAGCAATAGCAATATGCTCATTTTCGTTTTTGTCTTGCCCATTAATCGGCAAATAAGGTGGATTGACGGTTACTAGATCAAACTGATTTCTTCCTAATTGATCTGGAGCTTCCTTTAAGTCAAGGTGGAGCATGGTAATTTGGTCTTCTAACTGGTTCATCTTAATACTTCGATTAGCCATGTCAACTAAACGTTCCTGAATTTCTACTCCATATATACGTCCCTTTGTCTTTACCGACATTAATAATGGGATTACCCCATTTCCACTACACAAATCTACAATCTTTCCTTTTGACGGTATGGCCGGAAAGTGAGCTAACAAAACAGCATCCATAGAAAAGGAAAATACCTCTTTACTTTGGACAATTTTTAATTCGTGAGTTAGAAGGTCGTCTAACCGTTCAGAACCATGTAAATCTATTCTCATAATGTAATCACCCATCTTTTTATTCTTTCCTATCCGCTAAAAAAGACCCTTAAAAATAAGGGTCCTATAAATTACCTGATTAGCATTAAATTGTCCTTTTGATTACTTATTTAAAAAGGACAAACAAAACAAGCAATCTCCATCCGTTCGTAAACTTCCATAGTGTAAATTGCAAACATGAAATCCTTCATGATATAAGCGAGCTAAATTGTCATACCCCTCACTGATTGCTGCGTTTTCCTTGGAAGCAATAGACCCAGATTCTGCTTCTGCTGGCTCTATATTATTTTCTAATCGGTGACGTAACCGTTCATTTTCAATCGTTAAATTATGGTTTTCTTCAATAAGCACAACAATTTTTTCTTTAAGCTGTCCTAATTGCTTATATAATTCACCTATTTGTTCTTCTATAAAAGTTACTTGGGAAAAAATTTCATTTTTGTTCAATTATAACCACCCCAAGCTTTAATATTCAAATTCTCCTTGAACTACATCATCTAATGGCAGCTCTTCGACTTTTTGACTATCGATGATTTCTACCTGAACCTTTCTATCCAATAAGTTTAGTCCGATTACCTTACCCAAGCCTAATGAAGTCATTACCTGGCTTCCTATGTCAGGTAGGTCAAGCTTACTAGTCTCATAATGATCATTTTCGTATTTCAAGCAGCACATTAATCGACCACATAGTCCAGAAATTTTGGCGGGATTTAAGGACAGATTTTGATCCTTTGCCATTTTTATAGAAACTGGTTCAAAATCTCCTAAAAAAGATGAGCAACAGAGTACTCGTCCACAAGGACCAATCCCACCTAGCATTTTGGCTTCATCTCTTACACCAATTTGTCTTAGTTCAATCCTCGTTCTAAAAATTGCAGCTAAATCTTTTACTAATTCTCTAAAATCCACTCTACCATCAGCGGTAAAATAAAAGATTACCTTATTTCGGTCAAACGTATATTCAACATCTACTAGCTTCATCAATAATTGATGTTTTTCTATCTTCTCCACACAAACTTCATAAGCAGTTTTAGCATCTGCCTTATTCTTCTCTACTTGTTTTGCATCTTCCTCATTTGCTACTCGAATAACACCTTTTAGAGGTAAAACTACATCCTCTTCAGAAACAACCTTTCTACCTATCACAACTTTACCATACTCAATTCCTCTTGCCGTTTCGACAATAGCATAACAATCTTTTTTTATTTCAAGATCACCTGGATCAAAATAATATATTTTACCTGCCTTTTTAAATCGCACTCCTACTACTTGATACACAAATTTTATCCCTCCTGTATCGACAATACCAACTGTTCTAACGCTAACTGTGGTTGAACATGCACCTTTAAGCGTCTTTTGGTTTGCAGAATCTCATCTATATGATTCAATATTTTTGCTTCAGAAATCAACAATGCTACTTTTTTGTTCTCCTCGAGTTGATCCTTAAAAATAAGCGAATCAAATCGATTTACCCTTATATTTAAGATATCTCTATACCATAGTATAAGTAAATCTAGAAATAATGGTAAATTTTCTTTTATATAGTCACTTTTCATTATTTTATCATTTATGGTAAATAGAGATTGATATGAATGATTGGTAATCTCTTTAATCCATTGTAACATTAGATTTTTCATTTGTACAAACTCTACTGAATCTAAAATGATTTTTGTTTCCTCTACACCTTCTGCTATAGACGCAGCAATGAGGATATCTTGGTCACTATATCCCTCCTGTTTAAATAGTTGAAGATAATATTTTGTATCGATAGGAGGGAATGAGATAAGCTGACATCTCGATCTAACAGTGGGTAATAATTGGTGTTCATTTTCTACTAAAAGAATAAAGACAGCAGGTGTTTTTGGTTCCTCTAAAAACTTTAATAAGCTATTGGCAGCTTGTATCGTCATCCGTTCCGCATCTTCTATAATATAGATTTTCATCCTTGCATCTTGTATTTTAAATTGCGCCTCTTTCTGCAATTCGCGCACTTGTTCAATTTTTATTGAATTCCCACTTGGCTTAAGCCATTGCACTGCAGGATGGTTTTCATGCTCAATCCGCCTACAATTTGTACATTGATTGCAAGCGTCCGTTGCTTCTGTTTGACAATTTAGTGCTTTAGCAAACTCCACTGCCATTTTACCTTTTCCTATTCCTTTTGGACCAGAAAAAATATAGGCATGAGCTACTCTATTATTTTTAATACTCTTTGCTAAAATATCAGCAATTCTTTTTTGGCCGACAACATCAAATAATGACATCTACTTACTCATCCTTACTTCCTCTAATATATGCTATATTATACTTGCATAAATTGTTCAATAGGTAAAACAAATACTGTTGCTCCTCCAACCTGAACTTCTACTGGGTATGGTACATAGGAATCGGCATTTCCACCTAAAGGAGAAACAGGAGAAACTAATTGTTCACGAGCCTTACAATTTTCCTTGATCAATCTCATAACATCCTCAACCTTATTATCATCTACTCCTATTAAAAAAGTAGTATTCCCTGCCTTCAAAAAACCACCTGTTGTAGCAAGCTTTGTCGCCCGATAGTTTGATTTTACTAATGCATTAGATAAACGATGACTGTCTTTATCTTGAACAATAGCAATTACTAATTTCATTATTTACCCTCCTTTTTATAAAGCTTAAATTTATTTGGATAATAATTGAAGAAAATCTTCTTGTATCACTTTAGAAATAGCTTCCATACTTTGATTCGCATCAACCATCCTAATTCGATTTAAATGCTCTTTTGCAAGCTGTTGAAACCCATTATATACTCTTTGATGATATTCTATGTTCTTTTGCTCTATTCTGTCTAGGTCATTTCCAAATTCCTTATTTCTACGTTGTTCTAAACGAATCCTTCCTATTTCAGGAGATAAGTTTAATAAATAGGTTCTATTTGGAGTCAAATCAGAGCTTGCAAACTTATTGATTAGCTCTACCATTTCTCTGCTTTTTTGTAATCCGAATGCTTGATAAGCTACACTTGCATCAATAAAGCGATCACATAATACGATTTTCCCTTGTTCTAATGCTGGTAAAATTAACTCATGAACCAATTGTGCCCTTGATGCCGCATATAATAAAATCTCGGTTTGGTCTTTTAATTCTTGATGATTGGGATCTAATAATAAACTTCGAATTTTATCACTTATTTTTGTTCCACCAGGTTCACGTGTAGTAACTAAATCATATCCTTGCTGTTTTATAAAAGTAGCTAATAGTTGCAATTGGGATGTTTTCCCTGCACCATCAGGCCCTTCAAAAGTAACAAATAACCCCTTCAAATTCTCCATCCTCCATTAATCTTCAATATGAGTTACCAAAATGCTTTGAAAGCTAGTATCATTAATCCCTGTAAATTTAGCACCTTGCTCTTTTAGATAAATAAGGTAATTAACCATCTCTTTTGTTATTCTTTCTCCTAATTGTATCATAGGTACGCCTGGAGGGTAAGGAATGACCATTTCAGCAGAAAAATACCCGATCGCCTCTCTTATTGGTAATCTTTTTTTGTTTTGATAAAGAACATTACCTAATGAAACAGAACTATTAGAATCAGAAGCATCGTAATCTTGTTCGAATAAACTTCTTGGTGTGCTTCTCATCTCAACAGTTGAATATTCCACTTTATCTATTCTCTTTAATGCTGCTAGTAGCTTTTCTAAATCCTCTGGCATAGTACCAATTGAAGCAACTGCTAAACAATTATACATATCTGCTAATTCCAAATAAATATTTTCTTTTTCAAGCAACTCTTGTAATCGATATCCAGACAACCCCTCATGCTGTATTACTATTTTAAGTGGGTCATGCTGGTACTCTTCTGGTAAGACATAATTTACCTTAATATGCTTTAAATGCTTTGCTTTTTCATAAAACCAATCAATGCTTTCTAAAACGTGATTCCATACTTGTTCTCCTTCTCTCTTTAGCCAATTCACTGTTAAATCTAAAGAAGCCATAATTGGATAGGAAGGACTTGATGATTGTAGCATCGACAAAAAAACTTTTAGTCTACTGATATCTAAGTAATTACTGTGAACATGTAATAACGAGCCCATTGTCATCGCACTTAAGGTTTTATGAGTGGATTGCACAACAGCATCCGCACCCAATTGAATTGCCGATTTTGGAAAAGCAGGATGTAATCCAAAATGTGCACCATGTGCCTCGTCCACCAACAAAGGTATCTGATAACGATGTGTGAGTGCTATTATTTCTGTTAAGTCTTTACTCAATCCATAATAATTTGGATTCATTAAAAAAACCGCTTTTGCATCTGGATATTTTTTTAAAGCCGCCTCTACGGTTGAGGTTTTTACACAAGCGGAAACTTCCAGATCGTCAATAATATCTGGATTAATATAGATGGGCTCTGCATGTGCTAGAATAATTCCATTAATCACAGATTTATGTACATTTCTTTGAACAATAATCCGATCACCAGGTTGACAAACAGTTAAAATTAAAGCAAGGTTGCCTACCGTTGTTCCGTTAACCAAAAAAAATGTTTGTTCAGCGTGGTATAAGTTCGCAGCTTCCTGCTGTGCTTCTAATATTATTTCCTCTGCTTGATGTAAATTGTCCAGCCCTGTAATTTCAGTCATATCTATTTCTAAAATATTTTTATAATATTTACTTCCTAATGAATTAAACCCTTGGCCCATTTTATGTCCGGGAACATGAAATGAGACTGGATTTTTCTTTTTATGTTGAACCAATGCGTTATATATCGGTGGTTTTTCAAACATATTAGATCCTATCCTTTAATATTTTTAATGATAATAACGTTGTATTCATTTAATCACATATTCTTGTTCAATGAAAGAAACTTTCTTATCGACAAAAAATCAGGAACCAATTTCTCGTCCCTGATTCTTACCTACGCATTTTTTAGCCACAATTTTTTCAACCTCTGTACAATATAATTGTATTTCTCATCAGTAACCTCTGTTTTTACAATCTCTGATTCACATTGGTCACAAATAAATCCACTATGAATGTAAATTCCATTTTCTTTTTGCTCTCCGCACATCACACAAAACTGTTGGTAATGTTGATTGAGATTATTCATACTGACCTCCAAAAGTTACAATTTTTCCAACCATTATATCCAAATAACCCCTTATTCATACCACAATACATCATTTATATTCCAATTGGCATTCTTCCTTTGGAGATATAAATCCATTTAAGATTTCTCATTTCACTTAGATCAAATGTATTTGTAGGGTCAATAATTACTTTATTTCGTAATAACCGTTCTAAACGTTCTAATGGTATACTTGCAAATTGTTCATTTGTTTGCAAAATAATTAACAAATCAGAATTACGAACAGAGTCATCTATATTATCCGTTATGATTATCCTTCTGTTTTTTAAGTATTTTAAAGCTTTTACGTTTTGTTTTGAGTTTAACCACTGTATTGTATAGGGTAATTGTAATAAGGAATGAATACTTTGGTGGTAACCCCAAACTGTGATTACTTTGTTTTGAATGTATTTATTGACTAGCATCAATTGCTGATTTACCCAGTTATTATCTTGATCGATTGTTGATAATGCCTGAACCAATAGCTTATTTTTAGTAGCTTTAGCATATGTTTCGATATTTTTTTTCTGATAGCCTTCTGCTTTGTTCTGTTGTTGATATATTAAAGCCCCTTTTTTAATTACTTCAATATCCAATCCTTGTCGCATAATATCTTTTTGCATCTGAATATTGAAGCCTTTATCTATAATATTTTTTAGCAATTCCCATTGGTGGATGTACTCTGCCTCTTTTCTTGTTACAACAAAAACAGTGTGACATAGGAAAGCGAAATGTTTTCTTACTATATTAATAAATGCGCCTTGCTGACCGCCTATAATAATTTTATATGTATTTTTTTCAGATTTGTTTATGTAAAGATTAATTACTTCAAAACTTTTATGATTTTGATTTAAATATTGATATACTTTCTCTCCTAAACCAATTCTGTTCCCTTGTATTAAAATTAGCTTCGCTCCTGTCCGATGAAATTTCCTCCACATTTTAAGAAGAAAGAATAGCTCTGCTTGGTTATTAGTAGCTAATAAGAGAACTTTTGCTTCCTTAAGAAAATGTTCTAAGCTACTAGCTAAGGATATATTACTACCCTTTAATAGTTGAAGAGAGCTTTTGCTTGTAGGTCTGTATAGTACAAAGCTAATTAAACCTTTCGTGCTTTCTATGATTCTTCCACTTATTTTTGAATCTCCATATAAGTGCCACTTCATACTTTCTCTTCTCCTCCATGAAAAATAGTATTGTAAAATATTTCTTATCGCCTATCTTCATTTCAATATTTTTATGTAATAATGGAAAATAGAGTGAGTTCATAAGGGAGACATGTCTATGAATGAAAAAGATAAAGATAAAATAATTTATAATTATCGTTTAATCTTTAAAATGCGCCATCGTTTTTTTTGGACACTTAGTTATTTCATTATTCTTTTTATAGGTTACGTTTTTAGTATAAACACTTTAAATTTAAATTCGTTACAAAGCCTTATTATCTATTTGGTCTTGTACTTTTTCTTATATAACATATTTAGTATAGGAATTTTATTTGTTTTTAAAAGGAAAATCAATTTTTTTATTCCAATTCTTCCATGGTTTGGTGTTTATCCGAAGACGTTAATAACTTTTTTGGAATACAAAAAATACGAGTTATATCTCTTGTTCTTAAGTTCCTTATCATTTGCTATTATCATGCTTTTTATTGATCGGAGTTTTTTGGTAATTATTTACACTTTTGTTTTTACATTAATTATCTACAGGTTCATCATCTTTATTCGGATTTTGCTTTTGAAAAAAAATAATGTATGGATTAAATATAATCGAGCAGGTATATCTGTTTATCAAACAGAGTAATAGTGAATATTTTAATAAATTACATCCTAAAGGGTAAAATATTATCAAAATGCTCTTAGGAGGGAAACCATTTGACTAGATTAGAAAAGATACATACCTTAATAGAAGAAGATAAGGATGCTTTAGTTGGAAGTTACCTAAGCTTATTAGCTTTTATCCAAAATCATCAAAAACTAAAGCATGAGGAAGGAAAACTCTTAAAAGAAATCGCTGATTTAGTTCATCGACATATTGAATTACTACCTGAAACATCACAGGAAATTTTTAGTGAGCTTTCTTTTAACGAATCAGAAAGATTAGATTCTAATCTTGCAGGGCGAGTTCACCCTGATAGTGAGGGGATAAATCACCATGAACTTCCTAGCTGACTTAATGTTTCATATAATCATTCCTCTATTACTGTTTTTACGATTGCCTTTCATTATTTTCGAATTGTCACCTAAATTATATAAAAAGGCAAGAAAGACTTGCAGGATGCAAGTCGTTCGACGTTAATCACACGGACGTGATTGCTTTTAGTCGAACTTCCTTAATCTAGGCCATCCTGGCCGTCGCTACCCACTCGAGGATGTTGCGAGTAAGACGTCGTCACATATGTATATACAAAAGAACAGCTCTTACTGAGCTGTTTTTTCTGTTGCCTGGCGCGTCACCAAGTCTACCGGCCACGTCTTGTGGCCAGCCTTGGCTCTAGGCCGTCCTGGCCGTCGCTACACATTCGAGGATGTTGCGAGTAGGCCGTCGCCTGTATATGTATATACAAAAAGACAGCTCTTATTGAGCTGTCTTTTCTTGTTGCCTGGCGACGTCCTACTCTTCCAGGACCCTGCGGTCCAAGTACCATCGGCGCTGGAGGGCTTAACGGTCGTGTTCGGGATGGGTACGCGTGTTTCCCCTCCGCCATCATCACCAGACCTGCACGATGCAGGTCGTTCCATGTTAACCACAGGACGTGGTTGTTTTTAATGGAACTTCCTTTTAAAGGATGCAAGTCATCCTTATTATTCAATTTAACTTTTTATATTTTTATATAATCATCGACGAAGCGAGTTATAAAAATATAAAAATTCGCACCTTCAAAACTAGAAACGAGTTAGCAAGGATATAAATATTAGGTTAAGCCCTCGACCGATTAGTATCCGTTAGCTCCATGCTTTACAGCACTTCCACACCGGACCTATCTACCTCATCATCTCTAAGGGGTCTTACTGGATTAACTCCATGGGAAATCTTATCTTGAGGGGGGCTTCACGCTTAGATGCTTTCAG
>DJVJ01000025.1 GCA_002441135.1 Caryophanales bacterium UBA6259 | reverse complement strand
CGACTCCCTTCACCCGCACCATTTATTGGATTAGTGAAGTACTTTAATTTTGATTTCAGATATGATATAATACTCCTTAGACTTAATCGTCATTTAGCGGTCGTGGTGGAATCGGCAGACACGCTATCTTGAGGGGGTAGTGGTCATATGATCGTGCGAGTTCAAGTCTCGCCGACCGCACCAGTTTTACTCTAATATAATATGTGCCCTTAGCTCAGCTGGATAGAGTGTCTGACTACGAATCAGAAGGTCGGGAGTTCGAATCTCTCAGGGCACGCCATTAACATCTAAGAATATTCATCGATCAAAGATTCGAACGATAAAGAGTTCGTCGGAAACACGCAGAATTAGGAACGAATGTGACGAAGTGATGCGATGTTGAAGTCACGACGAAGGAGTGTACCTCTCAGGGCACGCCATTAATATTTAATAAAAATTTCATCTATAATGTAGGGATGTGGCTCAGCTTGGTAGAGCACCTGGTTTGGGACCAGGGGGTCGCAGGTTCAAATCCTGTCATCCCTACCATTTAATACGCGGGTGTAGTTCAATGGTAGAACTCCAGCCTTCCAAGCTGGTAGCGTGGGTTCGATTCCCATCACCCGCTCCATTTTTTAAAAAGATGTAGTATTACATAGTAAAAAATATTTACACCCTTGATGAAGGGTGTTTTTTTGCATTCATAATTAGTTAACATTGGTTAACAATGGTATAATAATACAATGTATGCCCAAAGATAGTAACATTACATAATCTTAGCATCTGCAATTAAGGGGATGAGATATTTGACGACAAGCTATGAAATAAAAACAATGGATGTGAATGAAACTCAACGATTAGCAGCCAAGTTGGCAAAATATTTAAAAGCTAGAGATGTTATTACCTTAGAAGGAGATTTAGGAGCTGGAAAAACAAGCTTTACTCAAGGATTAGCACTTGGATTAGGGATAACACAGATTGTAAATAGTCCTACTTTTACTCTAATAAAGGAATACCAAGGCAATCTTCCACTATACCATATGGATGTTTATCGACTCGAAGGAGAGGATGAAGATCTTGGTTTTGAGGAATATTTCTATGGTGAGGGGATATCTGTTGTAGAATGGGCCCAGTTTATAGAGGATTATTTACCAGATCAGTTGTTAAATATTATTATACTAAAGCTAGATGAAAACAGAAGATTACTTAGGTTCGAACCTAAAGGTGATTATTATATTGAGCTTTGCAAGGAGTTTTTTGAAAATGAAAATATTAGCCATTGATACATCCACTTCCGTATTAGGCGTTGCATTATTAGATGAAACAAAGGTCTATGGTGAAGTGATAACTAATTTAAAGAAAAACCATTCAATTCGGCTGATGCCGATGGTAGAAGAACTTTTTTTAGAAATTGGATGGAAACCAGAGGAGATAGACCTAATTGCTGTTTCAAAAGGTCCAGGCTCATATACCGGTGTAAGGATTGGGGTTACCACAGCAAAGATTTTTTCTTGGACATTAAATAAGCCTTTAGTTGGTATCTCTACGATTGAGGCAATGGCTTTTTCACAACAGCACTTTAATGGTTTAATTGCGCCGATTTTAGATGCTAGAAGAGGACAGGTTTATTCTGGATTATATCAATGGATGAAAAATGAGTTTATCACAAAAGAACAAGATCGTATTGTCTTACTTAATCATTGGTTAGAGCAGGTCAAGGATTCAAGGGAACCTGTAGTTTTTGTGGGAGATGATGTGAAGCTTCATCAAGATTTAATTATCGAAGCATTGGGAAACCAGGTTTCTTTTTCTTCTATAATGAATAACGTTCCAAGGCCAAGTGCTTATGGAATATTAGCATTAGAGCGGTTTAAGAACGGACAGGTTGAAAATACTTTTGATTTTGTACCTGCTTATTTGCAACTGCCTGAAGCAGAGGTTAAATGGCTAGAAAAACAAAAAAGCTAATTAAGGGATGATACAAAACTGTGGAGAAGGAAATTAATGTTCGAAAAGCAACCATTGAGGATGTAGACGCGATTTTGGAAATAGAGGAATCATCCTTTCCTACACCTTGGTCTAAGGAAGCATTTATAGGGGAATTAACCCAAAATGATTTTGCTCAATATTTTATAATTGAGTATAATCACCATATTGTTGGGTATGTTGGTATGTGGCTAATTTTAGACGAAGCTCATATTACCAATATTGCGATCCTTCCACAGGCTAGAGGCTTAAAATTAGGGGAATTCTTAATGAGGTATGTAATGAATATCGCGCAGCTGGTAGGAGCTACAGGAATGACATTAGAAGTAAGAGTCTCTAATAATATCGCAATAGCTTTATATAAAAAGCTTGGTTTTGAGCAGCATGGAATCAGAAAAAACTATTATAATGATCATGGCAAAAAAGAAGATGCGATGATAATGTGGGTGAAACTATAAATGAACTTAGATAATCAAAAAAAGGCCGTAAATATTCTTGGAATTGAAACAAGCTGTGATGAGACATCTGTTTCTGTTGTAAAAGATGGATCGACGATATTATCCAATATTATTTCATCACAAATAGATATACACAAGCGGTTCGGTGGAGTTGTTCCTGAGGTGGCTTCAAGAAAGCATGTAGAAGGAATTAATTTCATTTTGCAGCAAGCTTTAGAGGAAGCAAAGCTTACTTTAGATGATATTGATGGAGTTGCAGTAACCTATGGTCCGGGTCTGATTGGGGCATTATTAGTTGGAATAGCAGCAGCGAAGGCGATTTCCTTTACGAAAGGCATCCCGTTAATTGGTGTTCACCATATTGCTGGACATATTTATGCGAATCATCTTGTAAAGCCTCTTCAATTCCCTCTTATTGCATTAGTTGTATCAGGAGGGCACACAGAGCTAGTTTATATGGAACAGCATAATCATTTCGAAATCCTTGGTCAAACAAGAGATGATGCAGTAGGAGAAGCCTTTGATAAAGTAGCACGAGCATTAAATTTACCTTATCCTGGTGGCCCACATATTGATCGATTAGCCCAGCAGGGTAATGCAACAATACATCTTCCTAGGGCATTATTAGACCAGTCCTATGATTTTAGCTTCAGTGGCTTAAAATCTGCAGTAATTAATGCACTACATAATGCAAAACAAAAAGAAGAAGAAATTAGTAAGGAAGATATGGCTGCAAGCTTTCAAGAAGCAGTTGTTGATGTATTAGCTACAAAAACGATGAGAGCAGTAAAAGAAAAAGGAGTAAAGCAATTAATTGTAGCTGGAGGGGTTGCTGCAAATAAAGGCCTAAGAAACCGATTAATGCAGGAGACCGAAGCCACCAGTGTTGATTTAACTATTCCTCCTTTAGAATTATGCACGGATAATGCAGCAATGATTGCGTGTAATGGGTATTTCCTACACCAATCAAAACAATGGAGTAAATTAGATTTAAATGGAATTGCAAGTTTATCTCTAGAATCGGCTTATAATGATAAATGATTTATACGCAAAAACGAAACTCGATATATTTATCGAGTTTTTTTGTTGTTTGGAAGGTGTATTCTATCCACAATACAGGTGTAATATCTAAGTAATACTGATAATGAAGGAGTATAAATGTGAATAACTTATCAACACACACTGTTGATAAGTGGATAAAACTCTGAATCATATGACACAAAAGACTTTTAACGAATAATCTTATCCACATAAACAATAGGAAGAATCCGTGGATAATGTGGATAAATATTGTGTTTTGTACTATGGCAATAATTGATTTGTGGATAAAATTGTGGATAAGATTATTTTAAAAAAATTCTAAAAACTAAACAAGGATATTGTTTATTTATAGCGAATTTGAAGTGACTAAAGGGGAATTATTTGATGGGATGAAAGGAGTTCCTTTTAGTGAACGATAATCGATTATTTTATTCTAAAATATTAGTCTTTTTCTTGCTTCCATTGATAATATTAATTTCCTTTTTTTATTATGATAAATCCCATAGCTATACATTGGGAATACAAAAATATGAAAAGGGGATCGCTGAAACGATTCTAGTTAATAGAGACTTTGTTGAAGAACGACTTGTAAGCCAGTCTCCTATCATATTACATAATAAAGAGGAGATAGAAGTAATAAAAAGTCAGCAAGAAGATGTAGTAAAAGTGTTATTAGATTTTCAATTTAAATTATTTAGTGAAAATAAATCCTTGGGCATTTATAGTTTTGCAAAACAAACAACGACATTTCATTTTGGTAGCCGTGAATTTTATCAAGAAACAGATTTTAAAGCAATTAGCAGCAAAATAATAAATGAAAATCGTCTTGAGCCTTTCTTTTATAACCATAATAATAAGGTGATCTATATTGTCCCTCTACAAATGGATAACCAAAAAATGATTTCTGGATTTATTTATACCTATTACACGAATCCAATTGCGACAAAGAATACCATCTTATTTATTTTGTTAGGTGTGTTCGCCTTTCTAATGGCGATATTAGGTGCAAGATGGGTTAGCTTAAAAACCAATCAAAAAATTAATCAATTAAATAATGAAATTAATAAGCTAAAAAGTACAGGTGAGTCTATTCCAGAAAGTAATGATCACTTTGGTGTTATTGCCAAATCGGTAAATGATTTAACAGAAAAATATACAAATAAACATAAAACCAATAAGGCGATTTTAGATGGTTTACCATTTGGGGTTATATTCTATAATGCTAATGGTGCTGTACAATGTGTGAATGAAACGGCGGAGAAAATCACTGGATTTACCAAAGAAGAGATTATTGAGTTTACCTCCAAAGGGAAATTACTTGATATGGCCGATCGCGTTTTTTGGGAAACCTTGCGTTCTGGCGAGACCTTTCTTGGATTTGAGGGTTATTGTCCCACAAAAAGTGGCATTGATATTCCTGTCGTGACTTCTACCAAACAACTGATAGTTGATGGTATAGAAATAGGAAGAATTAGCACATTTTCGGATGTGACAGAACAAAAAAGATTAAGTAAGGTAGAACAACGGTCTAAGGTAATGCTGGATCATATTTCAGATGGGGTAATTACCCTTAATAATCATGAGGAAATTACAAGCTTTAATGTTGGTGCGGAAGAGATAACAGGTTTAAAGGAGGCAGAAATCAAAGGAAAAACCTATCGGGAAGTTTTTGATATTAATATTCCGATATATTCTATATTGCTCGATACCTTGTATACAGGAAAGGAATATAAAAATGAGAAACGAGAAATAGACCTTAAAGAAGGACGGAAGCTCTATTTTATAGTTACCACTAGATTGTTGAAAAATAATCAAGGAAAAAGAATTGGAACGATGGGGATATATAAGGAAATTACACCAATGATTGAATTAGAACAGCAAATTTTAAGGGCAGAGAAGTTAGCAGTAATTGGCGAGTTAGCTGCGGGAACAGCACATGAAATTAGAAATCCTTTGACAACTATTCAAGGTTTTATCCAATTATTGGGGGACTCTTTACAAGAAGCAAGTGAAAAAAAATACATTACATTAATCATCAGTGAAATTAGAAGAATCAACCAGATAATTAAAGAAATGTTGCTATTAGCTAAACCAAGTGCTCCAGCTCACAGAAGAATAAAAACGGAGGAGCTAATACAGGATATGGTCTCATTCATGATTCCTGAGGGTGCTTTGTATAATGTTATATTAGAAACACGCATTGATCAAATGATTCCAGATTTATTTATTGATGAAATGCAAATTAAGCAGGTATTTATTAATTTAATTCGGAATGGAATTCAATCGATGAAAAATGGAGGAACTTTAAAAATAATAGCGGATTATGATCAGCAAAAAAATGAGGTTAAGATTCAATTTATTGATCAAGGAGAAGGTATTCCACCTTCCGTTTTGAAAAAAATCTATGACCCATTTTTCACCACAAAGGAAGAAGGAACTGGATTAGGTATACCTATTTCTCTTCAAATTATGCAAAATCATGAAGGGAATTTAGTGATAGAAAGTGATGTTCAGCAAGGGACAACAGTAACCATTACCTTTCCTATCTTTGAGGTTTAATTGAAAATTATTAGGAAAAACTATCAATAGAAAATGGTTAGAAAGGAAGCCTTCTATATGATAGAAAAAAGCAAGCGTGTACCTATATTACTCATAATGGCGATCTTATTCTTAGGATCGTCTTTTTCATATGCTTCAGCTCAAGAAAATGAAAAGGTTATTCTCGTATTGATTAATCAATTATCTTTTACAGATCAAGCTCATTATCAGAAGATGCTGGGTTTTAAGGATTTAGAAGAAAAGGCGGCTAAAGGGGCAATGAACATCAACTCAGCAGGAGCACGAAGTGATGGGAATAGTTATTTATCGATTGGCGCAGGAAGTAAAGGAGTTGGTATTAGAGAGCTAGGTAACTCCTTTAATGGCTTTGAAGATATTGGGGGACAGACTCCATTAAAAGCAATGGATCTATATAGACAGCAAACAGGAAAGGACTTTCTTATACAAGACATTATCTATTTATCGATTGAGAAATTATACAATGAGGCAGATCAAAAGTTCCCATTTTATGCTGGAGCATTAGGACATACCTTAGAGAATGCTGGAGCTAAAGTTTTTGTATACGGAAATAATGATACTAATCAACCGGTACGATATGCACCTTTGATAACAATGAATAGTGATGGGATAAGCAGAGGAAATATAAGCATACAAACACTAATAAAGGATGAATATCGGCCATATGGTATAAAAACAAATTACTCCTATCTCCAACAAGTTATTCACGGCGTAAAGGAAGAGCAAGGTAAATCATTGATTGTAATTGATCTTGGAGATATATACCGCTTAGAGCAGTTTAAAAAAGAAATGAATATTGAATATCAAGCAAAAACTAGAAACGATATATATTATGAGATTGGAAGATTTATTCAGAACATAATGAATGAAATAGAAAAGAATCAGACCTTAATTGTAGCTTCTCCGATGATTTCCACTGAAGCAGAAAAAGAGGGAAAGCTATTAGCTCCAATTTGGGTTTATCAAAAAGGTAATCATACAAACGAAAGTATGCTATATTCCAATACAACTAAAAGAGCGGGGATAGTGGCCAATATCGATTTAGCACCTACTATTTTATCTTTTCTAAAGATTGATATGAATCCAAAAGAAGTACTTGGACAGACAATAACTACTGTTTCTACAACAACGAACCTTGATACAGAGTTAGAACATATTGCAACTATTTTTCAGCTACGACAAAAAGTACTTTATACTTATGTAATGTGGCAGGTATTTATTTTATTGTTTGCAGCCATTGCTTGGATCAGTAAATGGAGTAGAATATATCCATTTATCCAAAAAGGGCTACTTAGTATGCTGTTTAGCCCAATATTATTGCTAACCACAGCCTATTGGACACCATCAAGTGGTTCAATTTATGTTTTGTCGATTATTTCATTCAGCCTGATACTTGCATTTTTTCTATCTAAAATAAGAAGTGTTCCAAAGATTTTCTTGGTTGCAGGCCTATTAACATTTCTTACTATTACCATTGATATACTTGCGGGAACCCCCTTTATGAGAAGATCATTTCTTGGTTATGACCCAATAATTGGGGCGAGATATTACGGAATTGGGAATGAATTTATGGGTGTATATATAGGGGCTACTTTATTATTTACTGGAGCGCTAATTTATTTAAAAAAGGATATTTACACCTTAACATTAACTGGTTTCGTATATTTATTGCTCAACTTTCTACTAATCTCTCCTACATTAGGTACCAATGCCGGCGGTGCAATTTCTGCAATGTTGGCAACTAGCTTTATTATACTGAGATTTAGTGGACTAACCTTAAATAAAAGGGGAGTACTCTACTTAATACTCTTGCTATTTTTGGGGATGGCTGCATTGATTGTGATTAATTATTTTGCACCTTCTGAAGCCCAATCTCATATTGGAAGAGCAGTAAGTCAACTTCTATCAGGAGATATTACCTCTGTATTTCAGACAGTACAACGAAAACTAGCTATGAATTGGAGACTGATTCAAGTTTCCTCCTGGAGCAAGGTTTTGGCAAGTGCGTTGCTAGCTATGGTTATTCTTTTTTTAAAGCCGGTGCAGCCATTAAAACGATTCCTAGAAGAGTATGGTCATTTATCGGATGGGTTTTTAGGTATTCTTGTTGGCGGGCTCACTGCCTTGGTGGTCAACGATTCAG
Source organism: Caryophanales bacterium UBA6259 (assembly GCA_002441135.1). GTDB lineage: Bacteria > Bacillota > Bacilli > Tepidibacillales > Tepidibacillaceae > UBA6259. The sequence goes on along the minus strand of DJVJ01000025.1, from coordinate 18,728 downwards.
GAATTGTTGCTGCGGCAACCATGATTATCTTTATGGCCATTCCCTTGTTGTATATCGGTTTCACCAAAAAAGAAAGGAGCTAGATTAGTTCTAGCTCCTTTTGTAGCTCTGCCCATGTATCCATCAGCTTCTCTAGCTTCTCTTTAAGCATTATTAAAGACTGATTTGTTTCATTTGCTAATTCATGATTCATATATATCTCAGGGTCTAATAATTTTTCCTCTGTTTCGCCAATCTTCAATTCGGTTGCTTCAATGTCTTCTTCTACGGATTGAATTTTACGATTTAATTGGCGTTCTACTTTCTGTCTTTCTCGCGTATTTTCATAGTGTTCTTTATCTGTTTTTGGTCGGTCCTTTTGTTCTGGACTGATTGCAGCTACATTCATTTGAGAAGTTTCTTCAGCCAATTCTGCTTTTTTTTCTAAATAATAGCTGTAGTCTCCTAAATATTGCTGAATTCCATCCTTGGTTAATTCTAAAGTTCTTGTTGTTAATCGGTTTAAGAAATAGCGATCATGAGAAATAAAAAGAATTGTACCTGGGTAATCAACTAAAGCATTTTCTAATACTTCCCGGCTAAAAATATCCAAATGATTAGTAGGCTCGTCTAGTAACAATAAATTCCCCTTTTTTAACATCAGTTTAGCAAGAGAAACTCTTGCACGCTCTCCACCACTTAAGGACTTAATTTTCTTAAATACATCATCATTGATAAATAAAAAGTTTCCTAAAAGTGTCCGAACCTCTTTTTCTGTAAGGGTTGGATAGTCATCCCATAATTCATCAATAATCGTTTTTTCTAAATGTAGTTCATTTTGCTCCTGATCATAATAGGAGATTTCTACATTGGAGCCATAAGTAATGGTTCCATTCTGTGGTTTTAATTTATTGGTAATTAATTTGAGAAGTGTCGATTTACCAGTGCCATTTGGTCCGATAATAGCTACTCTTTCTCCACGCTCTATATGAAAAGAGACATTTTCAAATAATTTCTGGTTTTCAAAACCCATTGCTAGTTGATTTACTTGTAGTACCTGATTACCACTCATTTTATCAATATCAAAGGTAAAGAATGCCCTTTTTTGTCCAGCAATAGGCTTGTCTAGCTTTTCAATTTTTTCTAGTGTTTTTCTTCTACTTTGTGCTCTTCTTGTGGTGGTAGCTCTAGCAATATTTTTTTGAATGAAATCCTCTAGCTTGGCAATTTCAGCTTGCTGTTTTTCGTATTTTTTCATCTCTAGTTCAATATTTTTTGATTTCTGTTCAATATATTGGCTATAATTTCCCACATAACGAGTAGCCTCTGTTCGCTCGATTTCATAGATGATATTTACTAATTGATCAAGAAAATAACGGTCATGGGAAACAACCAAGATTGCACCAGAATAATTTTTTAAATAGCCCTCTAACCAAGTTAGTGTCTGCATATCTAAATAATTGGTAGGCTCATCTAGCATTAAAATATCAGGCTCTGTAAGTAGCACCTTGGCCATGGCCAATCTTGTTTTTTGCCCACCACTTAAGGCTGAAATAGAAGTAGAATAGAAATCAAAATGTTGGAATCCAAGACCATGGAGTACTCCTCTAATCTTGGCTTCATAACTATAACCACCATTTTCCTTAAAGAATTCAATTTCTTTGGCATAGATATTCATTAATCGCACGTATTGACCAGTAGAATCAGAAGGTGAGATACGACTCATCTGTTCTTCTAGATCTCTAATTTTACCTTCTTGAGCAATAATATTTGTAAACACAGAAAGCATTTCTTGCCATATGGTTAAATTAGAGTCAAGTCCACTATCCTGAGCTAAATAGCCGATGCTTGTTCCCTTGGACATATGGATTTCACCGCTATCATGAAGCATTTCTTTAGCAAGAATTTTTAATAAAGTAGACTTTCCAGCCCCGTTGACTCCAACTAAACCGATTCGTTCAAGTGATTGAATTTGTATATTAATATTCGATAAAATAGATTGTGTTAAAAAGGATTTGGATAATTGATTTGTTTGTAATAGTAACATTTCTGGTCACCTCATTGTTATCTAACCTAAAGTGTAACTTACTTTCTATAGTTGAAGCAAGTAAGAGAAGGGGTAAAAATATGATTAGTAAAAAGGAATTGCGTAAAGAGCTAATGACAAAGCGATTAAACATGACCTTCGATGAAGTTAAGAAAAAATCGATTATAATTATAGAGAAAATAATTGAACAGAAGATATATCGTAATGCCAAAACCATAATGGTCTATATGCCAATAAAAAATGAGGTAGCAATAGAAGCATTGATAGAGAGCGCTTGGGCGGATCAAAAAATAGTGTTATTTCCAAAAGTAAATCCAATAACAAAAATGATGGATGTATATAAAGTAACAGATTGGAATGGGCTAGAAAAAGGGAACTATGGAATCCCTGAACCAAAAATAGGGGGAATCCCCCCTTTTCCAGTAGAAGAGATTGATGTAGTATTAATTCCAGGAGTTGGTTTTGACGAACAAGGATTTCGTCTTGGTTATGGCGGAGGATATTATGATCGTTTTTTTGATCGATTTGAAGCTTTGCCATATAAAATCGGAGTTGCATTTGAAATGCAAGTTATAAATCAGCTGCCAGTAGAGCATCATGATTATCCAGTGGATGAAGTGATTACAGAGAGAAGAAATGTTATAAAAGATAGGATTTAAAGTCTTAATTCCGGATTTTCAAAAAAATCTGATTTTTTATAATAAAGATTGTTCAAGAGTGAGCAATTTTTTTAAAAGTATTGTAAAATAATAGAGATGGAGAATGATTGATGCTAACTTCTATTTTATTAGCAGGTGGGGAAAATAAAAGAATGAATCGTTTTCCAAAATGGCAGCTAACTGTGAATGGGGAAACGATGTTAAATCGTTCAATTAATAAATTGAGTAGTTTTTCTGAACAGGTCATCATTGTTTCAGGAGGGGAATACACTTTTCCAGAGGAAGTTGTGAAGAACCAGAAGATTCAATTGGTTTATGATCAAACTCCCTTTTTGGGCCCTCTCAATGGTATTCAAACAGCATTAGAACACAGTAATGCAGACTATCATTTTTTAGTTGCGGCAGATATGCCATTTTTTTCTAGTGAATTAGCACAATATATGAATGAATTAGCAAATAAAAATACGTTTGATATTGTAGTTCCCGTTTGGAGGGATAAATTGCAGCCACTGCATGCTATTTATCACAGAAATCTTTTAAAATCGATAAAAAGGGATATTCAACAGAAAAAATATAGCTTAGTTAAATGGATTCTTAATGAACCAAATACCTTTCTTTTACCAGAAGCTGAAGTGAAAAGATTTGATAAAGAGGGACGGCTATTTTTTAATATGAATACACCAGACGAATATAAATTATTGGATACATGGTTTACGAAGGGGGAAATAAAGTGAAGTCGTCAATGTTGAAGGAAGTCAAAGTAGAAGAAGCAGTAGGGTTAAGACTAGCACATGATTTGACTAAGATAGTACCAGGGGAGTTTAAGGGACGAGCCTTCAAACAAGGACATATTATCTTAGAAGAGGATATCCCAGAGTTATTAAAGATTGGAAAAGAACATATCTATGTCATCAATTTAGAAAAGGGATATATTCATGAGAATGATGCAGCAATTCGGTTAGCTAATGTAGTTGCTGGTGAAAATGTACAATTAAATGAACCCCATGAAGGAAAAGTTACGATGACCTCTTCAATTTTTGGCCTAGCAAAAATTGAAGAATCTTTGGTTCATCAAGTGAATAGCTTAACAGATGTTGCATTAGCGACTATTCCAACACATAAAATAGTAAAGCCGGGAGATAAACTGGCAGGAACAAGGGCATTACCACTCATTATTAAAGAGGAATATGTTGAACAAGCTGAAGCTTTACTTAAGGAAAACAAGATAGTGGAGGTTAAAGCATTTCAACATTTTCGAGTTGGCTTAGTGACTACAGGTAGTGAGGTGTTTAAAGGAAGAATTAAGGACCGCTTTAAACCAATTGTTGAGGGAAAACTAAAGGTTTTTGGATCAGAATTAATTGAACAGAGACTTGCTCCAGATGATATTGAGTGGATTAAAAAAGAAATACAGTATTTCTTAAATAAAAAGGTCGATATGGTATTAGTTTCTGGGGGGATGTCTGTAGACCCTGATGATCGGACCCCTTTTGCGATTCGAGAAATTGCAACTAATGTAATTACTCAGGGGACTCCGATGCTACCTGGTTCAATGTTAATGGTGGCCTATCATCATGATATACCTATTTTAGGTTTACCTGGTGGAGTCCTTCATGATCCATATACTGCATTTGATGCTGTATTACCTCGAATACTTGTTGGAGATTCGATTACCAAAGATGAGATTATTCGCTTAGGATATGGGGGGTATTATGGATGCTAACCTCAATACCAATTATTAGTTTTGTGGGGTATTCTGGTAGTGGGAAAACAACCCTATTAACAAAAGTAATTGAACAATTTAAAGAAAAGGGGTATAAGTTGGCTACCATTAAGCATGATGCCCATCGCTTTAACATTGACCACGAAGGAAAAGATACATGGAAATATGCTCAAGCAGGCTCTGACGTTGTTATTATTAATTCAAATGAAAAATTAGCATATATCGAAAAATTACAAAATCCAATTCCTTTTGAACAGGTTATCAGTAAGATTGAAGGAGTAGATATCATTTTTGTTGAGGGATATAAGCATGAGTTCCCACCAAAGATTTTAGTAGTAAGAAGAGAAAGTGACATAAAGCTTCTCCCTGAGTTACACGATGTGGTTGCAATCGCTTCTTCTTTACCATTAACGGATCAAAAAATCCCTATATACTCTTTGAATGATGTTGAAAGTATAGTAAGTTTTATCGAATCTGAATTATTGGGAGAGAGTTATCATGGCAGGAGAAAATAAAATACCACACGTTACAGCAAAAAGATTACCACTATATTATCGTTTTTTAGAAAAGTTACATTTAATGGGGAAACAAAGGGTTTCCTCTGCTCAGTTAAGTAAGGAGCTTCATATTGATCCAGCGACAATTCGCAGAGATTTCTCTTATCTAGGAGAGCTAGGAAAAAAAGGATATGGCTATAATGTAAGCTATTTATTACAATTTTTGCGAGATTTTCTAAAACAAGATGAGACTACGAATGTTATATTGATTGGTGTGGGAAACTTAGGAACGGCACTTTTGCATTATAATTTCTATAAAAGTAGAAACACAAAAATTGTAGCGGCTTTTGACCATGATTCGCATAAGGTAAATCGAGAAATTGACGGCATTCCGGTTTATGGAATTGAGAAGCTAAAAGAGGTTGTCGGCCTATTCCGAGTGGAGGTAGCTATTTTAACAGTACCTGCAAATGTTGCTCAAGAGGTCGCAGAACAATGCGTTGATTCTGGGATAAAGGGAATTCTTAACTTTACTCCAGCTCGACTAACAGTTCCTTCTCCCACACGAGTTCACCATATCGATTTGACGACAGAATTACAAACTCTTGTCTATTTTTTGAAAAATCCTGATGTGGAGCTTGAAACAGAAGAAGAAAGTGATAATATCTAAGTATATCTTAGTTGAATTAGAGGAGAAGAAATAGAATGAGTAAACAAGATAAAGAAATGACCTTAGTAGGTCATCTACAAGAGCTGCGAGTAAGACTAATGTGGACAATTGGATATTTTGTAGTCACTCTAATCATTGGTTTCATGCTATCTGATTATTTGGTTCGCTATTTTAAAAACAGTCCAGCTGCAGAGAATATTGTATGGAACGTATTTGGTTTTACTGATTCTATTAGGGTCTATTTGCAATTTACGTTTTTGATTGCTTTTGCGCTGACCCTACCATTTATCCTATTTCAAGTATGGAGATTTGTAGCACCCGGATTAACCAAGACTGAGCAAAGAGCTACTGCGTGGTTTATTCCAATTGCTTTTTTACTTTTTATAGTCGGTGTGTCATTCGCCTATTTTATTATTTTTCCAATGATTATTCAGTTTTTATCGCAAATATCGGATCAGCTACAGGTAGAAGAAACATATGGAATAAGTCAATATTTTGGCTTTATGTTTAATATTATCATTCCATTTGGTTTGTTATTTGAACTTCCCGTGATTGTTGTTTTCTTAACCAGAATAGGTGTGGTACAACCAAAATTACTGACTAAATTTAGGAAAATCGCTTATTTATTATTAGTAACAATAGCAGCGATGATTACCCCGCCAGAGCTAGTGACGAATATATTAGTATCGATTCCGCTCATATTGTTATATGAATTTAGTATTTGGCTATCTAGAATTGTATATATTCGAAGACAAAAAAAGCTAGCTAGTGAGGAGCTTTTAGATAAGGAAACGGAAACAGAGCAAGAAAAGGAATAGAAGAGGATTAACAGTTGCCTACTTTTGTTTAAAAGTAGGCATATTTTTTTATCGGCTAGGCAAAAGCTAAGCTTTTCTAAGGGATATTAAAAAAAACAATGGGTATAATGGGTTATGGAAAAATTTTAATAAAACAGTAAAAATACTTGAAAAAATACTACTGTTTTATTAATATATTAATTGAGTATTAGCACTCGATATCGTTGAGTGCTAATAATATAAAACTAAAATTATATAAATTTAATCTTACAAGAATTTATCATTTAAAGGAGGTTTTATTATGTTAAAGCCAGTTGGTGACCGTATTATTATTAAACCAATGGAGAAGGAGGAGACTACTGCAAGTGGTATTGTATTACCAGATTCAGCGAAGGAAAAGCCACAAGAAGGAAAAGTAATTGCTGTGGGCTTCCGTCGTAATGAAAATGGAGAGCGCTTGGAGTTAGACGTAAAAGAAGGAGATAAAGTTATCTTCTCAAAATATGCTGGTACAGAATTAAAATATCAAGGCGAAGAATATCTAATTATGCGTGAAGCAGATATTCTTGCTGTTCTAGAATAGTCTATTTAACTAACCGTTAGACTTAGACTTAGGATTTACTTATGTAATCAATCAGAATACTTAATTCATAGGATAAAATTGTTATTTCGTAAATAAATTTAGGAGGCGAAAAAATTATGGCAAAAGAGATTATCTTTAGTGAAGAAGCACGTCGCGCAATGTTACGCGGTGTAGATGCTTTAGCGAATGCTGTAAAAGTAACTTTAGGGCCAAAGGGTCGTAATGTTGTATTAGAAAAGAAATTTGGTTCTCCATTAATTACTAATGATGGTGTAACTATTGCAAAAGAAATCGAATTAGAAGATCGTTTTGAAAACATGGGTGCTCAGTTAGTAAAAGAAGTAGCAACCAAAACAAATGATGTAGCTGGTGATGGAACAACTACTGCAACAGTTCTTGCACAAGCGATTATCCGTGAAGGATTAAAGAATGTAACTGCTGGTGCTAATCCAATGGTTATTCGTAAAGGAATCGAAAAAGCGGTTAATGCTGCAGTAGCAGAAATCAAGCGCATCGCAAAGCCAATTGAAGGTAAAGCTTCGATTGCACAAGTAGCTGCAATTTCTTCTGCTGATGAAGAGGTTGGCCAATTAATTGCTGAAGCGATGGATAAGGTTGGTAATGATGGTGTTATTACGGTAGAAGAGTCCAAAGGATTTACAACTGAACTTGAAGTTGTAGAAGGAATGCAATTTGACCGTGGCTATATTTCCCCATATATGATTACAGATACAGATAAAATGGAAGCAGTATTAGATGATCCTTATATTCTAATTACAGATAAAAAGATCACTAATATCCAAGAAATTCTTCCTGTATTAGAAAAGGTTGTTCAACAAGGTCGTCCAATCGTAATTATTGCTGAAGATCTTGAAGGAGAAGCTTTAGCTACATTAGTAGTGAATAAGCTTCGTGGAACCTTTACTGCAGTTGCTGTAAAAGCACCTGGCTTTGGTGATCGCCGTAAAGCAATGCTTCAAGATATTGCAATCTTAACTGGTGGTCAAGTAATCACCGAAGAGTTAGGATTAGATTTAAAAACGACGACAATGGATCAATTAGGTCGTGCTCGTCAAATTAAAGTAACCAAAGAAAACACCATTATTGTTGATGGTGAAGGAGATAAGAAAGAAATCGGTGCTCGTGTACACCAAATCCGTCAACAACTAGAAGATACAACTTCTGAGTTTGATCGTGAGAAGCTACAAGAGCGTTTAGCTAAATTAGCAGGTGGAGTAGCAGTAATTAAAGTTGGTGCAGCTACAGAAACTGAATTAAAAGAGAAAAAACTTCGTATTGAAGATGCATTGAACTCTACACGTGCAGCTGTAGAAGAAGGTATTGTTTCCGGTGGTGGAACAGCTCTAATCAATGTAATTGCTGCGATTGAGAATGTTAAAGCATTTGGTGACGAAGAAACTGGAGTAAACATCGTAAAACGAGCTTTAGAAGCACCAGTACGTCAAATTGCGGATAATGCTGGTCTAGAGGGTTCTGTTATCGTAGAACGCCTAAAGAAAGAAGAAATCGGTATTGGATTTAATGCAGCTACTGGTGAGTGGGTAGACATGATTCAAGCAGGTATCGTAGACCCAGCGAAGGTTACTCGCTCAGCATTACAACATGCAGCATCTGTTGCAGCTATGTTCTTAACAACAGAAGCAGTAATTGCGGATAAGCCAGAACCAGCTGGAGCTGGAATGCCAGATATGAGTGGCATGGGTGGCATGGGCGGAATGATGTAAGACTTTTGAGCCTTTCATCTGAGAAATAGTTTAGGCTATTTTTCCCCCTTTTCGAGAAGTAGTCATGTAAATAATCTATATCAATAGCAAAAACCACTTCCTATAAAAATTAGGGAGTGGTTTTTTTGTTGTTAAAATTTGCTTATCAAGACTTTTTGGATGACAGATGTTTCAAGAATACGCCCAAAACGAATATCAAGAATTATGTTTTAGGTAAGTTTGTTGATTATTGTATTGATAGCCCCTTAACACTTGTATTTATCGAAGAAGACAAGTTGATTGTTAAGTTCCGCATTGCTATTAGATCTATTTAGATGGGTAACCAGTTTAAAAGAAGTGATGAAGAGTGAAGAAAATGTTAAAAAATAGGGTATTTTTAGAATTTTTGTAGTATTATGAATATATGAAATGCGGATTATTCAAAAAGGAGAGGTGGGTTTTTTGGTCAGTATCTATGAAGCTCTTTATAAAGAGGAAGATAGGCAAGAATTAATTAATATTAATAACCTAAATCCTGTAACGTATAACGAGAAGTATAAGGGGAATCTGTACTGTACAATAACCAATTGTACTGCTAAACTCTCATTTGTATCAAGAAATGGAATTAGTAATCATTTTAGGACTTGGAGAGAAAGTCCTCACATAGAAACGTGTCTTTATTATTTTGAAAAAACCAAATCTCGAGAAGGGAGAAGGACTGAAGGTCGTGTAACTGGTTATGCAAGTGATGAAAGGATAAAAAAATCGCTTAGAGAAGCGTTTGTCCTAGAAATGATGTCGGAAGAACAGAGACGAAAAAGGTTAGAAAGAGATAGAGAAAGAAGAAGAAAAAGAGAGCGAGAAAAAATAAGGGGAACTAAGGATATAACACCAGAACACAGAATAGCGTCTAATCCCGAAGAGATAGATGAAACTACAGTAACTGATAGTTTTCGTCTATTTAAGAAAAGTGCTGATATGTTAAAAGAGACAGATCTAGATCATACAAGAACTGTTACAGGGAAGCTAAAAAAAGTTGAGATTAACAATCCTGAAAATGTGGTTATACAGGTTGAAAAAAATAATGTTGATGTAGATATCAAGTTTGAAGAAGTTTTCTTTGCAGTCAACAATCACTACAAAGGATTATTTCGATTTTTGGACAGATTCTTTAGAGAGAATATTAACCTAATATTTTCAGCTACTGGAGAGGTAAGGTACAGTAAAATTACTGAGCGTTATGAAATTATGGTATACACTAGTGTAGGATTTTTGGTACACGGAAAAACATTAGAGAGTATAGCTGCAGAGTATACTATTAGGGATAATGAAAATAGTTAAGAGAAAGTCATCATAAAGCCTCTAAAAAATGATCGTTACTTTAGCGGTTTGACTTATATTGTACCTTTGCTGTAGTTTGTAACTATAATTACTTAGGTCTTTTGAATCATCAATAGCATAGGAAGCTAAATTGTGAAAAGTGGTTAGTGCTAATTGAATAAAAGGTGTACATAATTATATCAACGATTCCTGGATCTGTAGTGGCTATGTTCTTAACTACAGAAGCAGTGATTGTGGATAAGTCAGAACCAGCTACTGGTAAGCATGTTAAATTAAAAAAGCATCCATATTTCGTTAAGAAAAGTGGATGCTTTTTTATGAGCAGCTAACTTTTTCTGGTGGCCATATTGAAGGAATTTTATGAATATAAAGAGAATAATATCTGAAATACAACTAAAATAAAATTAAATAAAGGTTAACGGAAAAAAAGGAGGTATCATCTTTTGGATAGAATAGATAATCCGCATGATGTGATTAAACAGATTGTTGATAATGTTGAAAAAGTAATTATCGGAAAGAGAGACGAAATTTATTTTACATTGGTCGCTTTATTAAGTAATGGACATCTTCTTTTAGAGGACGTTCCAGGTGTAGGCAAAACGATGTTGATCCGCGCATTAGCAAAATCGATTGATGGGGAGTATAAAAGAATTCAGTTTACACCAGATTTATTGCCTTCTGATGTATTAGGGGTTTCTATTTATAATCAAAAAACGCAGGAGTTCGAATATCGTCCTGGTCCAATTATGGCCAATGTAGTATTAGCAGATGAGGTGAATCGGACTTCACCAAAAACCCAGTCGGCATTATTGGAAGCAATGGAGGAGTCCAATGTAACGGTGGATGGTGTGACTTATTCTTTACCAAATCCTTTTTTTGTAATGGCAACACAGAATCCGATTGAATATGAAGGAACTTTTCCACTTCCAGAAGCTCAGCTTGATCGTTTTATGCTAAAGATGAATATGGGTTATCCAGAACCAGAAGATGAATTTAGAATGCTAGAAAAAATGCAAGAAAGCCATATTCATCCAATTGAGCGACTTGAACCTGTAATTAATATTTCACAGCTATTACAGCTTCAACAAAAGGCCAATGAAATTTATGTGGATAGTAGTATTCAGCAATATATTGTAAATATTGTAGAAGCTACAAGAAAAAATAGACATGTTTATCTTGGAGCGAGTCCAAGGGGATCGATTGCATTGTTAAAGGCCGCTAAAGCGTTTGCTTTTATTCGTGGGCGCTCCTTTGTAGTACCAGATGATGTAAAGAAAATGGTGAATCCGACCTTAAGCCATCGTATTATTTTAAAAGCAGATGCTCGACTTAGTGGATTAACCGTTCATCAGCTACTAGAAGAAAGTTTAAAGGATGTTGTTGTACCGGTTGAAAAGCCAAAGCAAAAGTAAAGAGGGAGAATTATGATAAAAAATCGGCGAATCTGGTTTAGCTTCTTTACATTAATGGTGATTGCCACTTTTATTTATGGAAAATTGCAAGGTGGTTTTATTAGTTGGTTTTTATTTTATGCTTTAATTGGACTATTTTTTTATGAATGGGCAATTGTCCGTTTTTCATTAAATGAGATTAAAATTAAACGATTGTTTGTGAAGAATCATTTAATGGCAGGTGAAGATATTGAAATTGAGATTGAANNTCTTTTCCCCATTCTTACATTCTGCTAATTGATGATTTGCCACCAAAATTAATGGGGAAAATTGTTCATCCTAAATTAGTTGTTTATCCATGGTTTCGGTCGAAATCTATTGTTCGTTACACGATTCCAAACGCAAATCGAGGAATTCATCGCTGGCATCATATCACATTAGTGACGGGTGATGTATTTGGTTTCTCTACGATAAAAAAACAAGTAAAACTCTATGATGAGGTACTTGTATATCCTCATAGTTATCCTATTTATCGTTGGCAAACGAGAAATGAACAGAATATCGGTATGACATATTCTCAGAATAAAATCAGTCAAGAAACCAATTCCGTTATCGGCATACGGGAATATCAAAAAGGAGATCGATATAATCAGATTCATTGGAAGCAGTCCGCAAGAGCAATGCAATTAATGTCTAAGGAATTTGAGAGGCAAATTACAAATGATTTTATGTTTTTTTTAGATCGGGATCAAGAAACCTATCAGCATTTAAATAAAGAAACCATAGAAGTTGGTATAGAAATCATCGCTAGTTTGGTAAAGTATGCTGTGGGACAGCACTTTCATGTAGGGTATGTTTCTTCCGGAAAAAGTAGAGAAGTTGTTCCTGTAGCTAGGGGGCATGAACAGGTTAAACGAATTTATGATTTGTTGGCTCTGGCAGAAGCAGATGGCGATTATTCATTTTCAAAAACGGTGTTAAAAGAAATCCCATTTGTTCCTAGCGGGGCAACAATGGTTTTGGTAACACCTCGTTTTGATCATGATATATACCAGCTTCTAGCAGAAATGATTATTCGAAGAAAGAAAGTAGAGTTATACTATATTAGCCTTGATGGTCTTCTATTGGATGATGAGTTAAGCCAATATTTTGCTGCATTACAAGCTAAGGGAGTCGCTATTAAGGCTATAAATAATAGGAACTGGTATCAAGAGTTTCAGGGAGGAGTGTATAATGGATAGAATTCCCAATATACTTTTTCTAAACTTTATCATTTACATTCTTCTAACTCCACTGTTTGAGATTTCTAATCTACAAAGAATTGATATTTTTATCTATTTTTCAACAGTTGTACTTGCGCTAAATTATTTGCAACGTTCAAGGTTGATTACATTTAGCATTGGAGTATTATCTCAAATAGTCTTAATATATCTTGTTTATTTTAAGACTGCATCTCTATTCTCTTTTCAATGGTTAGAACAATTGAATGCTGTAATCCAATACAATTTCTCCATTGTACTATCCTTTCGATGGGAACAAACCACTGAAATCTTTCGCACGATCCTTTTTCTTAATGTGGTTTGGATGTTTTTAATTCTAGCAATTCGGATTTTAGATAAGAATAAAGGATTAATGATTGTCATTGTTACAACAATCTATTTGGCAATGATTAATTCTATGTTGGCCTATGATTCTAAATGGCTTGTAATTATGACTATAGGAATTGGGTTAATTTATATTGCTTATGAAAAGCAAAGAGTAATTGCAAATCAGGCCTCATTGAATAAACGCTATTCCTTGCAGTGGACCATTGTGGCTATAGTGTTTTCGCTACTAGTTACTGGATTAGGGTACTTATCGCCGAAGTCAGAGCCTTCATGGATTGATCCAACTGGCTGGTTGTCCAAGTTCAACGGAACAGGAATCCGCGGAGTAGCAGTTAAAAAAATTGGTTATAGTGCAGATGATTCTTATCTAGGTGGTCCTTTTGAACAAGATGAGACAGAAGTTATGCTAACAATGAGCTCAAAACGTGTCTACTGGCGAGGGGAAAGTAAAAACCAATACACTGGTCATGGATGGGTAGAAAATAAGGATCTGGTAAAGTACAACATTAATCTTCCCTTGAAAGATTTCAAATACCCTAGTACTTCTTATAATGAAATGAATTCTTCTATTGAACACGAGGAAATTATTCAGGTCGTTCAATTTCAAGGTAAGTCGTTTCCAATTATCTTTGTAGGAGGAAAATTAACATCGATAGATGAGACAAAGCCAGAGGCAGCGAACTTGATTCAGATTAATCCTCTAACAGATAATATTTACTTAAGGTCTGCATTTAATAAAAATTTGGAAACATATGCTCTCACAGGGACAAGGGTAATTATTGATGAGGAGCAAATTAAAAATAGTCCTCAAGATACACCTTTAGAGTTAGCTCTTTTTTTACAATTGCCTGAAAAACTCCCTCAAAGGGTAAAAGAGTTAGCAAACAGCATAGCAAGTAAAGAGCAAACACGATATGATCAGGCGAAAAGTATTGAGAGCTATTTGCGCAATAATTACCGATATGAAACAGAAGAGGTTCCTGTTCCGCGAGAAGAGGATGATTTTGTGGATCAATTCCTTTTTGAATCAAAACAGGGCTACTGTGATCACTTTTCCTCTTCTATGGTGGTTATGGCAAGGTCAGTAGGTATACCTGCGAGATGGGTAAAAGGTTTTACTGCGGGAGAAACTACGTATTCTCCGGAGGATGGATATACTGGCGTGGTAAAAAATAAAAATGCCCATTCATGGGCAGAACTCTATTTTCAAGGCATAGGATGGTTGCCTTTTGAGCCAACAGCTAGCTTTTATATGCCATTAGAATATAAACAAGAGGAGCAGGAGGCAGTAGAAGATAAAATAGATGAGGATAGAAAGAACCTGAAGGATAAAGAATTATTAGGGATAGAAGATGAAATGGAGAATGATACAGGTAATAGCGATTCAAATATTAATCATTTTTCGTTTTATAATATTATAGGAATCGCTGCAATAATTTTTATACTTCTTTTGATTGTAGCCTATTATTTAAGAGTATATCTCTGGTACATGTGGCAGAGAATTCGTCTCAAAAAGGAAATGAGCTTAAGAAATGTGATTATTTCATTTACAAGCAGCTTGTTAAATAGCCAATTCATTAGAGAAAAGAAAAAAAGACCGGATCAAACGGTAAGGGAATACTTTTTAGAACAAGATGCTACCAACGAGGAAGAAAGTTGGATTGAAGCAACAGAAATATTTGAGACAGCGAGGTACAGTAATCTTCCTCTTCCTTCTCAGTGGCAGAGTAAAATATGGAAGCTTTGGAATAAAATTATTCAATTATTACGTTCTTGACGCTACGATTGATTATTGTTAGAATAAGCCTAATATCAAAATGGCCTAATTTAAATGTGGTATAAAACTAGGAAGGCAACATCTGCTTTCCTAGTTATTTTTTAGTCAGCTCACCTTTAAAAAGGCAATGAGATAGAAATAATTATATTATCATGATTTATTGTATTTCTTCACGTAATGATTTTAAAAAGGAGGAAAAAACAGCGATGGATAAACAAAAAGAGATAATTGCTGTACTAGATTTTGGGGGCCAATACAATCAGTTAATTGCAAGACGAATCAGAGACCTTGGTGTGTATAGTGAGTTAATTCCCTTTAATACACCAATAGAAGAAATTAAAAAGCTTAATCCAAAAGGAATTGTGTTTTCAGGAGGGCCAGCAAGTGTTTATGTAAATAATGCTCCAATTCCAGATCAAAGAATTTATGAATTAGGATTACCGATTTTAGGGATTTGCTACGGAATGCAGCTAATGACTCATCAATTAAAAGGAAAAGTAGAAAAAGCAGAGGTTAGAGAATACGGAAAAGCAAATATTGAAATTGTAAACTCTTCCCCTCTTTATCATGATTTAGATCAGAATCAGCTGGTTTGGATGAGTCATTCTGATCGTGTAATTGATTTGCCAGAAGGATTTAAGGTAGATGCAAGTACAGATCATGCTCCAATTGCTGCGATGAGCAATACAAAGAAGGAATTTTATGCTGTGCAGTTTCATCCAGAGGTACGCCATACTGAATATGGAATGGATATGATTAAAAACTTTGTGTTTAATGTCTGTAAGGTAGAGCCGAATTGGAGTATGGAGACCTTTATTGAGGATAAGATCAAGGAAATACAGGATACTGTTGGCGATAAAAAAGTTTTATGCGCATTAAGTGGTGGAGTAGATTCTTCTGTTGTTGCTGTTTTAATTCATCAAGCAATTGGTGACCAATTAACCTGTATGTTTGTGGATCATGGTCTTCTGCGAAAAGGTGAAGCGGAAAGTGTGATGGAAACGTTTGGTCATCAGTTCAATATGAATGTCATCAAAATTGACGCAAAAGAACGCTTTCTTTCTAAGTTAAATAATGTGGATGATCCTGAGCAAAAAAGAAAAATTATCGGCAATGAGTTTATTCGCGTCTTTGAAGAAGAATCCAAAAGCATTGGTGATTTTGACTTCTTGGCCCAAGGAACTTTATACACAGATATTATCGAAAGTGGAACCAACACAGCGGAAACAATTAAATCCCATCACAACGTAGGTGGTCTTCCTGAGGATATGGAATTCCTATTAATTGAACCATTGAATGCGTTATTTAAGGATGAGGTTAGAAAAGTAGGTTCCCAGCTAGGAATTCCTGATGACATTGTTTGGAGACAACCGTTCCCAGGCCCGGGACTAGCTATTCGAGTACTTGGTGATATTACAGAAGAAAAATTGACACTGGTTCGTGAATCAGATGCTATTCTCCGTGAAGAAATTAAGAAAGCAGGCTTGGACCGAGAAATTTGGCAGTATTTCACGGTGCTACCTAATATTAAAAGTGTGGGTGTGATGGGGGATGTTCGAACCTATGCTCATACCATTGGAATAAGAGCTGTTACCTCGATCGATGGCATGACGGCCGATTGGGCAAGAATTCCTTATGATGTATTAGAGAGAATTTCGAATCGGATTGTAAATGAAGTAGACGGAGTTAATCGCATTGTTTTAGATGTTACCTCTAAGCCACCTTCAACCATTGAGTGGGAATAGGAGTAATAACCGAACAAAATTTTATTTTATTAAAAAAATGTTCGTATTTTAGGTTGACAAGAAGTTAAAACCTTGTTAAACTCATAACGTGAAGAACAATTAAATAGCGGAATGTTCTTTCGTATATGTCCGGGAATATGGCTCGGATGTCTCTACCAAGCAACCATAAATTGCTTGACTACGAAGGGAAATAAGGTTTATCCACTTATATTACGAAGGGGAATTGAGTGCATTTGCTGTCATACAGCGGTGTACGAAATGTATTCTTCTAGTATATGTGTTAAATCTTATTAAGGATAAGTCGTCTTTATGATGATTTGACTGGACCCTTTGTACCTAGGTAGAGAAACTCTATCTAGGTTTTTTGTTTTTACTTTTATAAATAACAGACAAGGGGAGGAATTTAAAATGGCTAAAACAGAAGCAGCCTTAAGAGAAGTTGGAAAACAAGAGAGTATTCTTGAAAATTTATTTAAGTTAAGTGCAAACAAGACAAACGTAAAAACGGAGTTACTAGCAGGTGTAACTACATTTTTAACGATGGCTTATATTTTAATAGTGAACCCGTACTTTTTAGGGGTAGAGGCAGGGATGGATTTAGGTGCCGTTTTTGTGGCTACCGCAGTAGCTGCAGCAGTAGGTTCTTTATTAATGGGACTATTAGCTAATTATCCAATCGCATTAGCACCTGGAATGGGATTAAACGCATTTTTCACATATACTGTTGTCTTAACCATGGGTGTTTCTTGGCAAACAGCGCTAGCAGCAGTTTTTGTATCTGGAGCAATTTTCTTCTTATTAACCTTATTTAAAATAAGAGAAGCAATTATTAATGCAATTCCTGCAAATTTAAAACATGCAGTTTCAGCTGGTATTGGATTATTTATCGCGTTTGTTGGATTAAAAAATGCTGAAATTATTGTAGCAGACCCAGGAACATTTATTGCATTCTCAAGAACATTAACAAGCCCGGGGGTACTACTTACTTTCTTTGGTATTATTATTACTTTATTCTTTATGATGAAGCAGGTTAAGGGTGGAATCTTTTATGGAATGATTCTTACTGGTATTGTAGGATGGATTTTTGGGATTGTAGCAACACCAGCGGGAGTATTTGCTGCACCTCCAAGTGTTGAACCTACTTTTATGCAAATGGATTTTAAAGGGTTAATGAATATGGGTGTAATCACTATTATATTCTCATTCCTATTTGTAGACTTTTTTGATACTGCTGGAACTTTAGTTGGTGTTGCCAATCAAGCTGGCCTTTTAAAGGATAATAAGTTACCAAGAGCAGGTAGAGCTCTTACAGCAGATGCTGTTGCTACAATGGTTGGGGCGATGTTTGGAACGTCCACAACCACTTCCTATATTGAATCTTCAGCTGGTGTAGCAGCAGGTGGACGTACAGGTCTAACTGCAGTATTTACAGGATTGATGTTTATATTGGCGCTATTTTTCTTCCCAATTATTGAATCTGTTGCTGGGGTAGCAGCAATTACCTCTCCTGCATTAATTATTGTTGGAGTACTTATGGCAACAAGTCTTAAGGAAATTGAATGGAAGAATTTCGATGATGCAGTTCCAGCTTTCTTTACAATGCTTATGATGCCATTAACATTTAGTATTGCAACTGGTATTAGTTTAGGATTTATCGTTTATCCATTATTAAAAGTGTTTGCTGGAAAAGCGAAAGAAGTACATCCAATAATGTATGTCTTAGGCGTATTGTTTGTAGTACGATTTATCTTCCTATAAGTATAGGAAGAAGAACATAATTGTTAACTATATTAAAGAATAGATTAAAGAATAGATTAAAGAATAGATTGAAGAGTAAATTAAAGTAGATATAGAAATAGGCAGAGATTAATACGAACCTATGATATGTCATAGATATGTGTAATAAAAGTCGATAATCGATCCCAGCGATCATTATCGACTTTTTCATTTGGAAAAAAACAACATTTGAAAAAGACTTGTCATTAACTATAAAACATGATAGTATATAAAAGTCACATCGACAAAATAAAACAATTTTCAACAAAAGTTATTTTGAAAAAGATGTTGACAGGTAATGTGGTTTCATGATAAGATATTATTTGTCGCTGCGAGATGGTGACGCGAAATTGTTCTTTGAAAACTAAACAGTGTAATGCTAAGCGAGCCCTTCAATTTTATTGAAGGACAA
>DJVJ01000037.1 GCA_002441135.1 Caryophanales bacterium UBA6259 | reverse complement strand
TACATTTTTATGATGCCATAAACACCTGCTAATGTAACTATGGCAACGGATTTAATTACAGTTAACCTTGATGAATTTAACAAGCTTGATAAAGAAACTCAAGAAGCTGTGATTCAGGCTGGTAAGGATATGGAAGCAGCAATGTGGGAAAAGGTTGCAAATCTTGATAAAGAGAAAGAAAAAATTGTAAATGATAATGGCATAACTACCCTTGAGCCAAGTAAGGATTTCCTAGAAGAGTTATCTGAAGTGACTGAAGGAATAAGACAGGATTGGTTAAAAACTGCACCTGCTGATGCTCAAGAGATTGTTGATAAATTTAAAGATGAAGTCGGACGCTAATTAAGTTAGAGCATAAAAGCAATCGGTAGGTTTATGGTTCTATCGATTGCTTTTTTGTATTTCAAGGGAGGAAAGTATGACAAAGTTAATACGGTTAATCGATAAAACTTCATTTGTCTTTGGTGTAATAGCAGGAGCGATGATGCTGATTGGTGTATTATTAGTACTTACAGAGATTATTGTTCGTGCCATATTTAACAGTACACTCTATATTACCGAAGAATACACCGCATATATCATGGTTGCTATTACGTTTTTAGGATTGTCATATACCTTAAAGGAAAAAGGCCATATTCGGATGGTTTTTCTTCACAAATTTATAAAAGGGAAGGCAAGAAATTATTTGGATTTATATGCTTTTATAGTTGGTTTTATAGCATTTTCTTTAATTACCATAACAACTACTAATTTCTTTTTAGATTCTTTGATTACGGGGTCCCGTTCTATGCAAATATCTAAAACATATCTTGCTATTCCGCAATCATTAATGCCTCTAGGGTCTTTTCTAGTTTCTTTACAGTTGGCAGCGGAGGTACTTAAAACAATTATAAGAATTCAAAAAGGTGAAATGCCTGAAGATGAGACTAATTCTCAGGAGTTAGGACGCTAATAGTTATAGTATCTTTTAAAAAATTTGTTAAAAAAGGAGGTACTAACCTTGAATTTAACCGTTGTTTCACTGACAATATTGTTCCTATTGTTTTTATTTTTAGGAAGTACAATTTGGGTTGGTGTGTCCTTGTTCCTAGTAGGTATAGGGAGTTTTATGTTATTCACGGGTAGTCCACCGATGATAATATTATCCAATATTCTTTGGAACAATTCACACAGTTCAACAATGCTAGCACTCCCTTTATTTATTTTCATGGGAGAAATTCTCTTTCGAAGTAAGATATCTGAAAATCTGTTTAAAGGATTATCTCCGTGGATGGGTTTTTTACCAGGTGGATTAATTCATGTTAATATTATGGCTAGCAGTTTATTTGCAGCTGTAAGTGGTTCTTCTGCTGCAACTACAGCTACTGTAGGGAAAATTACTCTACCAGAATTATTTAAGCGGAACTATGACCGCTCTTTAAGTCTTGGTTCACTTGCTGGTGCAGGAACACTAGGATTTTTGATACCTCCTAGTATGATGATGCTAGTATATGGTATTGCGGCTGATGTTAGTATTGGTAAACTATTTATAGCAGGTATTATTCCTGGTATAATACTTGCCACTTCCTTCAGTGGCTACACTATTATACGTAGTTTAATCAATCCTAAGCTAACGCCTAAGGAAGAAAAATATACATGGAGTGATCGTATAAGAACGCTCCCGCTCTTACTTCCGGTCTTCGCATTAATAGTTATGGTATTAGGTAGTATTTATACAGGATGGGCAACACCTACTGAAGCAGCTTCTGTCGGAGTGCTAGGTTCCTTGTTTTTTGCTATTATTTCTCGTAGTTTAAATAAAGCGGCATTTTTGGAGGCAGTTCTAGGAGCAGTAAAAACAAGCTCTATGATTATGGTAATAGTAATGGGAGCGTCCTACTTGTCAGTAGCGGTAGGTTATTTAGGAATTCCTTCTGATTTGACAAAGTTTATTGCTACACTTGGGCTTTCGAAGTATCAACTAATTATTATAATGTCTATTATGTATATTATTTTAGGGATGGTTTTGGATGGCTTTTCTATGATTGTAATGAGTCTGCCACTTGCCTTACCATTAATTATTGCAGCTGGATTTGATCCGCTTTGGTTTGGTATCTATTTAGTAATTATGATTGAAATTGCACAGATTACCCCACCAGTAGGATTTAATCTCTTTGTAATTAACGGCTTGGTAAAAGAGGATATTTTTAAAATAGCAATTTATTCCCTGCCATCATTCTTGATAATCTTAGCTGTTTCTGCAATCATTACTATATATCCAGATATCGTACTTTGGCTTCCTAATCTGATGGTACGCTAGATGAACAATGAATCTTCTAGAAAGGGTGAAATAAATCTACTATGCGAGAAAATTTACAAATTAAGATAGCTCCCTTAGGAGATAAAGCGCTTCGTGTTGAATTTGGGGCGGAGATATCTCCTGAAATTAATAGAAAGATTCGTAGTTTTTCTCTATTATTAGAAAAAGTAAAAATAGACGGCGTTATTGAATGGATTCCTACGTATACTGCTGTCACCCTTTTCTATGACCCTTATGCGTTATCCTTTAATACCCTTATAGAAAAAGTACAACATCTAAATACCATGCTAGAAGAAGAAGAAAATTTTCAAACAGAAATTATTCATATACCAACCTATTATGGTGGGCTTTTTGGCCCGGATTTAGAAACGGTTGCAGGGTATAATCAATTGAGTGTGGAAGAGGTAATAAAAATTCATACACAAAATAAATATTTAATTTATATGATGGGATTTACACCAGGATTTCCTTATTTGGGTGGGATGTCAGAGAAAATTGCGACGCCACGCTTGAAAACACCACGTAAAAGGGTTTTGCCTGGTTCAGTTGGAATAGCTGGAGAGCAAACAGGCATTTATTCCTTAGAAACACCGGGTGGCTGGCAGATAATTGGGAGAACACCACTTCGTCTTTATGACCCAAAACGGAAGACACCTATGTTATTCCAGGCAGGAAAATATCTAAAATTCGTCTCTATTTCTAAAGATGAATATGATTATATTGAAGAGAGTATTAAGCTAGGAACTTATCAGCTTAAGATACAGGAGAATACAAAATAAGAGGATGATGTAAAAAAGGGGGGAGTCAAGGATGCTACGCGTTGATTTAAATAGTGATTTAGGTGAAAGCTTTGGCGCGTATAAATTGGGACAGGATGAAAAGATACTTGATATTGTGACATCAGCCAATATTGCCTGCGGTTATCATGCTGGTGATTATAATATTATGGATTTAACTGTAAAAATGGCGATTGAAAAAGGGGTTGGAATTGGAGCACACCCTGGTTTTCCAGATATACTTGGGTTTGGGCGTCGTACCATGCAATTTGACCCCAAAGAAATTTATAATTTTATAGTATACCAAATTGGAGCACTACAAGCATTTGCTAAGATTAATTCTGCAACCTTAAACCATGTGAAGCCACATGGAGCCTTATATAATATGGCTACAAAGGATAGATTAATCGCTGAGGCCATAGCTGAAGCTGTTTATGATGTTGATTATAACCTAATCTTATTTGGTTTAGCTGGAGGAGAATTGATTAAGGCTGGAAAGAAAAGGGGACTACTTACGGCGCAGGAAGTATTTGCAGACCGTTCTTATCAGCCAGATGGAACATTAACTCCTCGGTCCCGTTCTAACGCAATGATTAAAGATCCTGAAGAAGCTGCTCACCGAGTAATCCGCATGGTTAAGGAAGGTAAAGTTGAAGCAATTGACGGTTCAGAAATTAATATTCAGGCAGAAACGATATGTGTTCATGGTGATGAAAATAGTGCCCTACTCTTTGTTGAAAGGTTAAAGCAAGTTCTTCAAGATAATAATATTGAGATTAAGAAAGTTGGATCATAGTGAGTTCTAAGGTATTTAGAGTACTTAAGCCAGGGCTTTTAACCACATTACAAGATTTAGGGAGAGAGGGGTTCCAGCAATATGGAATGGTTGTAGCAGGTGCGATGGACTCCTTTTCTCTACAGGTAGGGAATTTGCTTGTAGGAAATAAACGAGGTGAAGCAGCACTTGAAATTACGTCAGTGGGACCAGAGTTAGTGGCTTTAAATGATACTGTTATTTCCATATGTGGAGCTGATTTATCTCCTACGCTTGATGGAGCAAATGTACCACTTTGGAAATCCTTTGAGGTAAAAAAAGGACAAATATTACGTTTTGGAGCACCTAAAGAAGGGATTTATGCCTATCTTGCTGTTGCAGGAGGATTTAACGTCCCATTAGTAATGGAAAGCAAATCAACATATATTGGGGTCAATATCGGTGGGTTAGAAGGTAGAGAAATAAAAGTTGGCGATATATTACATCAAGGAAGTAGTTTGTGGAAACAAAAAAAACTATTGGGGAGAAGCCTTGCACCTGACAATATTCCTAAGTATTCCTCTTTCTATCAAGCTAGGGTTATCCTAGGTCCTGAAAGAGATATGTTTGCAGAAGAAGGACTAAAAACTTTCCTTACTGAAAAATATATAATCACCCAACAGATGAATCGGATGGGTTATAGATTATCTGGTCCAAGAGTAGAACATAAAAGTAAGGCAGACATTATCTCTGATGCAGTAGTCTTTGGTACTATTCAAGTTCCTGCAAATGGGGAGCCAATTATTTTACTATCTGATAGGCAAACAACAGGTGGATACTCAAGAATTGCAACCGTAATATCTGTGGACATACCGTATGTAGTCCAAATGACACCAGGTAGCCAACTTTCTTTTGAAGAAGTTTCTTTAGAACAAGCACAATATTTATATGTGGAAAATGAGAAATTACTTAGAACATTAAGTGTTGCAGCTCGATTTATGTAATTGCATCTCCATATAGAATAAGTTAAACTCCTTGAAATTTAAGGAGTTTTTATGCGTTTTTTAAAAGGGAGAACATCGCGCTCAATTTTATAAGTCTTTATAATTATTTTCCATTTATTTGAAGGGAATTTATCTGAAAAAACGAATAATAATAAGAAGAACTTCAAGAATAAAAAAGGGGAAAAATCATGAAAGAATTTACTATTGCGTTATTGATTGACGCAGATAATATTGGAGCTAAACATATTGAAAGTATCTTAGGTGAACTTACAAAGTATGGTAAGGTTACAATTCGGCGAATGTATGGTGACTGGTCACAGGATAGATTAAAACCTTGGCTAGAGAAAACTTCACAGTTTTCACTTACACCTATAATGCAATCTAATGATACTCCTAAAAAGAATGCTTCAGATATAGGGCTTGTTATTGATGCGATGGATATATTATATTCCGGGAAAGTAGATGGTTTTTGCATTGTATCAAGTGATGCTGATTTTAACAAATTGGCAAAAAGATTACGTGAATCTGGAAACTTAGTGATAGGAATTGGAGAACAAAAAACTCCTGAAGCATTTCGGACTTCTTGTGAAAAATTTATTTCTTTAGATATCATAGGTGAAGAAACAGAACTTGATGATGTTAAACTCGACACAGAATCTGAAAATAATGACTCTAAACAAAAACTTTCAGAAGAAAAATCCTTTACACAAAAGAGCATTATTGAAAAGGCTATTTTTAATATGGTGTTGGATAAT
The DNA here is from genome assembly GCA_002441135.1 of Caryophanales bacterium UBA6259. Taxonomy (GTDB): domain Bacteria; phylum Bacillota; class Bacilli; order Tepidibacillales; family Tepidibacillaceae; genus UBA6259. The sequence continues at coordinate 40,106 of DJVJ01000037.1, read as the reverse complement.
GGGATGGATTTCATGGACCTCGGAGTAATAGGAAGCAGAATAAACAATATGTTTCCAGATTTTGATGTGAGAAATTACAATTACACTAAATTATCTGAACTACTAAAAGAATTTGATAACCTTTCCTTAAACAAAAAAGATAACAACTACCAGGTTTCCATAAAAAATATTACTGCAGAAAATATTAAAGAAATTAAAGACACAATAGATATGATTTTTAACAAGAAACAAGTCAAAAAGATGAATATTGGAGAACTTAAAAAAGAATTATCAAATGTGATTCCTAATTTAAATATGTTGATTAAAAAAAGTGGTGTTACTAAGTTCTCTATATTTTTAGATAAGAAGATTGACATAATTAAAATTAGTAGTAATAATGCAGAGATTATTAAATAGGAATAATATTCAATCAACCGTTTTAAACTGAATGAAAATAAATTCCAAAATATAGCAAAGGGGGCCTGGCCCCTTTTGCTATATTTTGGAACAATCGGCAAATCCGATTTATTAGTAGGCACTATTAACCAATAATATTTAAACTGTTAAAGTGATTGAATTAATAATTCCTCTTGTGTGAATTTTCACATGAGGAATTCGTTTTGTCTATCATCATAAAACTTAAATATTATATTTATCAAGGGAAAGCGACCGGTATTTGGTCTATATTGCTTAGTTGTATAATAAAATTTAGTATACTTTTGAATAAATAGATTAGACAAGAACTTAATTTTTTCATATTGATTAATTTGTGAATTTATTCACAAAAACTAGATTTTATCTTTATTAATAAAATTTATAAAGAGAAACGGTGAGGAATATGAAAAAGAGAGCCTATATAATCATTATCTTTCTTATTTTACTTATTACTCCTGTTACGGTTTTAAGTGAAGAATTGGTGATCGAGAAGGAATGGTTGCAAAAGATTAGAGATAAAGAGTTTATATTTTATGATGTTAATTTAGATAGCTTATTAATTAAGGCTTATGACAAAGACGGAAATGAGAATCTTATTTCTGGATCTGACCTAAATAATGAATTGTTATTTGCTATTTTTGAGCAAGGGAATTATGTTCATATAACAATTAATGAGGAAGTAATGGATGAATATAGTGCTGAGACTTCTTCTGGGAATTTTTTTTATATTATACTTTCGATATTTTTTATCATACTCTTTATTGGGTTTTTAAAGCAAAGAAAAGCCTCTAAAGCAACTCTAGGAAAAAGAAATCAAAAGAATAAAAATAAAAGCAATACTACAAACGTGGTGTTTGAGCAAATTGCGGGGATTGATGAAGTTTTAGAAGAAGTGAAAGATGTGGTTAAATATTTAAAGGACTCTAAACTGTATAAAAAGTTTGATGCCACAGTGCCAAAGGGAATTCTATTAAATGGTCCTCCAGGTAACGGTAAAACCATGATCGCGAAAGCTTTAGCTAATAGTATAGAAGTTAATTTTTATGCTGTAAATGGTTCTTCTTTTGTAGAGAAATATGTTGGGGTAGGGGCAAAAAGGATAAGAGAATTATTTAAAGAAGCTAAAAAAAACTCTCCAGCTATCATATTCATTGATGAAATAGATGTCTTAGGAAGGAAAAGAGATAAAGAAGGCTCAAATCAAGAATATGATCAGACATTAAATCAATTACTTGTCGAAATGGATGGTTTTGAAAATAATGAGGAAATTATTATCATTGGTGCTACCAATAGACTAGATGTCTTAGATGAAGCCCTCTTGAGGCCTGGAAGATTTGAACGTCACATTTATGTTGGAATCCCGGATCCTAAAGGTAGAAAGAAAATTTTAGAAATATATACAAAGAAGAAGCCATTGGATGAAGATGTTAACTTCGATGAAATTATTAAAAGAACATATGGATTTTCAGGAGCACAAATAAAAAGTCTATGTAATGAAGCAGCAATAAACGCGATTAATAAAGAAGAAAAAACAATAAAAATGGATCATTTTTTATCGGCTATTGATAAAATCATTGCCGGACTTGAACGGAAGAATTTCAGGTTGTCAGAGAATGAAAAAAGAATTACGGCTTATCATGAGGCAGGGCATGCGCTAATTTCTCATTTAGAAGGAATGGATAAAATAAGCAAAATTTCTATATTACCGAGGGCGAAGGCATTAGGTTATGTTTTGCACATGCCAATTACTGAAAAGCAATTATATAGTGAGGAAGAGTTACTTAAAAAAATAAAAGCAATATTAGCTGGGAGAGCTTCTGAAGAAGTATTTCTCAACCATATAACCACTGGAGCGGCCAATGACTTCGAAAAAGCAACCAATTTTGCGATTGAGATGGTCATGAAATATGGTATGTCCAATTTAGGGTTATTATCCTATCAACAAAATAATACAAGTCCTAATGATATGGATAAAATCAATCAGGAGGCCAATAAAATTTTGAATCAGTGTTATGCAGAAGTGAAATCCATGTTGTTTAAACATAAAGATAAAATCGAATTACTCGTCAGTATATTACTAGATGAAGAAGTAATTGAAAGTGAAAGATTTTATAGCTTAAATTTGTAGTTTTCAGGCGGGATCAACATACATAATAAGGTAAACTCCTTTTTTATTAAGGAGTTTTTTGTTGTTTTTAAAAAGTTTTATGCGTAGTATGAATGGCTAGGATATAATAGAATAAAAAAACAGTACAAATACAATAAAACAACAAATTTACGAACGTGCGTTCTTTTTGTATAATAGAAATAGGTTGGAATTAACCAAAAAAGGAGTGATTTTAAAGTGAATGATGAGATTAAGGAATTGCTTCTTGGATTCAAGGAAGACATTACCAGTTCGATTAAAGTTCAATTGGACGAGTTTAGAACAGAATTAAAATCAGAAATTAAGTCTGACATGAACGCATTTAGAACAGAATTAAAATCAGAAATTAAGTCTGACATGGACAAATTTAGAGCAGAATTAAAATCAGAAATTAAATCTGATATGGACGCATTTAGAGCAGAATTAAAATCAGAAATTAAGTCTGATATGGACGCATTTAGAACAGAATTAAAATCAGAAATTAAGTCTGACATGGACGCATTTAGAACAGAATTAAAATCAGAAATTAAGTCTGATATGGACAAGCAGTTTGGGCAGATGAATCATAGGTTTGATCAAAACGAGAGAATGATTGAACAATTAATTACAATGGTTGCCCAAAACAATAAGCTGATCATAACTCAAACTGAACATCAGCAAAAGATAATCACTGCTTTAGAGGAACTTAAAGTAGAGGTTGATCTTGCTCATCAAAAGATTGCGAAAAATGAAGTAGCGATTGAAAAAATAAGAAGAATTCTGGTTTAATCAATGATTTTATATTTGAAGATAGGAAGATAAGAGTATCCGATTAATTAGCGGGTGCTCTTTTTTTATTCAAAGAAAATTTTTTTAATTTTTTTCCTATGTTGTTTTCAATTATCAAAAGGTGTCGAATTATAAATCGTTAGCACTATGATAAAGTTTAAAACGGGATGATATACCTATTCTTAAAATTTGAAATATTGTGTAATATTTTAAACAACATACTTATTTGTGAAAAAAATGTGAGGAGGAATTGTATTGTTAAAGAAGAAATTATTGGCGGGAATACTTTCAGCAGCACTAACGATTAGTACTTTTACATTACCAAGTATTGCACCACAAGTAGACGCAGAAGCAGGATTTTACAAAGGTAGTGCAATAGACTTAGGTATTGCAAATGATGAGCGAGTCATTGAGATGTTAAAAAAAGAAGGTAGAATACCTCAAAACGCGACAATGGCTGAAGCAGAACAAGCACTTCAAAGCTATTTAAAGGCTAAGGCTGAAGGAGCTTTAAAGGAACCAGTTGGAGATTTAGTTAAGGAAGAGAAGGAACAACTAAGAATACTAGATGATAAATTAAATGAGACTGGACTAGTAAATGGTTTAGGCAAAAAAGTAGGTCAAAATAAGAGTACTTTGGCTAATGTAGTGGAAGAAGGCTGGAATGGTTCTGTACGAAAGGATAAGATTCTTGTTCTTTTAATTGATTACGCTGACTATAAGCATAATAACATTCAATCAGGTGAAACTGACATGTACTATCCAACATATCCAAAAGAGCATTATGAAGCGATGATCTTTGGAGAAAACGGCTATACAGGTCCAAATGGAGAAGACTTAGTTTCAATGAAGCAATTCTATGAAGAGCAATCTGGTGGAAGCTATTCCATTGAAGGCCAAATTGCCGGTTGGTATACTGCGAAGAATGATGCAGCCTACTATGGTGGAAACAATGCAAGTGACAATGATTCTAAACCCCGTAATCTTGTTTATGAAGCACTACTTGCAGCAGCAGCAGACCCAAATGTTAATCTAGCCGATTTTGACCAAGAGGATCGTTATGATCTTGATGGAGATGGTAATTATCGTGAGCCAGATGGCCTAGTTGATCATTTAATGGTTATCCACGCTGGTGTAGGTGAAGAAGCTGGTGGTGGCTCCCTTGGTTCAGATGCGATCTGGTCCCATAGATGGAATTTAGGTGGTGTAGCAACTATTCCTAATACTCAAGCAGCAGTTCCATATTGGGGTGACAAGATGGGAGCATATGATTACACCATCGAGCCTGAAGATGGAGCGGCAGGAGTGTTTGCACATGAATATGGTCATGATTTAGGTTTACCAGATGAGTATGATACCATCTACTCTGGACCGGGTGAAGCGGTGGCTTATTGGTCCATCATGGCAAGTGGTAGTTGGGCTGGAGCAGTTCCTGGTACTGAGCCAACTGGATTTAGTGCTTGGGCAAAGCAGTTTTTACAATCATCGATGGATGGCAGCAATTGGTTAAAAGGTTCTACGGTTCACGCAGATAATGTGACATCAAAAGGTGTTGAATTTGTCCTTGATCAAGCAAACAGTAAAGGTACAAACAATGATGCAGTTCGTATTGATTTACCAGATAAGGTGAATTTCCTCAATACTCCTGCAGCAGGCCAATTTGAATTTTATGGTGGTAAAGGGGATGAAATCGATCATACTCTTACTACAACGGTGGATTTAACAAATGCAGCGAATGCTACATTAGAATTTGATACATGGTATGAAATAGAAGGAAATTGGGATTTTGGAATGGTTCAGGTATCCACAGATAATGGTGTGACATGGCAATCTCTAGCTACAGCTAGAACAAGCTCTTCCATTGTTGATGATGGTTATCCAGCTATTAAAGAGAACATGCCGGGATATACAGGGACTAGTAATGGATGGGTACATGAGTCTATTGATTTAACTCCATATGTTGGTCAAATGGTTGGTTTGCAGTTCCGTTATATGACGGACTGGGGAACAACACTTAGAGGATTCTTTGTAGATAATGTACGTGTAGTAGTAGATGGAGCAGAGGTATTCAATGATGGAGCAGAAGGAGATTCCTCCTTTGTATCTCATGGCTTTGAAAAGCATGAAGGAAAAGTTACAACAACCCATTATTACTTACTTGAGTGGAGAAACCACCAAGGAGTAGACCAAGGATTAGCACATATTCGCCGAGGAAGCAGTTTAATGAGCTATGATCCAGGTTTAGTCATTTGGTATGTAGATGATTCCTATGATGATAACTGGACTGGAGTTCATCCTGGTGATGGTTATCTTGGAGTAGTTGATGCCGATCAAGTGTTAAATCGATGGTTAGGCATTAATGCAGGATTAGGCTCAACTCGTTACCAGCTACATGATGCCGCATTTAGCTTGAAATCAACAGAAAAAATGTTCTTAGATTACACAGAATACTATGGATATAGTTTGACTATGCAAGATAATGCTACTGTAATGAATCCAGTATTTGATGATTCTGCATCTTACACTAATCTTGTAATGCCATATGCAGGACGTAATATTCCAAATTATGGATTGAAGATTCGAGTTATAACTGAAAGTCCAGATCGTTCTGTAGCTAAAATTAAAGTTTATAAGTAAGTGTCTGTTGCCTCCCCGCACAGATAGCATATATAGTTCAAATTTGAACGAGAATGTAGAGTGATTTTTCTCTACATTCTTTTTTTTGTTTTAAATACGAAGAAGTTTTTTGTATAATTTAATATAATATATTTAGAGAATAGAAATATTTCAGAAGGTGATGACCTCATGGGAGAGAACAGATCAATAGATTATTACATTATTGCTACTATATCTGCATTTTTTATGATTGGAATTGCAGGTACAAGACCACTTATTTCTTTAATGCTAGCTAATCAGTTAAATACAAGCCCATGGGTAATTGGGGTAATTGTCGCCTTATATTCCTTTTTCCCGCTTCTCTATGCCATCAAGATGGGGAAATGGGTTGATAAAGTTGGGTCAAAAAGACCGCTGATGTTTAGTACCTTTTTCGGTAGTATTGCATTGGTCATTCCTTTTTACTTTCCTACTATTGTTGGTATTGGATTTTCACAATTAATTGCAGGCATTACCCAAACCATATTAGCAGTAGCAGCTCAAAGCTATGCTGGTCATACAAAGGATCCAAAGAAAAGAGAACAGAATGTAGCAATTTTTAGTATTGGTGTATCGATAGGAAGTTTAATAGGTCCATTAATCGGAGGACCCTTTTCTGATCATTTTGGTTATTCGCATGCATTTTTATATTTAGGAATCGTAGGATTACTTTCTACAATATCTACAATATTCTTAAAAGAAAAGCATGAGGAGAATGGTAAGAAAAAACAATCGTCAACTGGAAATATTTTTGAGCTTTTATCCATTGTAAACGTTAGAAGAGCGTTTCTTATTAGCTCTTTAATACTTATTGGAAAGGATATTTTTGTTACTTATTTTCCATTGATTGCTACCAATAATGGTATATCTGATACTACAATAGGAATTATTATTGCTTTAAATGCAGGGGCAGGTATTTTAATTCGTTGGGTAATGCCAGCTTTACTAGACCGTTATGGTAGAAATCATGTTATTCTGGGATCGATTCTAATTTCAGGAGTTATCTTTCTGATCATTCCTTTTTTTGATCAACTAATTGTTTTATATCTTTTGTCCTTAGCACTAGGCATGGGCTTAGGCATTGGTCAGCCATTATCGATTACTACTACCATTCTTTCCTTACCAGAAGACCGAGTTGGAGAAGGCTTAGGATTAAGATTAACCTCAAATCGACTAACCCAAGTTTTAGGCCCAATTCTATTTGGTGCTTTCGCTAATTTACTAGGCTTTACTAGCATATTTTTAATTACAGGTGCTTTTTTAATTCTTGGTTCCAACAAAACAAGGGTATATGTGCCAGAAAAATAATGTTGTTTACAAAATATAACAAAAGGGGCCTAACAAAAGGGGCCTGGCCCCTTTTGTTATATTTTGGTATATTTTACTATCTTTTCTCTTTATCCTGCACTTTAATTTGCCCTTTTATATACTTAATCAACGTTTTAAATTCCTTCTCTGACACACTAGCTGCTTCATTTCCATATCGTATCCGCTGGTAATCCGCAGTGATTTTCCTCACCTCTGGCGAAATATCAGGATAGGATGCCGCTATTTTTTCGTTCACTTCACTTGAAGTTAAACTATGATTAACCGAATCAACCGGTAGCTTCCTTTTCCTCACTAACCAAACAATCCATTGCTGATAAAGCTTTCTAAATACATTGGCTGAAATAAATCGTCTTGCTTGTATTTTTCTTTGATATCCTACTCTTTCTTCTGCCATTTTAACGGCTGATGGTGCATTTTTATGATTGTTTAATTGAATTCTTTGAATAATTTTATAGACCAAGAAAATCAATCCAAGTACAAACATAAATAGAAGAAAACGCTCAAAATAGATTGCAAAGTTCGAATGGTCTACTTGCGGTATAATTTCTTGAGCTTCTTCATCAGGTGGAGTAATCTGTAATAACTCTTGAACTACATTTTGCCGTTCCTTAGGAGCATTGGCATAAATCATCATAACAAGGGATGATACTATCTTTGCGATAAACAGCAGAAAAGCACTAATAACATCTCTAATTATGATATACAGGAACAACAACGGTTTCTTAATCACATAAAAAAAAGTAAAAACAGCCCCAATCGATAGAACAATAATCCCTAGTAAAATAGACAAGGACTTGATTAGATTTCTGTCCAAAGCAGTTTTTTCTACTTGCTGCATTACGCCAAACACAATATAGGAAAGTAAAAGAATAAAATAAGAGAATAAAATGGAATTAGCAGTGATCGGAATTACAAAAAAAGGCTTCACCAGAATTAAAAAAACAGATAATCCAATATAGTAAAATAAATGAGTGGTGAAAATACCTATATTAATCTCTTTCTTCTGCTCCAAAACAGAAAATCGCCATATAAGGATAAGGAAGAAAGTAACCCAAGGAATCAATGAAAATGAATAATAGAGAATTCCTAGAAGGAATAACCCAACGATTAAACTATAGGTAGGAATTAGCTTCTTTTTATCTAATAAGGTGGAAAGAGAAAGCAAGACAAAAACAATCCACAGCTGAAAAGGCTGTAAAGAAAAGGAACTCCTTAAGAAAAGCAATCCTACCATAAACAGAATATAGCTTTCCACTAGGTATATTAAGCTTTTATTTGTTAGTTTAGCGAACCTTTGCCACCAATTCATCCTGAAGCTCCCCATTACTATATTTTTCTGGATTTATTAAATGAATCCGATACCCTTCACGTTTGAGTAATTCAACCTGTTTTAATATCCGCTCGGAAAAATAGGCACTTACAAGTAGAATAATCGGCTTATAGGAAATGCTATGCTTTTTCACTGCCTTTAAGGTATGAATAAAATCCACCGTTTTATAGCTTTTTAATCGGGCTAGCTCATATAGAATATAGCCCACATCTTTTTTTGAACCAGCATATAATGTATATAAGGAATTGACCTTTGCTAGCTTTGCATTTTTCATAATCAGATAAGATTGGCCTTTTTGAGAAAGGGTGTAGGCGTATGAGGCAACGGTAGAAATAACCTCTTCCACCTTTTCTTCATTTAATCCCTCTATTGGGTTATCACTAGTTTTTAAGTTGGCTAATATCCAGATTTCTTGATTGGCCGATTGCTCAAATTCCTTGGTATATAAACTACCCATCCGTCCTGTTTGCTTCCAATCAATCTTGTAAAAAGGATCCTGTGGAGTGTACTCTCTTGCTCCTTTTGGTAACATGCGGTCTTCAAAAATCCGTTGATTGGTCCGTGTATTCCCATTCGGTCGAAAAAGATTACGAATCGGAGATGGTATGGGCTTTATTTCTGGATAGATTGCGATTTCCATCGGTAAAAAGTTAAAGATCGTTGCTGATGAATAGGAAAAGGGGTCAGCAATAACTAAACTCGTATCCCCAAGATAATAATTTCCTCTTTTATTTATTCTTAAAGAAAGCGTATGATGGACAATACTTTTGGGCGGTAGACTTACATTAATCTGATAGGTATGGTAATACCCTTCTACTTTTACTACTGGCAAATTCTCAACCATAATATCTCGATGAAGCGTGAAAAAAAAGCTCCCATTGATATACGGAAGAAATCCGCTATTTTCAATAGTATAAGCTATGCTAAAGGGGGTATCTCTAAAGGTTGCTTTTAAGGAATTCTCCCCTTTAACCTTCAAATATCTACTCCCTGAGCTAATCCATAAATAACTTAAAAGAAAAAGGGAAAGTACGAACAGCCCTAAAATGATTAAAAGATCCTGCTGGTAGACAAATCCTACTCCCAAAAGAAGAACAACAAAATAGGTGGATGGATGATTGAACATTTTATCACCTTATGTCTTCAAGAGGCACAGAGATTTGATTTACAGTTTCTATAACGAGATCCTTTGCCGTTTTTTGTAACGAAATATCCATTCCAATCATTAAGCGATGCTCCAAAACAGGCACCACTGCTTCCTGGATATCCTCTGGCAAAACAAAACTTCTTCCACGAATGAAGCTTAGTGCTTGGACAAAGCGAACAAGTGCTAATGTTGCACGTGGGCTTGGTCCAACCTCAATTTCCTTGTGAGTTCTTAATGCATGGATAATTTTGCTGATATAGGTAATCAGATCTTCGTTAATATGCACTTTTTTTACGTCGCTTTGCATCTGTTGGATATCTTCAGCTTGAATCACCGCTTCTAGCTGTTCTAAAGGATTGTTCTCTTTAAAACGATGAATCATCATCATCTCTTCTTCAAATGTTGGATAGCCAAGGGATAGCTTTATAATAAAACGATCTAATTGGGCTTCTGGTAAAGGAAAGGTTCCTTCAGTCTCAATTGGATTTTGGGTTGCTACGACAAAGAAAGGCTTTGGTAGCAAAATTGTTTTGCCATCGACTGTAACTTGCTTTTCTGCCATCGCTTCTAATAATGCGGATTGACTTCTTGGTGTTGTTCGATTAAGCTCGTCCGCTAAGACGATATGTGCATGGATAGGGCCTGGCTTCCATTCGAACTCCTGATTTTTTTGATTGAAAAAGTGAATACCGACAATATCATTCGGTAATAAATCGGGCGTGAACTGGATTCTACTAAATGAGCTATTGATAGATTTCGCTAAGCTTCTCGCTAAAATCGTTTTCCCTGTCCCAGGCACATCTTCTAATAGAACGTGGCCTTCAGCAAGTAAAGCAGCTAAGATTAGCTCAAGCTCCTTTTCCTTGCCGATAATGACTTTATTTAAGTTGCCCTTTAATTCTTCAAGCTTTTGTCTTAACTCTTCCATAGAAAAAAATCTCCTTTATTTACAAGATAAGCCACTAAATTATATTGTCATCTTATCATATTTTTAGGTCTAAAGTTGGTATGAAAATTTTCTCTATTCATATAATTTCTTTAACTCGAGAATGGGAGGTATCATCTTGAACAATCTTTATCAATTAGACCAATTTCTAACTAAGGAATACTTTTATTATTTTTTACGGAAATCTGGCTTTCACAAAAGATTTAAAATAGGCAATGCCAATCAACTATTTGCCAAATACAGAAACCTACTAATGGAAGCGGAAGATTATCCAATTATAAGAGGGCCAGAACAAAATTTTAATAGAGATGTTCAGCTAGGAAATGGTCAATTTTATACCATGTCTTGGGATGTTAATCGCGCTGAAGAGATGATCAAGGAAATCAAAATGAAGCCTAAGATGATTGATATAAGTATTATAAAACCAAGTGTCCTTCAAGCAGATTATAATGAAGAGCACTTGGACTACGCGTTGGAAAATCAAGATCCAATTATCATTGGCTATTATCCACAACTGAAAGAAAAGTACGTGATTATTGATGGGGTACATCGAGTCACGGCGAGATACAAAAATAATATAAAAAAAATACCAGCCTATGATTTACAACCAAGCCAGCATCTGCAAGTGATGAATGGGAGGATTTATCAGGTTTTGTTTAAGATTCACTATAATTATTTGTTATTAGTAAGACTATCTGCAGGAGTATTACCAAAGGAGATTGTCTTAAAGAAAATGTATCGATTATAAGTGACCTCCAATTCTCTCCATTATTTACTCACTCTTTGTTCACTCTTTACTCACAATTAATGATATACTAATTTCAGTTAAGAATTTAAATAGGATAGGAGAAAGTTGAATACAATGCTTAAAAAAATTCTCTATTTTCCATTTCAGCACTTATCTTTCGTTGTTTTACTAAGTATGATTATTGGACTTATCGTTGGAAATTATTTTAATGATCCGTTTGTTCGACCTTTAATGCCACTTTCTATTTTTGCCATGGTATTGCCAACAATGATTGGATTTCAGTGGAAAGAGATGGCAAGCACTGCTCATACGAAGTTATTCGTGATTGCATCAATCATCAATTTCCTTATTATCCCTTCCTTAGCCTATTTAATAGGGGTTGTTTGGTTACAAGGTGAGCCAGAGCTTTTTGCGGGTTTAGCATTAGCTTCACTATTGCCTACAAGTGGAATGACCATCTCATGGACCATGGTTTATAAAGGCAATGTTTCTGCGTCTATTAAAATAACGGCCATTAGTTTAATCATGGGAGCTTTGATTACTCCTGTATATTTAACCATCATGTTTAGTGAAGTGATTGAAGCCAATTTGATGTTTTTAGTGATGAAAGTATTTTTAGTAATTATCGTTCCAATGATTATTGGAGACCGTATTTATCGTTCTTTATTAAAAAAATATACCATTGAGGAATTTAACACAAAAATCAAACCGATGTTTCCAGCTATTAGCTCATGGGGATTAGTCGTCATCATTTTTGTGATCACAAGTATTAATGGAAAATTACTTATCGCTGAAATTTCTACTTTAACAAAAGCATTAATGATTCTAATCGCTTTTTACTTCTTAAACTTCCTCATCAGTACAATCATTGGAAAATGGTTATTTAATCGGGCAGATAGCATCAGCTTAGTGTATAGTACCGTGCTAAGAAATCTATCTATCGCAATCGGAATTGCAACAATTTCCTTTGGTACAAAAGCAGCATTAATCCTAGCCTTGGCCTTTGTATTGCAAATACAATTCTCAACCTGGTATGGTAAGCTAACAGAACGTCTTCGAATTTTGTAAAAATAATTAAATGTTACCTCTCAAAATAATAAACCCTGCAAAATAGATGCTGAAAAGTTCTATTTTACAGGGTTCATTTTATTAAAAGGGGGGGCTTTTAATCTATATCAATACCTTTACTCCTTAAATACTCCCTAAACTTTACAAGGTTATCAATGGAAGCAAAAAAGTCATCCATGATTATATCTAAAAAATAATAGTTTTCATTATTATCCTCTATAATACTTGGATTTTGTAGTTCAAATTCGAGCTTATAATAATCCTCTTTCCCAATAGCTGCTCTATTTTCTGCAAAAATAGTACTAAAGGCATTATATAGGGAATTGTCTGGAGTAAATTCGAAAATAGTATAGGAATTAAATGTATAGCCTTCTAAAGAAATGAACTGTTGCTCTATAAGCGAAAGAAGATGAAAAATGGTAAAATAATTATTAAAGTTGATTTCTCCTGCTTCAACAAATCCTACTTGCTCAGGATGGTGCATATTCCAGATTAATTTAATTTGTAACCCTTCATCAAAACGATGCATAGTAAAGAGATGAGCTCCTTCTTTCCAGAAGCTAATTTTATGGTCAGAGAAGGTCTTTAAATAGCGTAATATTTGCTCATTATTTAGATTAAAAAGGTTTCTTTCTTTAATCGGGAAATTTGTAAAGTTAGCCATGATATCATCTCCTTATCTCCAATTATACAGAATATTATGAATATTTCAAACAAAAAACTTCCATAAAATAAAGCTACGATTCGAAGAATAAGATAGAGAATAAGAGAGTTAGTAAAAATACTAGATTTATTGTATTCACAACAAGGAGGAGCATTTATGAGGAAAGAAATGATTAAAAGGGGATTACTAAGTCTAATAATGGCATTGGCACTCCTTAGCGGACTTGGGTGTCAAGCGGTACAAACAGAAACCAATTCTGAACAAGGGAATTCTTCGATATTAGAAATGGAGAATACCCTAAAGGTCTATTACCTAGATATTGGCCAAGGAGATGCCATCTATATTAAAACGCCTGCTGGAGAGGATATTTTAATTGATGGGGGCGATCTTGGAAATGAGGAAATGTTAGTTAATTATTTAGAAGACTTAAAAGTGGATGATATAGAAGTGCTGATTGCCACCCATCCGCATAGTGATCATATGGCTGGCTTAGTCTCTGTACTTCAAGAATTTAAAGTTGAATCGGTCTATGCCCCAAAGGTCTCTCATACCTCTAAAACCTTTGAAAATTTCCTAAAAGGGGTTAAAGCACAAGGGTTATCGATTAAATCGGCAAAAGCAGGAGTCACTATTCCACTAGAGGGAGTTACTGCAACATTGGTTGGTCCAGTAAAAGCATATGAAGATTTAAATAACTATAGTGCGGTTTTACATCTAAGCTATGGTAATACTTCTTTTCTTTTCACAGGAGATGCTGAAGAAATAGCAGAAGCGGATATGCTTAGTCAAAACATTGCTGCTGATGTATTAAAGGTGGGCCATCATGGCTCTCATAGCTCAACATCAGATCGCTTTTTAAAAGCCGTCAACCCAAAATATGCAGTGATTAGTGCAGGAGTAGATAATAGCTATGGCCATCCACATAGAGAAACCTTAAACAAATTGGCAAATTCTAATGTCAAAGTATATAGAACAGATCAGCAAGGGACTATTATAGCAATTAGTGATGGAAAAAGCCTTCAGTTTACTGTGAATGGGGTAACAGTAACAGAACAATCAACGAAAACCGACCAACCTGCAAAAGCCACAAGCTCGATTAAGCTTGTGAATGTGGATCGTTTTAAAGAGGTGGCTACCATTAAGAATATAGGGACAATAGATATAGAGTTGACCGGCTGGACATTAACTAGTGTGGCTGGTAATCAGGTATATAGCTTTCCAAACGGATTTATTCTTAAAGCAGGAGCAAGTGTTCAAATCACTTCTGGTAGTAATGGGATAAATAATCCGCCAAGTCAATTGCTATGGACCACGAATAACGTTTGGAATAATGAGGCTGATCCTGCAGAATTAACGAATAGTAAAGGAGAGAAAATAGATGCCATTCCATAAAACAGGAATTATTGATCGTATTGAAGAAGATATTGTGGTTGTTGAAATCGATGGGGAAATGGTTGCATATGAGAAAGAACGCTTTCCTGAAAAAATCCAAGCTGGCGATGTTATCGAATTTATTGGAGATCAGATTATAGTTAATCAGGATGAAACAATAAAAAGGAAGAGCAATATTGATAAGCTGATGGAGGATTTATGGGAGGATTAGAGAATAACTTTCTAAAAGGAGGGGATTTCATGTTTACAATGTTTCCATCGATAGTTGGAATTGTATTTGTAATTATTCTATCAATTTTTGTAATCACTATTTTTAAAGGTATTTCAGAATGGCATAGTAACAATCAACAGCCAATTTTAACGGAAAAGGCAGTCATTGTTTCTAAAAGAGGCCATACATCCAGACATGCCCATAATCATAATGGCCATGTTCATCATTCTAGTAGTACAACCTATTATGTTACTTTTGAATTTGAAAATAGAGATCGCCTTGAATTAAAGGTACCAAGAAACAAGTTTGGCTATCTAGTAGAAGGAGATTTCGGCGATTTGACGTATCAAGGAACCAGATATCACTCTTTTGTAAGAGTGGTTTAAAATAAAAAATTAACATTAAAAAGCCCTATTTAATAGGGCTTTTATAGCAAGACTATAAGATTATTAATGGTGGTGAATAAAATATGGCCTATGATTTAAAAGAAAAACTGGTCATTGGAATCTCATCTCGGGCACTATTTGACTTAGAAAAAGAAAATGAAATATTTGAGAGTCAAGGGGTAGAAGAGTACGCTAAATATCAGCTAGAGCACGAAAATGAATTATTAGAAAAGGGTACTGCCTTTCCACTGATTGAGGCCTTATTAAGATTAAATAAAATCTTTAATGATCCAATCGTAGAAGTCATTGTCATGTCTAGAAATACTCCTGAAACTGGCTTACGTGTTTTTAACTCAATTAACGAATATGGATTAGAGATTTATCGAGCTGCCTTTACAGGAGGAGAGTCGATATCGCCTTATCTTCATGCCTTTGAAGTAGACTTGTTTCTATCAAAAAGTGAAGAAGATGTTCAAATGGCCATCGATAATGGAATTGCAGCAGCTATCATCTATAATCCACCATAGGATTTTGACCCAAAGCAGGATGAAATACGGATTGCCTTTGATGCCGATGCGGTAATATTCTCTGAGGAGTCCGAACGAATATATAAAGAAAAAGGGTTAGATGCCTTTATTGAAAACGAACGGGCAAATACAAACAAGCCATTACCAGAAGGTCCATTTGGTAAGCTTCTAAAAACTCTATCGATGATTAAAGAAAAAGAAGAAAAAGGCTCCAAGTATGTGAAGATTGCGATTGTTACTGCTAGAAATAGTCCAGCACATAAACGGGTGATACTAACCCTTAGAGAATGGGGAGTAAAGGTGGATGAAGCCTTCTTTTTAGGAGGAGTATCCAAGGAAAAGATCTTGCAGTCGTTTAATGCACATATTTTCTTTGACGATCAGGAGATTAATATTGAGAAGTCTTCTTTGCATATTCCTGCTGGCCGAGTGCCATATAAGAGTGATTCTCCGCTGACGAAGAGGGAGAAGGACGTATAGGCAAATAAATTAATTATGTACCCGTTACATCACAGAGTAATAGTTATTGGCTAACGCTTTTGTGTTAGCTTTTTTAAAATAAAAAGGACTAAAAAATACTATAAATTAGTTTACAATAAATTACAGATGAATGTCTATGGTTTTGTGTGAATAGAAGTAACCACTATTAGCGGTGATTCATTTATACAAAACCTTAAATTGCAATTAGCCAGAGAAATTGGACTAAGGATTGTAAAAGTGTAGAAGACGTTCAGAGGCAACGAAAGAATTGTCTAAAGGGGCTATTGAAGAAATTAGGAAGCGAAAATGGAACAACATCAGGGATATAAAAAACATAGTGCCACAGGCCTGAACTCTACCCCTAACCCTTGAATTTATCGCATTTGTGTCTCCAAAAGGTAATGGTAAATAAAAATAGATAATGGATCAAAATCCATTACCCTCAGAAAAATTCACTTTATGCTCAGGTTGCCACATAGAAAAGTGGTAAATTATTCAGCTCAGTTTTAGAGGACGCTAGTGCTCAACCTTAATTTTTCTGTAAAGTTAAGCGTAGTCGATTTAATTAAATTTTTATTTAAATTATTTATTAAATTAGACATTTAATTACTGAGGTAAATTAAATATTATGTTGTTAATGCTTAATCTCGTATTAAACTAAATATCCAATTAATCCAGTTGGTAATCGTTGAAGAACGTCGTATATAAGTGCTATGTTTGACTATGTTGTAAAGATTAGAATCTTTCATTATTGATACGTACACATCTGGTTCAGGAAAGTTACTATTTGTCAGGTAATACTTGAATATCTTGTGAAATACCTTGTGTTGTAGTATAAGCCTAACTAATTTGAGATTTCTTTCCCTAATTACAGAATTCATTACTGAATAGCCCAATTTGGTTAATTTATAAATTATGTTACCGTCAAGTCGATCTTTTTCGATTAGACCAAGATATCTACCAGCATTTGTGTAATAGTCTGTTTGCCGTTCGTCGAAGTCATATTTTGAAGTAATATCATCATTTGTCATATAATTGCGTTCTAACAATATTTCGCACAGGTTTATTACCCTTAAGAATGAATTTGCCTGAGGAAAAGGAAGCTCTGGTTCTTCAACAAATGATATTGTCTGTGAAATATCGACAATATCATCAATTTCAATTGGGTCTTGCTTCAAAGCATAACGATTAGCTTTTAATAACGCTATTGAATTGTAATTTGATTCATCAGTAAATTGGTACTCATAAAGAGAAAAGATACCATTACTATATGTCAAGAAAACAGGACGAACCCGTTTATGTACTTTGTTTTTCCATAGTCTAAAAGGATAATATAGTTGTCTTATCAGGAAGTCATCTGATAAGCTATTTTTTGCCTCAATCAATGACAATGAATCAAAACCTTCAAAACCACCATCTATCTCAATTTGGGAGTTTTTTACTTGTAGATGATGGTTTGTTTTACTTTTTTGGTTAAATATATCGAAACTGAATTGGTCAGAGCTCATTCTGCCATTTACCGTAGGAACTAAGCCTTCTTCACCAATAAAGTCTGCCAACATGTTTGATATGTAAGCAACATTGATTGCAGTAGATTCAGAAGTGATCTGTTCCCAATTAATACTTTGTATATAGGATGGATAAGGAACTTCAATTATTGGAGATTCATTCTCTTCAAATTTGTGATATACCTGATAGTGTGAAATAGTATAAGAACCCCTTGTAAGTGGTAGTATTGCAAGTTTGTTTCTGTGAAAAAGTGTTGGCAGATTACGTCGATGATCAAACTTAGTCATTAAACGTGCTTCTCTATATTCATTGATTTCCTTAGCGGTTATAATAAATTGACCATCTGAGGCTATCTTATCCAGAATATGATGTTTTTTAAAGAGTTTTTCCCAAGCATCATCATTTTTTGAATCAAAATTACTCATAGTTTCTTATTAGCACCTCGTCTATCTCACCACGCTTGTCAGCTTGTGAGTTAATTGCACGTTTAGCTTTTATAATTTCAATCTTGTACTCTTTATACAACTCTTTTATAAATGGTGTTGCTGAATTGGATAGTAAAAACTTGACGCCTTGCTTGTCCAGTTTATCGCATAGTTTTTTGAGTCTAATTTGCTCGTTTCTATCAAAACCACCTTTAGCATACCCAGTGAAGTTTGAACTGTCTGATATCGGGTCATATGGAGGGTCAAAATAAACAAAACTTCCTTTTCTTATGCCTCTTAGTGCTTCTTCGAAGTCAACGTTTAAAAATGTGATGTTGGCCTCATTAAAATAATTGCTTACAGCTCTTAGAGTAATTTCATTAGTTATATTAGGATTTTTGTAATTACCAAATGGTGTATTGAATTGCCCTGCTGAGTTTACCCTGAAGAGTCCGTTGTAACATGTTTTGTTGAGATAGTGTACTCTTGAAGCTCTTTGTACAGGCGTTAAGGTGCTGTATGTTTCCACGTCTCTGTCTAGTTCTCTTATGTTGTAAAAGTAACCTGACTCGTTTTTATGGATTTTGAGGTCTTGAATTAGTTCCTCAACATTAAACTTAATCACATTATATAAATTGATGAGTTCTTCATTGACATCGTTTATTACTGCTTTTTTTGGTTGGAGCTCAAAGAGAACAGCACCACCACCAACGAAGGGCTCGTAATAAGTTGTAAACTTAGGTATATACTTTTTTATTTCTGACATTAGTTGTCGTTTGCCGCCAACCCATTTTAGAACTGGGGTAACTAAATGATTATACTTCATTTCATAAAATCTCCAATCAGTTAATAACGAACTAATGTTCGTTATTTTGATTATATAAATTATTTAGCAGGAAGTAAATTTAAATTTATATTTAAAATCATATCATATATTTCGTGTATTTACATTAGGTTTTGTATGTAAAAGAAACAGAAACGGCAATTATTCGACGCTGTTTTTAATTGTTAAAACTATTTATAAAATTGTTAATTCACAATGGCGGTGCTTCAGAGAAATCAGTATCAATTTAATTTATGTGAAAAAATAATGGTCAAAATATCAAGTGGGATATATAATTTAAATATTCAAAATATTCAGATTTAATTAAATATCGAAATGGTATTTTTTAAATAAAAAAGATTGGAGGTGTCTTATGTCAAAGAAAAATGGGTTAAGCAATAAACAAGAAGATAAATGGGAGCCAAAAAATTTTATGTTAGAAGCAACTACAATTTGGAGTTTTACTGATAGAGGTAACTGGGCCACTCATAATGGGCAGTATAGAGGTAATTGGTCACCATATATTCCAAGGAATATTATTCTAAGGTATACAAATAAAAATGATTTAGTTTTAGATCAGTTTCTAGGAAGTGGTACTACAATGATTGAAACCAAATTATTAGAAAGAAGAGGTATTGGTGTAGATGTCAATCCAGATTCTATTTTATTGGCCCAAAGAAATTTGAATTTCAGCAGAAACGAAAAATATAAACCAAAAATTTATCAAGCGGACGCGAGAAATTTAGAATTTATTACAAACTCAAGTGTAGATTTAATATGTACTCATCCACCTTATTCAAATATTATCAAATATAGTAACAATATAGAAGAAGATTTATCGCATTTAGATGTTGATGAATATTTAGAAGAAATGAAAAAGGTATCAGATGAAGCCTTTAGAGTTCTAAAAGATGAAAAATATTGTGCTATTTTAATAGGAGATATAAGAAAAAAGAAACATGTTATCCCACTTGGATTTATGGTAATGCAGACTTTTTTAAATTCAGGGTTTGTACTAAAAGAAATTATTATAAAAGAACAGCATAACTGTAAAGCAACTGATTATTGGTATAAAAAAAGTATAGAATTTAATTTTTTATTATTAGCTCATGAATATTTATTTGTTTTTAGAAAACCAAAATCCGAACAAAAAAAACTATAATTAGGGTATTGAAATAATTTTTATCTAAAATCAATGATACCAACTTTATTCAGAATAAGTAGCTAAATGATTAAAAAGAATTTTTAATTTTAAAAAAATTAAATTGACTCTAGAATCCTTCTTATTTTATCATTATTCTATTATCTACTATGTTTAAACTAGTACAGGGGGATTTTATGAAAAAGCATCGAGTTACAACGCTTAAAGATTACATCATTCGAACGATGATTCCAGTGATACCAGGTGGATTGTTGTTAAGTTTCATTGTCTCATATCTAAA
Source organism: Caryophanales bacterium UBA6259 (assembly GCA_002441135.1). Lineage (GTDB taxonomy): Bacteria > Bacillota > Bacilli > Tepidibacillales > Tepidibacillaceae > UBA6259. The sequence continues at coordinate 19,696 of DJVJ01000037.1, read as the reverse complement.
CGGCTATAATTACTTAAAGACGATGTCCATTCTCATGGTTGGAGCAGTATTAATCGGATTATTATCGGCAATCTCAAATTATCGGAAGTTTGTTTCTCCAATTCCACATTTAATTAACCATATTCAGTCCTTATCCGAAGGGGATTTGAACTATCGTACGGATATTAAAAAGACGGGATCTTTGTCCCAAATAGCAGAGGCGTTAAATGAGATCTCTGATAAATTATCGCTATCCTTTTCTAATACATATCAAGCATCTCAGGAATTAGAGCAAATTACGGATAATCTAGATCAGGTGGTAAATGATATACTGAACATAACAAAAGAAATTGAGATCGCTTCAAATGAAGTCGCAGCAGGTACAGAAAAACAAGTGCAATCGGTGACTGGAATTGTGGAAGCTATGCAGGCCATAAATACCGATTCTAGCAAGGTGTATGAGTTAATAGAGGACACCAATAAGCGTGTAACGGAGACAGAACAAAAAGCCAAAGAGAGTCAAAAAGAAATTCAGCTATTAGTTCATGACATAGGAAACATAAAGAACTATTCTGATACTACATACGATGATATGAAGGCGTTAAACGAAAAAACAAGTGAGATCGGCCAGATGGTTAACTTTATCCAAGATCTTTCGGCGCAAACCAATCTTTTGGCGTTAAATGCGGCGATTGAAGCGGTAAGAGCTGGTGAAGCAGGGAAAGGATTTGCGGTTGTAGCAGATGAAGTACGTAAACTGGCAGAGCAAACCTCTAATTCAGCAGAGAACATTATTGGCATTGTCAAGCACATTGCCGACTATTCTACTCATATGACAGAACAAGTAACGATCACCAAGGATGTCGTATTAAAAGGAGCGAACGAAACGAATAAAGTGGCAAACTCCTTAGAAGAGATGATTTCCTCCATTTATGATATAGCTAACCAGATTAACCAAGTAGAAAGAAGTATGGGGAATGTAAAAAAACAGGTAGACAAAACAGAACAGTTTACTGACACGGTAGTTGCAATTACTCAAGAATCCTCAGCAGCAACTGAAGAGGTTCATGCATCAATCGAAGATCAATTGGCTAGTATCGATCGAATTCCTGAATCAATGGAGAAATTAAAGGGGATATCGAAAGAATTAGTCGCTTTGACATCGTATTATAATAAGTAAATGAAAAACAGGTATAGCGTAAATTTCGCTTACCTGTTTTTTTGGTTCTATAAGAGATTATTTTTCCAGTATAATACTTAACAGAGTATCTAAGGATTTTAATGGTAACAAATGGAGATTATGGTGAATAATATGGGATACAAATAAGGATAAGCAAGAGAGGGATTTGTATGGCCAATTTAACCATTATTCAGTTAAATGATACTCATGGACATATGGAGAGTCACTGGGAAGGATTTTATGGCAAAGAAATCAGCTACCAAATGGTTGGTGGTTTCGCTAGAATTGCTAATTATGTAAAGAAAAAAAAGGACGAAAACCCTAATGTTCTATTTATAGATAATGGGGATACTCTTCATGGAACAGGTCCAGCAGTGCTTTCAAAAGGGGAAGCATTAATACCTGTTTTATCAAATTTAATGTTAGATGTTTGGGTTCCTGGAAATTGGGATTTTGCGTATGGTCCTATACAACTAATGAAATTAGCAAATCGTTTGCCATATCCAACGGTTGCATGCAACGTATTTGATAGTATTCACGGTACGCCAATATTCAGGCCGTATATAGTAAAAGAAATGAAGGGATTAAAGGTAGGAATTATAGGACTCACTTATCCATTTGAGGATAAGACGATGCCATCCTCATTTTCAGAGGGTTTACACTTTACTTTAGGATTAGATGTATTACCTAAATATATTGAACAGCTAAGGGATAGGGAAAAGGTAAATCTAGTAATCCTTATTGAGCATATTGGACTTCCTTTATCACAAAAATTGGCTACACTGGTTTCTGGTATTGATGTTATTTTAAGTGGACATAGTCATGATCGAATTAAACTGCCTTTAAAAGTAAATGACACATTAATTATTCAGGCTGGTTCACATGGATCTTTTTTAGGACAACTCGATTTAGAGTGGAATAATGGAAAAATTGTAGATTATACTTATCAACTCATTCCACTTTATAAACATCAATTTGAAGAAGATCAACAAACAAAGGAATTAATTGAGCAGGCGATTCAACCTTATCAGAAAATACTTGATCCAGTATTGGGGAAAACGCTCACCCCTTTGCACAGAATGTACTTACATCAAACATCAATGGACAATTTTATAACGGATTCCTATATGCATTATTTTGAGGGAGATGTTAGCTTTTCTCATGGGTGGCGTTATGGTGTACCGATTCTTCCCGGACAAATCACGATGAAGGACATTTGGCAAATGATTCCTTCTAATCCGGAGTTATTTACGATTGAAGCAGAAGGGAGGAAGCTGCTACAAATACTAGAGAGAAATCTAACATCGGTTTATGCTAGAGACCCTTTTCATCAAATGGGAGGATATATTTTACGCTCAACAGAATTATTCATGGCACTGAAGCCATATAATAGTGATGGTCAGCGAATTGAACATATTGAAATCAAAGGAAAACCCCTTCAAATGGATAAAATATATAAAGTGATTGGGGCAGGAAAACAGGATTTTAGAGAATTAGGAGATCACAAGAAGTTTTTAGGAATTAAAGCACACGATGTTATTAAAGAATTTCTTAGGGATATTAAAGAATATCAACGCGAAAACAATGGGCTTATTGTCAGTATTTGAAGTTTAAAAGAGCAGATAGAATCAAAACTCTATCTGCTCTTTTGCGATAATATCGCCCGTACTTTTTTCTGTTTTATTATATTTTAGATAAATAAAAATCCCAGTTAAAATCACTAATCCGCCAAGGAGCTGTGTTGTCGTAACCATCTCATTTAAGATGTAAAAGGCAAGTAAGGTGGCACCGATTGGTTCTCCAAGAATAGTAACGGATACTGTGGTTGTATTCACATATTTTAATGCCCAATTAAAGATGGTGTGTCCAAACACAGTCGGGATTATTGCCAAGGCAATAAAGATCAGCCAATGATCCATCTCATAAGCAAATAACTCAATCCCTAAAGCGATGTTATATCCAAATAAAACAATGGCACTTGCTCCATAGACTAAAAAGGTATAGGGAAGAAGAGATAAGGTTTTTCTTAATGATTGACCCACTAACCAATAGCCAGTAACAAAGATGGCTCCGGTTAGTGCTAGGATGTCTCCATATAAAGCCATACCACCAATTTTAAAATCGCCCCAACCGATCACTACACTTCCTGAAAAGGCGAGTAAAGCTCCGAAGATTTCCTTTATAGAAACCGTTTCTTTAAAAAATAGGTAGGTACCTAACATCGCGAATACAGGCTGTAACGTCACTAAAACGACCGAGCTTGCGACCGATGTATATTTTAATGATTCAAACCAAGTGATAAAGTGAAAGGCCAAAAATGTCCCAGATAAAAAGGAATAGGACAATTCCCTTTTCGTTACTTTGGCAAGCTCCTTTCTTTTAAAGATCAGAGTCGGTATTCCCAAGATCACTACGGTAAAAAAGATTCGATACGCAGCGATAATGGAAGACGGTGCGTCGGAGAGCTTTACTAGGACTGAGGCAGTAGAGACTGCCACTAGACCAAAAGCTAATGCAATATATGGATACTTATCCTTTGTCATTGAAATCTATTTCTCCTCTATCAAAAACATGAAATCTATTGAATAACTGTGTGTTTATTCCCCTAAATACGCTTTTCTTACTTCAGGATTGTTAGCTAGCTCTTGGGCTGGGCCTTCTAAAATAATTTCCCCAGTTTCAATGACATACCCGCGATGGGCAATAGAAAGAGCTAGATGAGCATTTTGTTCTACTAAAAGAATGGTGGTACCTGTTTTGCTATTAATCTCTTTGATTATATCAAAAATCTCTTCTACAAGCATAGGTGCTAATCCCATAGATGGTTCATCCATTAATAAGAGCTTAGGCTGATTCATTAAGGCTCTTCCCATGGCAAGCATTTGCTGCTCACCACCAGATAGGGTGCCTGCAGGCTGCTTAATCCGTTCCTTTAATCTTGGGAATTTTTCAAAGACGTTTTCAAAGGACTCGCTGAAATCTCGATCCTTTCTAGAATATGCGCCCATTAATAGATTTTCTTTTACGCTCATATGTGGGAATACGCGACGACCTTCTGGCACATGGCCAATTCCCATTTTGGCAAGCGAATGAGGAGCGACACCTGTTGTTGTAAAGGATTCGTTTCCAAAGATATTCTTTTTGGTCTTACTTTCATATAATACCTTGTCAAGGAAGGAAATCTTGCCGCCCTTTAATTTATTTAAACCAGAGATTGTTCTTAAGATTGAGCTTTTACCAGCACCATTTGCGCCAATAAGGGAAACGATTTCTCCTTGATTCACCTGCAATGAGACATTGCGTAAGGCATGAATTGCTCCATAATATACATTGATATTTTCCACCGTTAGCAAGTAAAATCACCTCTTCTTTAATTCATGTGTGCTTTTAGATATTCTGCACCTAAATATGCTGCAATGACATCTTCATTACTTTTAACCTCTGTAGGTGTACCTTCTGCTATTTTCTTTCCATAATCTAAAACAGAAACAATATCGGATATTCCCATAACCACCTTCATGTCGTGCTCTACTAAGAAAACGGTGATTCCACGTTCGCGAATTAAATTGATTAAACTCATTAAGGTTACTTTTTCCTGTGGATTCATTCCTGCCGCAGGTTCGTCTAGTAAGATGATTTTTGGATCTGAAACTAATGCTCTCGCGATTTCTAATCTTCTCTGATCCCCGTAGGAGAGGTTTTTAGCAAACTCATCCTTTTTATCGTAAAGCTTCATAAAGTTTAATTCTTCTTTTACTTTTTCTGTAATCCATTTTTCTTCTTTATTTTGAGTAGGAAAACGAGTTAAGGCTCCCAATAACCCTTGCTTTGTTCTTACATGAGTTCCAATTTTGACATTATCTGCTACCGTCAAATCATCAAATAGACGGATATTTTGAAAGGTTCTCGCAATGCCGAGAGAGGTCAATTTAAAGGTTGGAGTACCATCAATTTGTTTCTTCTCAAAATGTATATTCCCGCTAGTAGGTTTATAGATTCCTGTTATTAGGTTAAATAAAGTACTTTTACCAGCACCGTTTGGGCCAATAAGGGCATGTATTGCTCCTTTATTTACCCTTAGATTTACGGAGTCAACCGCAACAAGTCCACCAAATTTAATCGTTGTATCTTTCAACTCTAAAAGTCCCATGGTTATGCCTCCTTAATTCGATAGATTTTTTCTTTCAATATTTTTTTTCTTCACACTGAAATCAAGGAGTTGACGCAGGTTTACACCACCTAGAATTCCATTAGGTCTAAAAATCATCATAACGACGAGTAGGGAACCATAAATCAGATATTTATAATCGGCAAATACACGAAGTGCTTCTGGAGCCATAGTAAGTAAGCTTGCACCTAGAATCGTTCCTGGAATACTACCTAATCCACCCATAACCACCATCATTAATAGCTCGATAGATTTCATAAAGCCAAACATATCTGGCTTAATAAAGGAAATTTGATGTGCTAATAAAGCGCCACCAACACCACCCATAAAGGAACCAACTGCAAACGATTGAATCTTAAATAAGGAGGTATTGATTCCCATTGATTCTGCGGCAATTTCGTTATCGCGGATGGCCATATAAGATCGACCATTTCGTGAGTTATTAAGCCAGACCATGAGAATAATAACTAAAACAGCAATGGACCATGCTATTGAGAAATTGGTATGGCGTGGAATACCAGAGATTCCGATAGCGCCATTGGTAAATTCCATTCCATTAAATAGAACACGAACAATTTCTGCAAAACCAAGGGTAGTAATCGCGAAATAATCACCCGTTAATCTAAGGATAGGATAGCCGATTAAAACGCCTATCAATGCTGCCATTATACCTGCAGCTAAGATGGATATTCCAAAAGGCATATTCATTTTCATTGTTAGCAGTGCACCAGTATAAGCACCAATACTCATAAATGCGGCATGCCCTAAATTTAATTGGCCTGTAATTCCAGTAATTAAATTTAACCCAAGAGCAAGAATGGTATTAATCGCCATATAAGTTAATATGGTTAAAATATAATTATCATTTATAGCAAATGCTAAGCCTTTTAAAAAATAATACAAAGCAACGAACGACAGCAGGAAAAAGATAAATCGTACTGCGTAGTTTTCTGGGATTAAATTCTTCAATTTTGCCACCTACACTTTCTTTGAAATCTTTCGTCCAAATAAGCCGGTTGGGCGAATTAATAAAACGATAATCAAGATTGCAAATGCAAATGCATCCTTATATTTGGATAAATCTGCTGCTATTCCTAACGTTTCAGCAACACCCAGGAAAACCCCGCCAAACATCGCTCCTGGAATACTACCAATACCACCTAAAACGGCTGCAGCAAAGGCCTTTAAACCTGCCATTAGGCCCATGTATGGATGAATAGAGCTGAAATTAAGTCCCCATAAAACGCCACCTGCCGCTGCTAAGCCAGAACCAATTGCAAAGGTGATTGAAATAATTGAATTTTGGTTTACTCCCATTAGAATAGAAGCATCGCCATCCATTGAGGTTGCTCTCATCGCTCTACCAATTTTCGTGTAATTAACAAACAATTGAAGAGAGATCATTAGTATTGCTGAAATGAGGATAATTGCAATTTGAAGATTGGATATACTTAATCCATAAAATTCAATGTTTTTCATAGTAAACAATTCTTTTCTTGGAAAAGAAGTTACGTTTGCTCCCCGAATGAGAACCATTAAGGAGCCTAAAAAGATTGAAACACCAATTGCACTAATTAATGCAGATAATCTTGTAGAACCTCGTAATGGTCGATAGGCAATAAATTCGATGAGGACACCTAATCCCATACTAAAAACCATTGCTCCTAAAATCGCTAAATAAAGATTGGAGATGCCAAGCACTGTGACAATAAATAAACCGGCAAAGGCACCAAACATAAAAATTTCCCCATGGGCAAAGTTAATCAATAAAACGATTCCATAAACCATGGTATAACCTAGGGCGATGAGTGCATAGGTACTTCCTAAGGTGATGCCATTAATGAGCTGCTGTATCAGTTCCATAGTTGTAGAACCTCCTCTAATACAAAATATGTAAAATATCCGATGGAATGGTATAGCTCCGCTATAAAAGCGGAGCTATGATAATTATTATTTTAAGATTGAATTGAACTGAATTTAATTTAATTTACTTATTTAACTGGAACTTTCTTTAATAGACCGAAGTCTAATTTTCCACCAGCATCTTTAACTGTTAATAGATATACTGGGCTCTTTAAAGGCTCGCGGTTTGCTTGGAAGGTAATGTTACCAGATACACCTTCATAGTTACTAGTTTCAGCAAGTGTTTTATGGAACTCTACAGGATCTACACTGTTTGCTTTCTTCATTGCTTCTACAATTAACATTACAGCGTCATAGCCTTGTGCAGAGAATAGGTCAGGCATTGCATTGTCATTTTTCTCTTGGAACTTCTTAATAAATGCTTCAGTTACAGCTGTTGGCTGTTCAGGTGAGAAACCTGCATAAGAGATAGAACCGATAACTGCTTCTTCTCCTAATTTATAGAAGTCTTCGCCTTGTAATCCATCTCCACCAACCATTACGATATCATTCATACCTTGACGGCGAACTTCCTTCATGATAAGACCAGCCTCAGTATAGTATCCGGAGAATACAATAACGTCAGGATTTGTTCCTTTGATTTTTGTTACGATGGCACTGAAATCAGTATCTCCATCCTGAATGTTTTCTTCGATTACAATTTTTCCACCTTTATCTAATGTAGCTTGCTTAAAGATACCACTTAAACCTACACTGTAATCATTGTTGATGGAAGTGATTAGCGCTACATTTTTCCAGCCCTTTTCATTAACAACATAGTCCATTGTTGCAGGTGCAGCAACAGAGTCTAATAAAGTATCACGGAAAATATATTCGCCGATTTCAACTACTCCAGGACCAGTAGATCCAGCAGAGATAAGAACTACTTTATTATCCTGTGCAATTGGAGCAGCAGTTTTTGTTCCTCCAGTTGTTGGGTCCCCAACGATTGCTACAACCTTATCACGCTCAACGAACTTTTGAGTGATTGTGGCCATTTCCTCTTGCTTGCTACCATGGTCTTCTTCAACAATCTCAATTTGCTTACCTAAAATCCCACCAGCAGCATTTACTTCTTCTACTGCCATTTTCATACCAGTTAAAGTTCCTAAACCGAAAATCGCATGACCACCAGTTTTTGCTCCTAAGAATCCGATTTTGATGACATCCCCTGAAGTGCTGGATGTGTTTGAGCTACCACAGCCTGTTAATACAGTTGCTAAAACAAGAACCAAGGCTAGCATCATCATTACTATTTTTTTACTTTTCATTTGTTGACCCCCTTATTTTTATGTAGAGCTTTATTTTACTAGTGAGAAATTTTTGAATATTCCCACACTTCATTTAACTAAAATTATAAATAAGCCTGTATAAAAAGACAATATTTATTTTTTCGAAATATTAAAAAAATATTGAACAAAGCTGATTTATTTTTCCATCAGAAATGATTTCCAATTGCCTTTAGTGGCAGAGATTTGCTCATTATTTCCAACTGTAATGATTACGAACTTTCCATAGGTTGTCGATTGTGGATTGGTATCCGTAATCATTATTTTGTTGTTACCTAAAGGAACAACAGATGACTCTTGATTCGGATTTTGACTGGTGGTTGTGGGCATCATAGGTGATGAAGGTGGCATGGCATAGGGCCTAAAAACAATAAATGCAGCAAGAAGAAAGATAAGAATTAATAGAATTCGATCAAATAATTTCATATTATTACACCTCCTTTTAGTTAAATGATTAGATCGCACAAATCTATATATATTTATTTGCGTTTGTCCAAATTTAGAAGAATTATTAATAGAAAGGTCAATGATTTAAAGGAAGATGATAGAGCAATATTGAAGTAAGTAGAAAAAATACACAATAAATAATCAATAAAAAAGGGAGATGTATATAAAATGGGCCAGGTCACTCTCACAAAAGAACAAGTATATGGAAGTATCTTGGGATTTATTGTTGGCGACGCATTGGGGGTTCCTGTAGAATTTAAAGAAAGAGAATGGTTAATGAAAAATCCAGTAACCGATATGATTGGCTTTGGCACCTATAATCTTCCTCCGGGTTCTTGGTCTGATGATAGTTCGTTAACCTTTTGCCTTATAGACAGTTTAATCCATAATTATTCGAATACGGATTTATCACAACGAATGATTAGATGGTTGAAGAAAGGGGAATGGACCCCTTATGGTGAAGCATTTGATATAGGCAGGACAACGGAATTTGCGATCCGCCAATTAGAGCAAGGAGTAAGTCCCTTTAAAAGCGGTGGAAAAGGAGAGCATGATAATGGCAACGGTGCCTTAATGAGAATCCTACCATTAATCTTTTACTTAAAGGGTGTACCAATGGAAAAGAGAATGGAAGTTGCGAATGAGGTAAGTCAGATCACACATGCCCATCCAAGATCATTGATCGCCAATAATATTTACATAGAATTAGCCATTTTACTATTAGAAAACAAAGACAAATATGATGCATATGAAGAGATGAAGCAGATTATCCTTCATCTGTATACAAATACATCTTTTGAAGTAGAGCTAAAGCACTTTGAACGTATTTTAAAACAAGATATTCATACCTTTAAACTTAATGATATCCGGTCTACTGGTTATGTGGTTGACACGTTAGAGGCGGTTATCTGGCTATTTTTAAATGAAAACTCCTATAATAGTACAGTGTTGCGGGCCGTCAATTTAGGTGATGATACGGATACAATTGCAGCAATTACTGGTGGATTAGCAGGATTATATTATGGGCATGAGAGCATTAATAAGAATTGGATTAATCAGCTGGCCCGGAAAGAGGATATATTTGATTTAATTGAGCGATTTTTTTTGAAATTAGAAATACCATCAGTGAAGAAATAAAAGGAGGTATTAAGGGATGGATGAAAAAATAGAGCAATTATCTAGATTATTAAAAGAATCAAAGTATACCGTCGTTTTTACTGGGGCAGGGATGTCTACCGAAAGTAATCTACCTGATTTCCGCTCTGCACAAGGTTTGTGGAGTAAGTTTGATCCTTATAAATTAGCAACAACCGAAGCAATGCGGAATAATCGAGAAGAATTCAAGGAATTTTATAGCCTGCGAATGAAAGACTTACTGAAAACTGAACCCCATCAAGGACATTATCTATTAGCAGATTGGGAGCAAAAAGGGGTTATTCAATCTATTATTACGCAAAATGTGGATGGATTTCATCAGCGTGCAGGAAGTGAAAAGGTAGCTGAATTACATGGAACGCTTCGCCATAGCCATTGCCACCGCTGTGGTGCAATCCATAGTAATGAAGCATTTTTGAGCGGGGATGATCAATGTAACTGTGGTGGCTTGCTTCGTCCATCGGTAGTCTTATTTGGAGAAAGTCTACCTGATGAAGAATTAGAAATGGCCCAGCTTGAAACTGATCGGGCAGAGGTCTTTATTGTACTTGGCTCCTCCTTGCAGGTATCGCCAGCCAATTACTATCCATCCCTTGCCAAAAGAAATGGAGCAAAGCTAGTGATTGTCAATATGGAAGAAACCCCCTTAGATGGTCGAGCAGATCTTCTAATTCATCATCGCAAAATTGGCGAGGTATTAAAGGAAGTTGTGATATAATAAAAGTGAAATATTTTAAGGGTGGTGTTGAAATTGGATTTGGACAAGCTGTTTGAAGGCATTTATGCTATTCAGAAGCAGTTAGGCGAATTTCAACAAGAAATGAAACGTGAAATGACTCAAATGAAAACTGAAATAACGGAAATGAAAAGGGATATTAAAAAAATTGATGAACGATTAAGTAGCATTGAAGCCAGGGGGAGTGATTACTATTCCTGAAATCAAATTTGAAATTATAAAGAATATAGCTACCATTTCTGAGGGGAATAAAGGATGGAAGAAGGAGCTTAACCTTATCAGCTGGAACGGACGAGATCCCAAATATGATTTGCGTGATTGGGATGCAGAACATGTGAAAATGGGAAAAGGGATAACTCTATCAAAGGAAGAATTAATCGAATTAAAAAAGATCCTCAATCAAATGGAACTGTAAGAGTAAACCCGAATTTTGGATAAAAGTCCTTAATTCGGGTTTTTTTATCGGGTAAGAAAGTATAACAATTTCCCAGCCGAAATAAGAGCAGCTAACCTAAAAATAATTGGAATATTTTGTGAGTATTTATACTAATTTTAAATAGATTGTTGAATTAGGAGGAGATAGATGTGAAGAAATTACGTTTTATAAGTTTAATTGTTCTATTCACTTTAGTCATTACTTTTGCAATGGCTGGGGAAACATTAGCCGCTAAACCAACAAAGGTTACAACGACCACGATTAATTACACGGCACTAGGTGATTCAATTGCTTTTGGAATAGGGGCAGATTTATATTATGGTTATGTTGGACGATATCGGGATTATTTGGACAGCTTACTCAATACCGATGTAAATCTAAGTAATCAATCATTCCCTGGGGATGATACCTCTGATCTTTTATTTAAGGTTAAATATTACTCATGGGTTCGAACTGATATTGCAAATGCTAACCTAATCACTATTAGCATTGGGGGAAATAATATCCTAGGCTATGCTTCTGATAATTACACTGTTATTGATGAAGTAGGTGCACAGCAGGGGGTAGATAAGTTTAAAACGGAATGGTCTTTAATCATGAATGAAATAAGAGCATTAAATAAAACGGCAACCGTTAAGGTTTTGAATCTCTATAACCCATATCCAGTGGATGATCCAAACTATGCTTTAGCAGATAGCCTTATTCAGCAGCTAAATTTAGAGTCTAGTGAAAAAGCATCTGTCTATAACTATACTGTTATTGATGCCTATACTGCATTTGCGGGTAATTCCTGCACCTATACTCATTTTTGTGATTCCACCCCAGACGTACATCCAACAAATTCAGGCTATGCTTTAATCGCCGAGCTACATCGCTAATTAATAAAAGAAAAAAATTAATGATCCTTTAAAGGCCTTTCTTTGCTTGTATAAGAAAGGCCTTTTTAGCTTTAAGGCAGTATAGTGTGGTGAATTTAACTAACTAGATATGGTATTATTAGGATAATTTCAGATAGAAGGAGCAAGCAGCATGACAACATTCCTAATAATTGTAGTCGGATTAATCATCGTACTTTCACTTTTTATAAATTACTATCCTTCATTTGGAGGTAAAATTACAGGGGATAAATTGCAACAATTAAAGCAATCCAAAAATTTTAGTAAAGGGAAATTCAACAATCCGACTACAACGGTAATGGATACTAGAATAAAAACGTCGATTAGTATTATGCGTGACTTCATCAAAGGAAATCCGAAAAGTAGACCTGAACAGCCAATAGAAATAGACAAATTACAACTCCATCTGAATGATGAAAAAGTAAAAATTACCTGGTTTGGTCATTCAACATTGATGATTGAAATCGAGGGTAAAATTCTATTTCTTGATCCGATGCTTGGGAAATCACCTTCACCAGTACCCTTTGGAAACAGACGCTTCAGTAATTCACTTCCAATCGAACTTGAAGATTTACCAATGATTGATGCGGTAATTATTTCCCATGACCATTATGATCATTTAGATTATGGCTCCATCCTGAGATTAAAAGATAGGGTAAAAAAGTTTTTTGTTACACTCGGGGTAGGAAGTCATTTAGAGAGATGGGGAATAGAGCGGGAAAGAATAGTGGAACAGGATTGGTGGGAACAAACCGATTTTGGTGGCCTTTCATTCATTTGCACTCCTGCAAGACATTTTTCTGGAAGAGGCTTAACCAACCGAAATTCAACACTATGGGCGTCATGGGTGATTGTAGGGGAGCAATCCAAAATTTATTTTAGTGGTGATGGTGGTTACGGCCCTCATTTTAAAGAGATTGGAGATAAATATGGCCCATTTGATGTAACGCTAATGGAATGTGGACAATATGACGAACGATGGGCTCCAATTCATATGATTCCAGAAGAAACGGTTCAAGCACATCTTGATATGAGAGGGGAATTATTAATTCCTATTCACTGGGCAGGATTTACCTTATCAATGCATGATTGGACCGATCCAATTGAACGAGCGATAAGGGCAGCTGAAAAGCAGGGGGTTAAAATTGCTACACCTAGAATTGGGGAAGTCGTTAATATTGACTCTAAAGATTTTCCCCGCACTCGCTGGTGGAGATAAAGATAAATGACTCATTTACTATGTTATTAGTAATGAGTCATTGTTTATATTGGCGGTCTTTATGGCTCTATATATCAAATGTACAGTTATAATTACCTGATTACCTATATTATGGTAATATTGGTTTAACAAAAAATAAAGGGTGTCTAATAATGAAAAACGGAATCTACGAACAAGTAATCAATCGAATGGTAAAAGAGTTTATTTCAAAAAATGAAAATGAAAAAATCTTTAATAGCCAACTAATAGATCCCGCAGATAAAAATAATATATATGCTGAATACGCCAGTGGTTTAATTCGAGACAAATTTAGACAATTAAGCGATGAGGAAAAGATAGAGGCGCTAAATAAAGTAATCGATTTATTAGGTACAGAGATTAAAGATGAGGAGATAAATGAATATATCGTAGAAGGAAAAGGAGAGCTATTATTAGAGATTAGGGATAAAAATCTGTTAAAGCAAAAAAATCCTTTAGTTAGGCCAGTCACGTCTATTGCTCGAAGCTCCTTATTTACCGGCTCTAAAGTGGAGCCAACCTTATATGGGGAGCTGAAAAAAGAGATTTTATCCGCTGATCGAATTGATATCTTAGTTTCTTTCATTAAATATAGTGGCTTACGTTTACTTATGGATGAATTTAAAGAATTTACACTGACAAAAAAACTAAGAATAATTACTACTTCTTATATGGGAGCAAGTGATTTTAAGGCAATAAAAATGCTTGCAGAATTACCAAATACAGAAGTGAAAATATCCTTTGATAATAAACGAACTAGACTTCATGCTAAGGCCTATTATTTTCACAGGGATACTGGATTTAGCACGGCATATATCGGCTCGTCTAATATGTCTAATCCAGCTATGTCTAGCGGGCTTGAATGGAATGTTAAAGCATCGGAGTATACTTCTCCTGATTTGATAAATAAATATCGAGCATCATTTAATACCTATTGGAACGATGAAGAATTTGTTTTGTTTGACTCTAATAATGAGGAACAACATGAGCAACTTAAGAGCGCACTAGAAGAACGTAATATAACGGAGGGGGACCAGCTACTTTTCTTTGACATAAAGCCGTATCCTTATCAACTTGAAATTTTAGAAAAGTTGGAAGTTGAAAGGGAGGTTCATCATTCTTTTAAGAACTTGGTTGTTGCTGCAACAGGTACTGGTAAAACGGTGATTTCAGCCTTTGATTTTAAACGATTTTATCAGAAACATGCACAAGCTAAAATATTATTTTTGGCCCATCGAAAAGAGATTTTAGAGCAAAGTCTTTTGACATTCAGACATATTCTACATGATCAGAATTTTGGAGAGTTATGGGTTGCAGGGATGGTCCCTAAAATAGGAAATCATCTGTTTGCTTCAATCCAAACGATTAATCAGGACATGAAATTTGAGGGATTTGCTCCAGATTACTTTGATTACATTATTCTAGATGAGACTCACCACTCCAAAGCAGAGTCCTATGAGCGGATTATTAATTATTTTGAACCACAAATCCTCTTAGGCTTAACAGCGACTCCTGAAAGGATGGATGGTAAGGATATTTTAGAGTTTTTTAATAATCGAATTGCTGCTGAAATAAGGTTAACAGAAGCGATTGATAAAAAGCTATTATCTCCATTTCATTATTTTGCTGTGACCGATCCGGTCAGTTTAGAGCATTTACAATGGCAAAGAGGAGGGTATTTGCCAAATGAATTATCTAATGTGTATACCAAAAATAATCAAAGAGCTTTAGTAGTATTAGAGTCACTAGAGCGCTATCTTACTAATTTAAATCAAGTAAAGGGCTTAGGCTTTTGTGTGAGTAAAGAACATGCAAAGTATATGAGTGAATTCTTTAATAAACATGGAATCCCCTCTATTCCTCTTGATTCTGACTCTTCAAAAGAAGAGAGAAGCAGTGCGCAAAGTAAACTAATAAAAGGAGAAGTAAAATTTATATTTATCGTTGATCTATATAATGAAGGGGTAGACATACCAGAGGTAAATACCGTTCTCTTTTTACGTCCAACAGAATCGCAAACTATCTTCTTACAACAGCTAGGAAGAGGACTAAGACTATCGGATAATAAAGAGGTGCTAACCGTTTTAGATTATGTAGGGCAAGCACATCATAGCTACGATTTTAATAGTAAGCTTCGCTCGTTAGTAGGCAAAACAAAAAGATCAATGAAAGAAGAGATACAGCTAGAGTTTCCAAATTTGCCAAAGGGATGCTTTATTCAATTAGAAAGAGTAGCAAAGGAATATATCCTAAATAACCTTAATTTTACAGCAGCAACGAAACATAATATTTTAAGACTTCTAAGAGAATATAAATTCCATACCAGTAAACCGTTAACGCTAACTAATTTTTTAACCTTTAATCATTTAGAAATTGGCCAATTGTATAAGGTAGGAAGCTTCTACGAGCTTTGTTACCAAGCCAATGTGATGGATAAATATGAGGTAGAAGATGGTAAGGAGTTAAACAATGCTTTGTGGCGTTTAGCTAATGTAGATTCTAAACAGCTTTTAGTATTTGCTAAAAGTTATTTAAGTCAATTACCAAATTCATATGATGATTTTTCTGAAGAAGAGAAACAATCAGTCTCTATGTTATATTATACTTTTTGGGATAATGAGCCTGGTGTTGGTTATATTAATGCTTTTAAACGATTAAAGGAAAAGAATGCTTCTATATATCAAGAGATTTTTGAAATAATCGACTATAAGCTTGAAACGTTAAGTACAAAGAGTAAAAAAATAAGTCTACATTACTCTTTACCTCTAGAGATACATGCAAGATATACGGTAGATCAGGTTTTAGCCGCTATTGGTGAACACACTGAAAGTAAAAAGGTTCCCTTTAGGGAAGGGGTAAAGTTCATTAAAGATAATAAAACAGATATTTTCTTTATTACCTTAAATAAATCAGAAAAGGATTATTTAGAATCGACCATGTATGAAGATTACGCAATTAGTGATCAGTTATTTCATTGGCAAACCCAGAGTAGAACCTCTGTTGAGTCATTAACTGGTCAGCGCTATATTCATTATCGAAAAACAGGGAATACAATTTTACTTTTTGTAAGGGAAAATAAAAGAGAAAATGGAAAAACAAGTCCATATTATTTTTTAGGAAAAGCAAATTATGTCGAGCACCAAGGGTCTAAACCAATCAGTATTATCTGGCAGCTGGAAGAAAAAATCCCGCAAACAATTTTAAGAGAAACACATATGAAAGCAGTAGTTGAATAGTAGATTTAGGAATAATTAAGGAAAAAAGGAGTGTAGAATTATATATTCTCACACTCCTTTTTCATATTAGATAAATAACATCCCTGCAATACTTGCGCTTAGTAATGATGCAAGAGTACCTGCAATTACTGAGCGAAGACCTAAACGTGCAATATCACTACGGCGATCTGGAGCCATACCACCAAGACCACCAATTAAAATGGCAATAGAGGATAGGTTCGCAAAGCCTGTTAGAGCAAAACTGATGATTGCTACTGTTTTTGGGGATAGGGAATCAATCTGTGGTCCAAAGGATGAAAAAGCAACAAATTCATTTAGAATCAGCTTTTGTCCAATGAATCCACCAGCGGTAATAGCTTCATTCCAAGGAACACCAATTGCAAAAGCAAGTGGGGAGAATGCAACACCAAGAATCCCTTGTAAAGAAAGATTGCTATAACCAAAAAATCCACCAATACCACCAATTATTCCGTTTACTAATGCGATAAGACCAATAAAAGCTAAAAGCATTCCACCTACGTTAACTGCAAGCTTTAATCCATCTGCGGCACCACGTGATGCAGCATCAACAATATTGACAGAGGTTGTATCTCTTTCTAGCTTGATAATTACTTCTTCTTTTGTTTCTGTTTCAGGTACCATAATTTTAGCCATAATAAGACCTGCTGGTGCAGCCATAAAACTAGCTGCTAATAAATATTCAAGTGGAACACCAAGAAGAGAGTAACCAACTAATACAGAACCAGCGACTGATGCAAGACCACCAGTCATAACCGCAAACAATTCAGATTGAGTCATTTTATTAATATACGGCTTAACAACAAGTGGAGCCTCTGTTTGTCCTAAGAAAATATTTGCAGCAGCAGACAAGGATTCCGTATTACTAGTTCCTAGCAGCTTCGCGAGTCCACCACCAATAAACTTTACAACAACCTGCATCACACCTAAATAGTATAAAACAGAAATTAAGGAAGAGAAGAAGATGATAATGGTTAAAACCTGAATTGCAAAAATAAAACCATGACCATGTCCTTCAATTAACAGTCCACCAAATAGAAAATTAATACCTTCATTGGCATAAACAACAATATCCTGTACTTTAAAGCTTAACCATTCAATTGCTTTTTTACCAGCTTCAAGTTTTAATACTAAAAATGCAAAACCAATTTGAATTCCAAGGCCAAGAATAATTGTTCTTAAATTAATTGCTTTACGATTGGAAGATAACAAAAACGCGATAGTAAAGATTGTTAGAATACCACCGATTCCCCATAAAAGGTTTGTCATATTTTCCATCCCTTCTAGTTCAGTTGTCAGACATCAAACGACACAAAGAGAACTATACATTAAAATGGATCTATATTTCAAATGTAAGTTCTGGTAATGATATAAAGAATTTGAATTCTAGGAAAATGAAAAAATAAAATAAAGCTTTAAAATGATGATCCTCGTGTATTAATGAGGATTTTTTTGTTGCCTTAGTGTAGAAGGAAAATTAAACAATTAAGGGAATATATATTGTATAAAATAGATTTATTTAATTAATGGAGGGATTGGGTAATGATAGTTCGTTTTGAACGAGATGGGGAAGTACGCTTTGGGGTATTGCAAGATGAAGAAATATCTGTAATCAATGGGGATATTTTTTCAGACTATGAAGTAACAAATGAAAAAGTGAGTAAGAATGAAGTTAAGTTATTGGCACCAACCGAACCTTCTAAAGTGGTCTGCATTGGTTTAAATTATGTAGATCATGCAAAAGAATTAAATTTGACCTTGCCAAAGGAGCCGTTAATGTTTATTAAACCGAGCACCTCAGTTATTGGGCCAAATGATGATGTCGTTTATCCTGAAGTGAGTTCTAGGGTTGAATATGAAGCTGAATTAGCTATTGTGATTGGAAAAAGAGCCAAGAACGTACCAAAAGAAGAAGTTAACAATTATATTTTAGGATATACGGTTGCAAATGATGTAACAGCTAGAGATATTCAATTTAGTGATGGCCAATGGACAAGAGGAAAATCCTTTGATACATTTTGCCCGATAGGACCTGGTATTGTGAAGGATGTTGATCCTAACCAGTTATCAATTGAGTTATCCGTTGATGGAGTAGTAAAACAAAAGTCGAATACAAATCAGCTTCTTTTTAAAGTAGATGAGATTGTAAGCTATGTATCAAAGATGATGACATTATTGCCTGGAGATGTGATCATTACAGGTACTCCATTTGGTGTTGGCCCAGTTGAAAAAGGAAATACAATGACAGTGACAATAGAAAAAATCGGGAAAATTGTGAATAAAGTAATATAAAAATTGTCACATATGAATTAATTACTCTTGAAGTTCACCTACAATTCCTTTTTTGATTTGCTTTAATTGCTTAAGATTAATAATGTCTAATGGAGCGATCATATGAAGTGGTTTATCAAAGGTTACAATTCCAGAGGTCTCTAGCATAAAGGCGATAAATTCAGAACAGGTAAAGGAATACTTTTGTTTTTTTTGTACATTTTCCCAAAATTCTGGATACAAGAAACCAAGTGCTCCAGGTATATTATAGGAACACATATTAGGGTGTTTTTTTAGCTTCTGGATTATTTTTTCTATTTTTTGATATTGTCTATGTGTAACCTCTATACGATAAAGCCAATAAGGGATTTTTTTGTCGTAATTTTTGATGGATTCCACATATAATCCATTTTTAAGATAGGGCCGCAATTGCTCTAGCATTAACTTAATATTGAAGCTATAAATCGAATCCAAAGAAGGCGTTAAGCTTAAAGCAGTATGAACATAAGGTGCATTGGTAACTCCTTTTATGATTGTCGCGGTTATATCGTAGCCACCGAAGAAGAGAATATATATAGCTTGTTTTTTAGTCTTTTTACCAGAGGTAATCAAAATATTCTCCACCCTTCATTAGTTCATTCCTCATCCTCTAGCTATATACTTATTCCTAGTGGATACGAATGGTCACGAGTTTAAACAATCTTCCTTTCATGGAAGGTTGTTTTTTTATGTGCGCCCAGCATGGG
>DJVJ01000032.1 GCA_002441135.1 Caryophanales bacterium UBA6259 | reverse complement strand
GCCTTCGTAGGTTCGAATCCTACCCCCTCCACCATTTTCATAGGGGTGTAGTTTAACGGTAGAACAGCGGTCTCCAAAACCGTTAGTGTGGGTTCGATTCCTGCCACCCCTGCCATTTTTTTATTTTAATGCATTTTATGGCGGCCATGGTGAACAATTATAATCAATTATTTGCGGACGTGGCTCAGTGGTAGAGTATCGCCTTGCCAAGGCGAGGGTCGCGGGTTCGAATCCCGTCGTCCGCTCCACAAAAAAATATTTGGCGGCATAGCCAAGAGGTAAGGCAGAGGTCTGCAAAACCTTTACCATCGGTTCGAATCCGTTTGCCGCCTCCATTAACTGTGCCGGGGTGGCGGAATTGGCAGACGCACAGGACTTAAAATCCTGCGGTAGGTGACTACCGTACCGGTTCAAGTCCGGTCCTCGGCACCATTTATATTTAAATATTTGCCTATATTAGCCGGTGTGGCGGAATTGGCAGACGCGCGCGACTCAAAATCGTGAGGGAAACCGTGGGGGTTCGAGTCCCTTCACCGGCACCATACATAAAAGATTAAACAATGCTTAAACGCATTGTTTTTTTTATTAACCAAGAGGGTAAAGACTTGGCAAAAGCCAAGCTTTTCTTAAGCTTAGTTATGGTAATCTAAAAAATTTCCTTAACTTACTAAAGTATGAATAATTTTATCATTGATATAATACTCAGGAATAGGTACAATTAACTTAGCCAATTAAAAATGAATTGGTTGAGAGTTTTTGCCCTGTTAGGTTACTAACAGGGTCTTTTTTTTTCGAATACGAAAGTATAGTCCAAACAAAAATGAAGCTTTTCTAATCAACATTGGTTTATACATCTATTTCTGTGTCTACTAGTAAAATACAAATCACTTTCTGTTGGTTATATTTATTTTGTACAAAAGTTGTAAAGTACTATATGTGAACATTTATTATATATTTTGTGACAAATTTATTAAATATAGGTTGACCTTGCCTTGTGGACATGTTATATTATTTTTGTTGTTGAAAAATGTCGAAATCATACTTATGCTAACGCGGTTTTTCGTTCAAGAAGGGACGAAGGGTCGCGTTTTTTTACTACTTAAGAAAGTTTAAACTCTTTAAAGGAATAAAGTAGCTTATTTTATGAATGAAAAAAGGAAACCCTGAATTTAAGTAGAATGAGATAAAGATAACAATTCTGGAGGTAAAATGATGAGTGAAAAATATATAGTATATACTGATGGTGCTTGTAGTAACAATCAAGCCGCTGGTGGGCAACCAGGAGGATGGGGTGCTGTTTTTTTAAATGGACAAAAGCTTTCAGGTGGAGACCTATCGACTACCAATAATCGAATGGAATTAACTGCTGTGATTGAGGCATTAAAAGCTACCCCACACCAAAGTGAGGTTGAAATATATTCAGATTCTGCTTATGTCATAAACGCATTTGAAAAAAACTGGATTCCAAATTGGATTAAAAGAGGATGGAAGACCTCACAAGGCAAACCAGTAGAAAATCAAGATTTATGGAAGGATTTAATACCCCTTGTGAAGGACCGTAAGATCATTTGGAAAAAGGTTAAGGGTCATTCAGGCGATAAATGGAATGAGTTAGCAGATCAATTAGCAGTAGCAGCAATTCCAAAAGGGAATTTTAAGCAACAAAGTGAAGTTTTAACAGAAGACGAAAACAGAAATACTCGATACAATGAAGAGAACAGAGTCAATAAGGAAGGTTTGGAAGAAGAACTGGTAACTCTCATAATTCCCAAGCAGAGTTATATGCAGTTAACAAAGCTACTAAGCTGGGCTAAGGATAAAAATGAGAAGTATTTACCGTTATATAATCAAATAAAGAATTCAAAGAAATAACTGCAGATAGATAACAGGATAGAGGGAATAAGCTTTCAAAAGGGAATGTGATAATTATGAATCAAAATGAAAAGATAAAACAACAATTGATTCAGTATGCTAAACAAATAGGTATTGATAAGATTGGGTTTACTAGTGCTGAACCTTTTGAGGGATTAAAGGAAATATTACAAAAACATAGGGAGTTAGGCTATGAATCTGGTTTTGAAGAGAAGGATTTAGATAAAAGAGTAGATCCAAAATTATCTCTAAACAATGCAAAATCTATTATTGCGATTGCTGTGGCCTACCCTTCAAAGGTGATCAATCCACCGAGGAATTCTGAAGATAACTATCGAGGATTTATATCACGATCTGCTTGGGGAATTGATTACCATCTTATTCTACAAGAGAAATTAAATCAGTTAGGTACTTATTTGCAATCATTAATGCCTAGCGCGGAATTTGTTGTTATGACAGATACAGGTGTATTATCAGACCATGCAGTTGCAGAACGGGCGGGAATAGGGTGGATTGGCAAAAATTCATTATTGATAACGCCAGAATTTGGCTCCTACATCTATTTAGGTCAGTTAGTAACTAGTATTACTTTTCCATATGATAAACCAATGGAGAACCTATGTGGGGATTGCACACTATGTATGGCGAAGTGTCCGACTCAGGCGATTGTGAATCCTGGACAGGTTAATGCGAAAAGCTGTCTTTCATATATTACACAACGAAAGGATATGCTAGAAGAGCATTGGATGGATAAGCTAGGAAACCGCTTGTATGGATGTGACACCTGTCAAATGGTTTGTCCTTACAATAAGGGAATTAATTCTTCTCATCATGAGGAAATGATCCCAAATCCGGAATTAGTAAAGCCGTTACTAAAGCCATTACTAACGCTCTCCAATAAGGAATTTAAAGAAGTTTGGGGATCCACTGCAGCGGCATGGCGAGGAAAAAAGCCAATTCAAAGAAATGCAATCATTGCCTTAGCTCATTTTAAGGATATATCCTCATTGCCTTTATTAAAGGATATTTTACTGAATGACGAAAGACCAATGATAAGACAAACAACAGCTTGGGCTATAGGGAAAATTGGAACTAAAGAAGCAAAAGAAATTCTTTTAGAAGCACTGGTTAAAGAAAAAGAGAATATTATTGATGCGGAAATTAGAAGTTCTTTAGACAAAGTGGACAAGAATGAATTTATAGAAAAGAATTTATAAAAACGATTGGGGAGGGATAAATTTGAACGAAGAAAAAGTGGTATATTATCAAGACTTTAATTCTTCTATTGGGTCTTTAACAATCGCATCTACGCAAAAAGGAATTTGTTGGATTGAATTCGGTGATGTGGAAAGTAATCTTTTTCATTTACAGAGGTTTACAAAAAAGTGGTTGAAAGAGTATACCCTAGTGGAAACAGAAGAATATTTAACAGATGCTATTCTACAATTAAATGAGTATTTAGCGATGAAAAGAGAGATTTTTGACCTTCCTTTAGATTTATATGGAACACCATTCCAGAAGGTTGTATGGAATGCTTTACTACAAATCCCGTTTGGTGAAGTAAGATCCTATAAGGATATTGCAATCCAAATTAATGCACCAAAGGCAGTTCGAGCGATAGGGAACGCCAATCACCACAATCCAGTACCTCTTATTGTTCCTTGTCATCGAGTCATTGGTTCAAATGGCAATCTAGTGGGTTACCGTGGGGGAACGGAAATTAAGCAAATCTTGTTAAATTTAGAAAGTAAAATTAACCTAGGATAACAATAATCTTAGGTTTTTCTTTTTTGTTCTATCTCTTTTTGTCCAATTCATAGAATATGGCGAGGAGGGGATTACATGACTTATCAACGACAAAAAGCAGTAGATTATGCAAATAAATGGTGGAATAGCTATAATCCTAGGTTTCGTGCCTTTGAAGTGGATTGTACCAACTTTATTTCTCAATGCTTATGGGCAGGTGGAGCACCGATGACCTTTACCAATAGCAGAAGTAAAGGCTGGTGGTACCGAGGAAATGGGAGTAGAACAGATAATTGGAGCTTTAGTTGGGCTGTTGCCCATAATCTCAGGTGGTATCTAGCTACCAGTAAATCAGGATTAACTGCAACAGAAGTAAGCTCTCCCGACCAATTAGAGTTAGGCGATGTCATTTGTTATGATTTTGATGGCGATGGTAGGTGGCAGCATAATACTATTGTTACTGCGAAGGATGCGGCAGGTATGCCACTAGTAAATGCTCATACGGATAACTCTAGACAACGATATTGGGCATATAAAGATTCCTATGCCTGGACAGAAAAAACACAATATAAGTTTTATCATATTAATGATCAGTATAATTAAAAGAAATTTTCTCCACCAGCTTATCTTATAAAAGGATGAGCTGTTTTCTTTTTTTTAGTATAATAAAGAATAGAGAATGGGAAAATGTGCATGAGGTGAGAAAATTGGCATTTAATATAGTATTACATGAACCTGAAATACCTGCAAATACCGGTAATATTGCAAGAACCTGTGCAGGGACAAATACAAAATTGCATTTAGTACGCCCCCTTGGTTTTTCAACAGATGATAAAATGCTTAAAAGAGCAGGATTGGATTACTGGGAAAATGTTGATATTTTTTACTATGATTCAATTCAAGAATTATGGGATAAATACCCAGAAGGGCGTTTTTTCTACGCAACCACCAAAACAGAACAATATTATAGTGATGTTGAATATAAAGATGGGGATTTCATCGTATTTGGTAAGGAAACAGCAGGGATACCGATTGATATTTTAAAAGCAAATTGGGATTATACGATTACGATTCCAATGAGCGAGCATATTCGGTCATTAAATCTTTCTAATTCGGCGAATATTATTCTGTTTGAAGCACTGCGTCAAACTAACTTTCCAGGATTAAAATAAGGTTTTAAAATTGATTAAAGGAAGGATAAAGTAGAATGGGAAAAGCATTATTGTTTGATTTAGATGGTACCTTATTACCTATGGACACCGATGCCTTTGTAAAAGAGTATATGAAGGCAATTGTACCACATGTAGATAGCTATTTAGACCAGCAAAGCTTCTTAAAGGTGTTATGGGGAGGAACCAAAGAAATGATAACCAATTTGGATCCAAAATTAACAAACGAAGAAGTATTTAAAGCATATTTTACAAAAAATACGGGCATTGAGGAAGAAGAGATATGGCCAGTATTTAATCGCTTTTATCAAGAGTATTTTCCAGAGTTAAAAATACATACTAGCCCATCTACTATATCCAAGGAAATTATCCATCTTGCCAAGGAACAAGGGAGAAAAATTGCCGTAGCTACCAATCCAGTTTTTCCTAAGACTGCAATCTATGAACGATTAAAATGGTTAGAGCTGGATGATTATCCTTTTGATCATGTTACTGTTTATGAGAATTCTCATTTTTGCAAACCAAATCCTCAATATTTCCAGGAGATTTTAGATCGAATTGGTGCAGCGCCAGAAGAAACAGTGATGATTGGTAATGATATTCAGGAGGATATGGTTGCAAGTAAGCTCGGGATGAAAACCTTCTTAGTTACAGATAATCTTATTGATCGTGGGGAGCCAGCGTACAATATTGATCAAAGAGGAACCTTAGAAGAATTAAAAAAATATATTGAATCAAAGCAAGGTATATTTTCTTTTTAATAGGTCTTTTGGAAAAAAGGGATAAAGGAGAGATAAGATGAAGGTCACAGTAATTTCTGACACTCATATGCCGAGAAAGGCAAAAGCTCTTCCAAAGCAGGTGCTAGATTCTATCTTAAGAACGGACGCCGTAATTCACGCTGGGGATTTTACAGAGATAGAGGTTCTAGAAGAATTGGAGATTTTAAGTAAAAGAGTAGAGGCAGTCACTGGTAACAATGATGGCTTTGAAATACTAATGCGATTGGGAAGGCAAAAAGTAATTGAGATGGCGGGCTATAAAATAGGGATTATTCACGGGGACGGAGCTAGTTATGGCTCTACACCCAATCGGGCAAAAATTGCGTTTAAAGATGAAAAGGTGGATATCGTTATTTTTGGACATAGTCATCAAGCCTTTAAGGAATGGGATAATGGCGTGTTATATTTAAATCCGGGTTCTCCAACGGATAAAAGGAGAAGTCCCAAATTTTCGTTTGCAGAGCTAAATTTAAAGGATAAAATTGAAGCGAAAATATATTACTTCTAATAAAAGTCTAGCTGGATGATGTAATCCGTCCAACTAGACTTTTTATTTTTTTAAGAACAATGTACTGGCCAATGCATAAATTAAAATAATCACAATATAATCGCTATAAAAGTTTTAACATTTTAAGATAAATACTCTTTTTCATCATGGCTTTCATTTTTGCGGAATATAGTAGAAATAGGAGAGTATTTTATCATCATGCTAATTTTATTTTTTATCTAATCTCATAAAAGGGAGAGAGGAGGCTACTATGGATATCATCAAAAAAATAGCCGACTATCAGGCAAGAGAGCAGAAGTTAGTGTGGGAAGGTTCCTTTAAGGAGTATTTAGACCTAGTAAAAGAAAATCCAAATGTAGCTCAAACAGCACACTCTAGAGTATATAACATGATTATGAGTTATGGTATTGCTGAACAAGACAGTGATAAAACCTACAACTTTTTTAATAGCGAGATATTTGGCTTAGACAGAGCAATTGAGAAACTAGTAGAGGAGTATTTCCATTCTGCAGCAAGAAGGTTGGATGTTCGTAAAAGAATTTTGCTTTTAATGGGTCCTGTTAGTGGAGGTAAATCAACCATTGTTAATATGTTGAAAAAAGGACTAGAGAAATATACAAGAACAGAAGAAGGGGCATTGTATGGAATAAAAGGGTGTCCTATGCATGAAGAACCACTCCACTTAATTCCTCATGAGCTAAGAGCGGATTTTGAGAAAGAGATTGGAATTAAAATCGAAGGAGATTTGTGTCCATTATGTCAGGTAAGAGTGGATGCAGACTACAAAGGTAGAATTGAAGATGTTCCAGTAGAGAGAGTACTATTTTCTGAGACTAAACGGATTGGAATTGGTACTTTTTCACCCTCAGATCCAAAATCACAGGATATTGCTGAATTAACAGGAAGCATCGATTTTTCTACTATATCCGAATTTGGTTCGGAGTCCGATCCAAGGGCATATCGATTTGATGGAGAACTAAACAAGTCTAATCGTGGATTGATGGAATTTCAAGAAATGTTAAAGGCCGATGAAAAGTTTTTGTGGAATTTACTTTCTTTAACACAAGAAGGAAATTTTAAAGCAGGACGATTTGCTTTAATTTCAGCGGATGAACTAATTATCGCTCATACAAATGAGGCAGAATATAAATCATTTATTAGCAATAAAAAGAATGAAGCATTGCAATCAAGGATGATTGTCATGCCAATTCCTTATAACCTTAAACTAAACAAAGAAGAAAAAATTTATAAAAAGCTGATTGATCAAAGCGATATTAAAGATGTTCATATTGCTCCTCATGCATTAAAAACAGCAGCTATCTTTTCCATCCTAACCCGTTTAAAGGATTCGAAAAAACAAGGAATCGATATTTTGAAAAAAATGCGTTTGTATGATGGTCAGGATGAAGAGGGCTTTAGTGTAACTGATCTTGAGGAGTTAAGAAATGAGCATCCAGATGAAGGCATGACTGGAATTGACCCACGATATGTAATTAACCGTATCTCAAGTGCTTTAATTAAAGAGGATACAAAATGTATCAATTCCTTAGACTTGTTAAGGGCATTAAAGGATGGGTTAGATCAACATCCTTCGATTACAAGAGAGGAACGAGAGAAATACCTCAATTATATAGCTATCGCTAGAAAAGAATATGATGAACTAGCAAAAAATGAAGTGCAAAAGGCATTTGTATATTCCTTTGAAGAATCAGCGAAAACATTAATGGATAACTATTTAGACAACGTAGAAGCGTATGTAAATACCACTAAAATACGTGATCCTATTACTGGGGAAGAGTTAGAGCCTGATGAGCGCTTAATGCGATCAATAGAGGAACAGATTGGTGTTTCGGAAAATGCAAAAAAAGGCTTTAGAGAAGAGATATTAATTCGTCTTTCTGCCTATGCACGAAAAGGAAAACGATTTGAGTATCAAAGTCATGATCGTTTACGAGAAGCGATACAGAAGAAGCTCTTTTCCGATTTGAAGGATGTTGTTAAAATCACTACTTCCTCCAAAACACCAGATGAAAATCAATTAAAGAAAATAAACAATGTAAGTAAACAATTGATTGAAGAGCATCATTACTGTCCTGTATGCGCCAATGAATTACTCAAATATGTTGGAAGCCTCTTAAATCGTTAACGGAAGGAGGAATCTTATGCAGGAACCCCTCTTTATCGTTTCAAAAGAGGATTGGAGTTTGCATCGAAAAGGTTATGAGGATCAGTTACGTCATAAGGAAAAGGTTAAAGAGGCAATTAAGAAGAACCTTGGTGATTTAGTAAGTGAAGAGAACATTATCTTATCGAATGGTAAAGACATGGTGAAAATTCCGATTCGTTCTTTGGATGAATATCGTTTTCGCTATAACTATAATAAGCAAAAGCTATCTGGCCAAGGTAAAGGGGATTCAAAGGTTGGCGATGTACTTGGGCGAGATGGGACTCCAGCAAACGGAGGAAAGGGCCAAGGAGCAGGGGATCAACCGGGTCAGGATGTTTATGAGGCAGAAATTTCTGTTGAAGAAATTCAAGAAATGCTTTTTGGCGATTTAGAATTACCAGATTTAAAAAATAAGCCAAACCAAGATATGGTCACCAAGGATATCCACTTTAATGATATTCGAAAAAAAGGATTAATGGGCAATATTGATAAAAAGCGAACAATCATTGCCAATCTAAAACGAAATAATATTAGTGGTAAGCCAGGTATTCATAATATATCGATTGATGATTTGCGATTTAAAACCTGGCAGGAAGTTATTATTCCACATTCTCAGGCAGTAGTTATTGCAATGATGGATACCTCAGGCTCTATGGGGATGTTTGAAAAGTACATTGCTAGAACGTTCTTCTTCTGGATGGTTCGTTTTTTAAGAACCAAATATGAAAATGTAGAAATTGTTTTTATCGCCCACCATACTGAAGCAAAAGAAGTATCAGAGGAAGACTTTTTTTCTAGAGGTGAAAGTGGAGGAACCATTTGTTCATCGGCCTATAAAAAAGCATTAGAAATAATTGATAAACGCTATTCACCTGACCGCTATAATATTTATCCATTTCACTTTAGTGATGGAGATAATTTAACCTCCGACAATCAACGAAGTGTGGAGTATGTGAAAGAGCTGATGAAGCGCTCTAATATGTTTGGTTATGGCGAAATAAATCCCTATAACCGTCAATCTACCCTAATGAATGTTTTTAAGAATTTAAAGGATGATAAATTTGTCTATTATGTAATTCGGGAAAAAGCAGATGTCTATCAATCCTTAAAAACGTTTTTTAAAAAAAGAGAAGCAGCTCCTACAGAATAAGGGGGCCAGATAATGGATGAAATAAAAGAGTTGAATCGTGTTGTTGAAGAAATTACAGAAATTGCTTTAGGTTTTGGTTTAGATCCTTTTCCAATGAGATATGAGATATGCCCACCAGACATTATTTATACCTTTGGGGCATATGGCATGCCAACAAGGTTTTCTCATTGGTCCTTTGGTAAAACCTTTAACCGAATGAAAATGCAATATGATTTGGGACTAAGTAAAATTTACGAATTAGTCATAAATAACAATCCAAGCTATGCTTTTTTACTAGAAGGAAATAGCCTGATTCAGAATAAGTTGATTATTGCACATGTATTGGCCCATACTGACTTTTTTAAGAACAACTTTTACTTTTCCAAGACAAACCGAGGTATGGTTGAAAGTATGTCGGCTACTGCGGAACGCATTCGTAAATATGAGATGCAATATGGTAAAGAAGTAGTTGAAGATTTCCTTGATGCAGCACTAGCCATTCAAGAGCATATTGACCCTAATTTGCTCACTCCTAAATTGAAATGGAGTAAGGACGAAGCGGATTCAGGGAAAAAGAAAAAAGGAAGAGAATCAGAATATGATAGTCTCTGGAGGCTAGATCAATATATAAATAGTAATGGAGAAAAAGGAGAAGCAGATAACGAGAAAAAGGAAAAGAAGTTTCCACCACAGCCTGAAAAGGATATTCTATTATTTATTGAGGAATACAGTAATCATCTAGAAAGCTGGCAGCGAGATATATTAACAATGATTAGGGAAGAGATGCTATATTTCTGGCCACAGATTGAAACGAAAATCATGAACGAAGGCTGGGCTTCGTATTGGCACGCAAGAATCCTGAGAGAAATGGATTTAACTGAGGAAGAAACGATTGAATTTGCTAAGCTAAATTCTTCTGTGGTTCAGCCATCACGAACCTCAATCAATCCCTACTATTTTGGCTTAAAGGTTTTTGAAGATATTGAAAAACGGTGGGATAATCCAACAGAAGAAGAACAAAAATTGCATGGCCGGAAAAAAGGGCAAGGACGCAAGAAATTATTCGAGGTAAGAGAAACTGAACGAGATATCTCCTTTATACGAAATTACATGACCAAGGAGCTAGTAAAGGAGCTCGATCTTTATCTCTATCAAAAAAAGGGGAATGAATGGGTAATTGTAGAAAAGGACTGGGAAAAGATTCGCGATCAGCTGGTGCAAACGAAAGTGAATGGGGGCTTCCCTTATCTTGTAGTAGAAAATGGAGATTATTTACGGAATGGAGAGCTCTACCTAAAGCATCAATATGAGGGAATTGAATTAGATATTCGCTATTTAGAGAAAACACTCCCCTATTTGTTTCAGCTATGGGGAAGAATGGTCCATCTAGAGACAGTGGTAGAGAATAGGGCTGTTTTATTCTCCTATGATGGCAATAAGACATTTAGAAAGTTTATATAAAAAAAACGATACACACGGTATTTCACATTGAAATTATCGTGTGTATTTTTATTGTATGACAGGGTATATAAATGGACGTAATTACGGTAGATTGTCTATGTGTAAAATAATTCTCGAGGATTTTAGAAGGAAATAAGCCAAACAAGAAAAGGCGTTTTAACATAATTGTATGTTAGCATAATTATTGAACAATTTCTGTGGTTAAACGGAATATTTCCAAATAAAATACCGCCCACAAAAGGAATGATAGAATAAATCAAAATGAATAATGGAATGAATAACTTAAAGAGTATATTAATAAATCACAGATCCAGGAATGCTTCATATTAAAGAATAAGGTTTACACAATAACATAGTAAATGATATAGTTATATTGCGATATATGAGTTAGTGTTCATATAATGTAATAAGTTATTAAAGAGGTAGAAAAATGGAAAAAACAAATCATGATTTTTTAGAAGAAGAAACTGTTCAGGAGGTTGCAAGGACTTTTAAAGCTTTATCTGACCCAACCAGAATTAAAATTTTATACTTACTTACACAAGAAGAGTGCTCAGTAGGTCATATTGCTCAGTGTTTAAATATGACCCAATCAGCAGTTTCTCACCAGCTTTCATTCTTAAAAAATCTTCGTTTGGTAAAGTCCCGTCGTCAAGGTCAATCTTATTTTTATACTTACGATGATGAGCACGTTATTGGGATATTAAAGGAAGTTATTAATCATACATTACATAATTAGGAGGGAATAAAATTGGGTCATCAACATCATAACGGACACGATCATGGTCACCAACATCACCACGATAATACAAGAGAAGGAAATAAAAAAGGGTTAACAATAGCTTTAATAATAACAGCAGGAATCATGTTGTTAGAGTTTTTTGGGGGACTAATAACTAACAGCTTAGCTCTACTTTCAGATTCTGGGCATATGCTTAGTGACACCAGCTCATTAGCGTTAAGTCTAACAGCTATGTGGTTTGCAACTAGACCAGCTTCGCCTAATAAAACATATGGTTTTTATCGTTTTGAAATTTTAGCTGCGTTATTTAACGGTGTAACGTTATTTGTTATAGCAGCGTTTATTATTAATGAAGCATATGAAAGGTTTTATAATCCACCAACCGTTGCTAGTGGTTCAATGATGGTTATTGCTACAATAGGATTATTAGCAAACCTTGTTAGTGCTTGGGCGCTTATTAAAAAAGGGGATGTAAACGAAAATGTTAATCTTAGAAGTGCTTATTTACACGTTTTAGGAGATGCATTAGGTTCTGTAGGTGCAATTTTAGCAGGGATTATCATGTACTTTTTTGATTGGTATGTTGCTGATCCGATTATTAGTGTGGTTGTTGCTTTATTAATTTTAAAAGGAGCTTGGGGGATCATCAAGCATACTATTCATATATTGATGGAAGGAACACCTGCTACAGTTGATTTACAGAAAGTCAAAGAAACCTTAGAAGATATTGAAGGAGTAAAAAACGTTCATGATCTTCATATCTGGACTATTACATCAGGACTTGATTCATTTAGTTGTCATCTGCTAATTTCAGATGAAAGTAATGAACAGGAGATATTACAGAAAGCTATAAGAAATCTTGAAGAAAACTTTAAGATTAAACATTGTACGATTCAGATAGAAAAAAAACAATTACAACATGCCAAAATAGAAGTGTAAAACACCATTTGGGGAGGAAAAAACGGGGAAATTAGAAAGTATCAAAGAAAAGACTAAAATAAAGCTACAAGGTAAAACGATTATATTGTTAGGATTTTTCCTATTTATAGGATCAACTATGGGATTTGCCTATTTTTAAGCTAATGCCTCAACTTTTTATTATGTTTATGTTGATGGAAAGGAAATCGGTAAAGTAAGTACACCTGATATTGTTGAGGAATGGAAAAATAATCAGGTAGATTCTTTCAAGAAAAAATTTAATGCTAATTTAGATATTATTAACCAGATTACCTATCAAAAAGAAAATAAACTTAAAGGGTCTTACGATAACCAGAAGACTTTATTATCTCTAGAAAAGTTAATTGATTTTCAAGTTAAGGGAATCCAACTTTCAATAGATGGAGAAATTGTTGGAGTTGTAAAAGATCAGGAGACATTAAATAGAATTATAACTAGTGTAAAAAACTCATACATCAATTCTCAAGATGCAAAGAGTAAAGTTAAATCTGCATCACTAAATAAGGAAGCCCTAGAAGAAAGTATAATAGAAAACATCGAAGTGAAAGAAAATATTGAAACGAAAAACGTTTCTGCTTCTATAGATAAGTTGATAGCTGAGAATCAACTTGAATCTTTATTGAAAAAAGGAAACATAAAAGAGCAAACATATACGATACAAGAAGGAGATACCATTTCCGAGATTGCATTTAATAACGGTTTATCTACAAGTGAGATTTATCAATTAAATCCTAATCTTAAAGGAGAATTGATTAATATAGGCGATAAGATAAAGATTTCTAAATTACAACCAATGATTACAGTAAAAACTACTGAGAAATTAATAAAAGAAGAAGATATAGATTATGAGATTGAATATCAGAAAGATGGTTCTATGTATAATGATCAAACTAAAATTATTCAGCAAGGAGAAGAGGGAAAGAAAAGAGTTGAATATAAAGTCATTAAAGAAAATGGACTAGCCATAAATAAGATCATCTTAAATGAAGAAATTATATCGGAACCTCAGAAAAAGATTGTAAAAGTAGGGTCCAAAATTAGAAATAATGGAACATTGCTATTACCAACGGCGGGTGGAGTTATTACAAGCAAATATGGTCCAAGGTGGGGAGGAACTCATAGAGGACTTGATATTTCAGGTGTAACTGATCGCACTATTAGAGCTGCAGAATCTGGAAAAGTAATATTTGCTGGCTGGAAGGGTGGATATGGTTATGCTGTTATTATAGACCATGGTGAAGGTCTAGTCACACTTTATGCACATCATAGTAAATTGAAGGTCACAACGGGTGATTATGTTAAAAGAGGACAAGCTATTGGAATAATGGGGACCACTGGTAATTCAACAGGCGTGCATTTACACCTTGAAGTTAAAGTAAATGGTGTAAATAAAAACCCGTTACGATATGTTACGATTTAAGAGTCGCAATTGCGGCTCTTTTTTCATTTAAGGAATTTTAACAAAAATGTTAAAAGGATGTTACCTGACTGTAAATCAACTATGACAAAATTGTTTTAGGTGCTATTTAGCACACTCCCCCTAATAATAAATTGGTCTTAAAATAGCAAAAACACTGAATTAAAAGCCTTTCAGTGTTTTTGTGATTTTTAAGAAATATTTAGTTTTCTTTATTATTTGACCATAACTACCTAAAACAAAAAATCCATTCGGATAATAATAGTAAGTGGGTGAATCTTGATGACTGATAAAATACTAAGTCTAGTGGAGTCCTCTCAAAGAGGAGATACTGTAGCTTTAGATAAGCTCATTTACGAGCACAAAAATTATATTCAAAAGACAACTAGTCAAATATGTAAAAGAAACGTTAATTGGAATCAAGATGATGAATTGAGCATTGCTCTTATTGCTTTTCATGAAGCAGTGCAAAAATATGATCCAAATAAAGGTGCACATTTTCTAACCTTTGCTCGCAACGTCATTCGTCAACGATTAATAGATTTTTTTCGAAAAGAAGAAAGACATTTACACTTACCTCTTGAAGCTTCATCGGATATAGGAGAAGAAAGACAAATAACCCAGATTGAAGCAAATAAAGCGATGGAAGAATTTCAATCGTTACAAGAACAAAATGAAGTAGCTTTGATTTTAGAAGAGTTTGAACAACGTTTATTACAATTTGGAATTTCATTGGATGATCTAGTTGATGCTTCTCCTAAACATCGAGATACAAGGGAAAATTTATTGAGGATAAGCAAGATTTTGTCTAATGATAAGGAACTCCTTCAAACATTAAATGAATTAAAGAGATTACCTGTTACTGCTTTAGTAAAAAAAGCTAAAGTGAGTCGACGAGTCTTAGAAAAAGGTCGAAAATATATTATTGCATTAACTGTTATTATTACAGATGAAAAATTCTCTAACTTAAAATCTTTTGCAGGAATATGATTAGGAATAGAAAGAGGGAGTGATTATGAAAAGAAGAGCGTTAGTGACGAAAATTAAACATGACGAAGGGAAAATGATTGTATTTACGGAAGATTCCCAGTTCTTAAAAATTCCACTATCTAATAATCCTCCTTTGTTAGGAGACACAATTGAAGTTGAACTGCCTATAGAAGAAAATAAGATCTATTCAATATTTAGTAAAGATAATGTATTGAAGAATAATAGATGGAATAAAAAGTGGGTTTCATTTGCAGCGGTATTAATGTTTATCATAGTAAGTATTGTTTATGGGCAGCTTGGAGTAGCTTCAGCAGCCGCCTTTGTGAATTTAGATATGAAACCCAGTGTTCAGTTCACTTTAGATAAGAATGGAAAAGTTCAAGAGGTAGTGGGTATGAATTTAGAAGGGAAAACTCTGGTAGATTCGATTTCAGTTAACAATAAGGATATTTATACAGCGGTTAGAGAGACGATAAGAAAAGCAAATAGTCTCGGTTTTATATCCGAGAAGGATGAAAATATTGTTATGACAAGTTTTGTACAGTTAAAAAAGCAAAAAAATCCATTATTTGATGAAAAACAGCTTAGAGAATTAATTGACCATGAATTAGCATCCAATGAAATATCTGGATATCTTGTTATGAATAAAGCGACAGAGGAAGAATGGGAACAAGCCAAAAGTTTAAATATAACTATGAATGAATACTTGTTTATGAATCACGCAAATGAACATGGTATTGAGATACAGCATGACAGATTTAATAATGAGCATCAAGTTATTAATTATATAAAGACAAACAATATCGCAGTTGAAAAAATATTTCCTAATACTTCCTATCATATTAGTTCCCAAAATGGACAGATTAGTGATAAGGAACATTCTTCATCACAAAAAGGGACTACTGAAGAAGCTGAGAATAAAAAAATTATGGAAAATTACAGTACAAATCAGGATGTAAATATGGAAAATTACAGTACAAATCAGGATGTAAATAAGGAAGATTCAAATTCAATAAAAACAGAATATGATAGTGCAGATGAAAGTTTTGACTCACCACATAACGGGGTTACTGAAGAAGCTGAGAATAAAAATAGTTTTGAAAATCATAATCAAAATCAGGATGTTATAGATAATCCAACAAAGATGGAAAAAGAACCTTCTATGGTGCCTACCAATAATGATTTTATTAATGGAGAAGAAGAGAATCAAGTTGAAAATAAGAGTTTTCATGAGGAAAATGAGTACAATTATAGATAGATTAATAACGAAAAGTGCGCTAGTAGGAGCAACCTGAGCATCAGTTGAAATTTACCACATAAGAAGGTGAAATAATGATAAATTATAAAACTCCTCAAAAATATTTATTACTAGCCATTCCAATTGCTATTTTATTGGGAATTGTTATTGGTCTTTTATTTAATACAACATTTTTAAAACCAACCGTTACAATTGCAGCGATTATTATGATATATGCAATGATGATAGGAATAAACTTTAAAGAATTAACACAAATCAAAAACTCTAAAGTTATTTATCTCGCTACTTTATACAACTTTACGATCGTCCCAATAATAGCTTACGCGATTGGGAAAATAATATTAATCGAGCATGATATGATGTTTGCAGGACTATTACTCATAGCTTCATTTCCTACAAGTGGGATGACCATTTCATGGACTGCAATGCAAAAAGGAAATGTTTCGTCTGCTATTAAACTAACAATATCTAGCTTATTAATAGGAACAATATTTGCGCCATTTTATCTTTCTAAGATAATTGGAGAAAGTATTGACATTAATATTATAAGTATAATTAGTAAAATTGCATTAGTTGTACTTGTTCCCATTTTATTAGGACACGTTACTTATAAAATTTTGCTTAGAAGATATACAATAGCTCAGTTTAAGGAACAAATAAAACCTAACCTGTCATCATTAAGTGTGTGGTCGATGTTATATCTTGTTTTTGTTAGCATTAGCATGAAAGCTAATGCTCTTATTACAGATCCTATTCATCTTATTTATTCCTTTATAACAATTATTGTATTTTATGTTTTAATCTATACTATAACTGTAACTATTGCAAAATTTGTTTTTAAACGTGAGAATGCGATAGTATTTATAAATAGTATTGTTCTTAGAAATTTATCTATTGCTCTTGGAATTGCATTTACAACTTTTGGACCCCAAGCAGCACTTATTATTACAATTGGATATATGGTTCAACAACAATCATTCGCTTTGTACGTAAAAATATTAGAAACCTTGAAGGAGAGAGAGAGAAATATTCAAAATGCTTCTAGGAAAAATTAGTTCCAATTACTTTAGGGTTGATATTAGTTGTTGTAGGTTATAGGATAGCAAACACTGCCTTGTTCCCTCAGCAAATAAGTCATAATCAACATGATAGTAATATAAATAACAAGAAAACAAAAGAAATTCACACTACTGGTAATCGTTATTAAATCCTTTTTTTTCAAAGAACTATAATCACAAAATGATGTGATTTCATTTTTAAGTAGGCAAGCTGTATTCTCAGGGAATACAACTTTTTTGCCATGCGGATAAATTAAACAGGAAAAAAATATTAATATAGATAGGATATTATGCTTTAGTACATTTAAATTCCGTTACTAAGTTAATTATAAAAAGAGTCGCTTGTAGCATTTTAAATAAATAATAACAAAAATGTTAAATGGATGTTATCTGGTTGTTAATCAACTATGGCGTTATTACTTTGAATACCTTTCTTAGAATAAAAAACATTCGGATAATAACAGTAATGACTAAATCTTTATGATTGATGCTATTTAACAAAAATATAAAAATTACATGGAAGGGAGAAAGTAGTAATTTCTAAGTTATATTAAATAAAGGTGGTTTCTATGGATATCAATATTTTACTTGCATTAGGAGCAGGAATAGTATCCTTTTTTTCGCCATGTGTATTACCTTTATATCCATCATACTTGTCCTATATAACTGGAATATCAGTTGATAAATTAATGAATGATTTTAATAAAAGGGAAATACGTAATAGAGCATTAATTCACACACTATTTTTCATTTTTGGCTTGCTTTTCAATTATATTTGCTGCAATGGGTTTTGCAGCAACTTTAATTGGAGAGGCTTTTTATCAATTTCAAGATATTTTAAGACAAATTGGTGGATTGCTGATGATCTTAATGGGACTAATGGTAACTGGCTGGTTAAAGATATTTTGGTTTATGAAGGAGAAAAGATTTGAATTAAAAAATAAACCTACTGGTTATCTAGGCTCATCGTTAGTTGGTATTAGCTTTGCCGCAGGCTGGACTACTTGTATGGGTCCAATACTATCTGCCATATTGGCACTAGTAGCATCTGATCCAGGAAGAGGAAGTTTATTATTAGTCTTTTATAGTGTTGGATTTGCAATTCCTTTTTTCATCATGTCATTTTTTATTAGTTCAACTAAATGGATTGTTCGGTATTCAAAGCCTATTATGAAAATTGGTGGTATTACACTCATTTTAGTTGGAATTTTATTATTTACAGGACAAATGGCAAAAATAACTGTCTATTTAATTAAATGGTTTGGAGTTAGTTGGTTTTAAATTTTTTAAGTGTTATCAGGATCTTAATTGGGAAAATATCAAAAAACTTGAAAGACATAACATATTTTTTATATAATTTATGCAATTGCAAAAAAGCTCGGAAGAGCTTATAACACAGTTAGAAATGAACTTAAACGTGGCACAGTACCACAAATTAAGGGAAATAAAACTGTCATGATTTACTATCCTGATACGAGGCAAGCTGTTTACGAAAAGAATAGAAAGAACTGCGGACCAAAGTTCAAATATTTAGTATGTAACGCTTCTATTGAACATGTTACCTCTCTATTTTTCCAGAAGGATCAATCACTAGACGCTATTTGTGGTGCTGCCAAAACAAACAAGTTCTTTTCAAACGATCAAATGGTATGTACAAAGACTTTGTACAACTATGTAGACAACGGTCTACTTGCAATAAGAAATATTAATCTGCCATTAAAGCTTAGACGTTCGACAAAGGGTTATAGAATCAAAAAAACACAAGAAACATTTAGGTACTAGCATATGGCTTATAAGACGATTCATACCCAAATCTACTCAGATAAATCAATATTCTATTGAAGCGATAGCTCATGTGCAAAATTGGTGTAATACACTACCTGAAAGATTCTTGGTTATAAGACCCCTGACGAGGTCTTTGAAGCTAATATAAGAGAAGTACTCTGTAACTAAACAAAGTGAATTTGCTCAACACTACCCCCATGGCATCTTAAAGACATAAATATGAGGGTGGTACAACTAAGAAAGATTGTCTAGTTTAGATGCTATACGTATTAAAAAAAATGCTCCACATTCAAAATCCTTTACCTAGGATTTTAACAAAAAACATTATCCAAATTACAGTTTTGGGCTAGTTCAATTTATTATTGCAATTTAGGATAAAAAAATATCACAGAACCACCTAAAAATTTAAGTTCTTACGAATAAATCATATAGAGGGGTCCCTAAAAGTAAAAACAAGATAATGGAGGATATAAATTATGAAAATGAATAAAAAAATTATGTCAGTTGTTTTAGGTTTGACAATAACAATGAGCTCAGTTGGATTAGTAAACGCCACTATCAATAATAGTAACCCACAGACAACAGTACAAGAAAAACAGATTGCAACTCAAGTGACTACTCAAACTCAAGCCGCAAGTGTCAACGACTTATATCAACAAATGGTAAAGATTGATCAACAAATGATGCAAAATATCACCCCAGAACAAATGTTAGCAATGGAAAAAGCATGGATGGAAGCTATTCAAAAAGGAGATATCAATAATTTTAGCGACTTATATCAACAAATGATAAATATTGACCAACAAATGATGAATAATATGACTCTAGAACAAATGCAAGCCATGTATAATAACTGGCTACAGCTAGCAAAAGATAAGAAAATCATTGTACCTAATCAATTGTATCAACAAATGGTAAAAATTGATCAACAAATGATGCAAAATATTACCCCAGAACAAATGTTAGCAATGG
>DJVJ01000046.1:2571-5307 GCA_002441135.1 Caryophanales bacterium UBA6259 | reverse complement strand
ACCATAATTTCCTCAGGTGAAAAAACAGACCTTCTTTTTCCATCAATTGTCTTATAAAAAGGCCCGTATTTTATCATATTAATACAAGTAGTATTTTTTGAATCAATATACTGACATGTTTCCTCCGCTTCATCCTCGCCGTCAATTATTTTTCCCCTTAAAAGGATGCCGGTTCTTCCTGAAACAGCGATTGACAAAATGTCTCCCTCAAATCCAGTATCTTCTGATTGGCAATTTTCTTCTAAAACTTCGTCTATTGATTTAAACTCATTAAGATTAAAACTACAAGAATATTCTTCTGGTAGGGGACAAGGATATGGCTCGTTCCATTTATCATCTTTGTCTTTTGCTCTGCAATATTTATTAATCTTGGGCTTACAATCATAGTTATTGTATATGGTAATACCTCCCCCTGCTCTGCCAGCAAAAACAATAATTGACGCTAGGGCGTCTTGACCTATCGGAGGATTATTCTGATCTCCTGAAGCGCTGTCTAAATTAGAAATACTTCCTGTAATGTATGAGCACTTTCCCCTAAATTCTGTCCCAGTATCAATTTTACCTTCATCATCTTCTCTGTCAGCAAAGAGTATTGCTCCTAAGGTCATATCGTCTGGTTGATTAATTTTAATAGAAGATGTTTTTCTATAAAAACTATCACTAATCAAACTAGCCCTTGAGTTTTTAATATTCAAAGGATCTTTTTCTGTTTCATAATTAATTTTGCTGTATAAAAAAATACCTTTTCCCTCTGGAACAACAAATTCTATCGGGGTGTAATCGTTACTTATATCATCAATGTTAACATTTAATATCGCTGGATTAATAGTATTGATTATAATATACGACGTAAATAAAACAGCAAGACCAGTAAAAACTGCTGCTATTTTTTTCTTTGCTGAATTAATAACTTTTGCATCACCATAAGCAGAGACCCATTCTAGTCCAGCTATAATTAAAAGCACCACGCCCAAGAAAGAGCCCAATGCTGTTATTATATAGAAAAGATAAGTAATAAACTGTGATGCTGTTGTGTTGGGATCGTTAATATTAATTCCACCAATAATAGGGTAATCAGCTGCTAAAACAGGATAGCAAAATATAATGCCTATTAAAATTAAAAATATTATTTTCTTCATCAGTCAGCAGAAATAATTATATATGATTGCGGTTTTATTCCCCAGTGAGTATAAACAGAAGTTCCACTAATATCAGCGTAACATGTTCCTCCTTGAAGTAATGAGGAGTCAAAATATTTGCAATTTGTGCCCACACCTGCTTCCCCTTGCTTAGAAGTGCTTAATACCAGTCCCGCATTTCCTATAATCTCAAAAGACAAGACTGCATCTCCTTCTTCCCATCCCTGACTTTCACAATCTGTCATAATGCTCACGTGCTCTGTGTATGATCTAATATCAACCTTGCACTCTTTTATTTCTATTGATCCAATTGTTGGCAAAACTGTATTTCCTGGCGAGGCCTTCTTTCCACAGTTTTTAGTGGTATAAAAAACAACATATCCTCTATCTATATTATCTAAAGTTAAATCTTCTTTCTTTACTATTAGTGAAGAAATTGTGTTATTTCCTATAATCTCACTAAAACGAAACATATCTATTGGCCCCACATTTAAGCTTTCTTTATCTTCTCCAATAAGAGAACAAAATCCTTCATAATTTGGACTCGCAAAAGCAACTGCCCTATATCTTTCTCTTTCTTCATCGTGAACAATTCTTATTGACTGAGTTTTGTTATTAAAATTAAAAGAAGCTAAATTAGATACATCAGTAGAGGTGTAGAAGGGATAGGGAGAACTGCCAAGATTATAGTTCTCAGCATCATAAAGATAAAAACCATTATATTTTCTTAAAAAGTATATTGACTTTGCTCCTGAAATATCACCTGAAATATTACCAGAAACATCCATTTTAAATGTTCTTCTTGCTCCTGTATAATTTTCACCCTCATAAACAAAAGCTTCTAAAATTGTTCCAGATGGAAAATTCCATTTGCTCTCATTTATTGTTTTAACAATATCATATTCTATTTTTACTGTATTGCTATCTATACATCTCTGAAGTTCTGGCCCATCATCTTCAAGCTTAACACTGACAATAATTCCACTTTCGCATTGTAAATCATCTATTTGAATGTTAGCAATTTGAGGATTAATGGTATTAATAATTAAATAGCTTCCCAAAAGAACTCCCACCCCCAATAGTGCATTCTTGATTTTTGTCTTAGCTCCATCAATTTTCCCTGGATTTCCATCAGAAGTCATCCACTCTACTCCTGCCATAACAACCATTGCTACAGCTATCAATGTTCCTATCCCAACAAGAATTTGGAATATATATGATATTATTTCTTCCGGAGTTGATTCGTCAGTAATAACAAACTCTCCAATTTGAACATCGGCGAAAACAGGCGTAGAGATTATTAATAGTAAAAATATTAAAGATAGTATTTTTTTCATATTTATATATTAATTGCAACAATAATAATTGTCCATGTATTCCTTTGTTATTAATAAACACCCTGGGTTGCTAGCAGTCCCTTCTCTTAGAGGATTATAGAAGCATTGCGATCTTTCATCTTCTGTTAATCTATCACTATTTTGAGGATAGCAATTATTATATGGAGGATTAACATTGCCTTTCCCTGGGTAAGGAAACTC
Organism: Caryophanales bacterium UBA6259; assembly: GCA_002441135.1. Lineage (GTDB taxonomy): Bacteria > Bacillota > Bacilli > Tepidibacillales > Tepidibacillaceae > UBA6259. The sequence continues at coordinate 2,630 of DJVJ01000046.1, read as the reverse complement.
TGGAAGAATTAGCACCCCGGGATCTGTAACTCCTTCCATGCAACTTATCACTTCTATAA
>DJVJ01000046.1:0-2550 GCA_002441135.1 Caryophanales bacterium UBA6259 | reverse complement strand
TTTCTTGAATAAGATAGTTTTTCTAAAATATCAAACCTTTTTTCAACTTTAATGCTTAATTCAGGATCACACGATTTAAATTTTCCACTAGCAAGGCCAGCATTCTTACAGGGAGAACAAATACCATCAATTAAACTTGAAAGATCTCCTATGTTGTGAAAAGGATGATTGATTTTCATGTCTGATAATTCTAAAAATCGATTAGAATATTCTTTAAATTTTTGCAAAAGGCCCATTTTATTCATGTTTTGAGACCTTATTTGATACTCTGCCGAGTCATTGGTTGGTTCAAAACAATATTTTATCTCTACCTCATCGTCTTCTTCTAATATTCCTAAACTAAAATCATCTTCCCAATAATATATTTTATTAATAGTGTCGCAAAAATTTTCAATAGGACAAACTCCGAAGCATGTTTTTGGGACACAAGCATAACAGGAAAGAGTTGTGCAGCTGTACGAACTACAATGACAATCTGATTGACATTTACCAAACCAAGGGTTACCTGATTTACACCTATTAGCTAAACATCCTTCTTGAAGAGGCGGAATTGTTGCTACTTGATCTCTTATTGCTTTAGCTTCATTGATAGCAAAGTCTATTCTCCTTATAACTTCTGCGCCCCAATCTTCTGCTTCATCGACCGCCTCGCCAATTGGAATTACTCCACTATAAAATCCTTTTTCCATTTCTCCCTCAATAACAGAACACTTCTTTTCTTCTGTAGTTTTTTTTATTTTAGACATTAAGGCATTATAGTCATTGCTAAAATAAAAGGTCGCCTCGTCTCCGTCATAAAAATATTCTCTTTGGTCATCTGTAATTTTACATGGCTCCACATCAACCACTCCCGAAGAATTAAAATTTCTACAATATCTAGAAATATCATAATCTTTAAATATCGTTTTTTCTATTTTGTAATTTGTCGCTTCTCCTTGAAGTTTATTAAACTCTGCCAGGGTAATTCTTTCACCCCATGGTATTTTCATTTTTGATTTTGCTTCTGATAAATTATTAAGGTGATTTTGATAATAATTTCTAAAAAATTCCATTCTTTTAATTCCCTCATTTAATGTTAATAAAATTGGTGCCTCGGGAGATGTTTTTTTAATTAACCCTTGAGAAAAACAAATTTCGCTTGGCTTTTTTCCTGCTATTAACCATTCAATTTCTTCGCTTTTACACTGTAGCTCTAATCTATTAGGACAAGGGTCATACTTGTATTGTTTAAACGATCCTATGCTTGAGTATGGATTTCCTCCCTTGTTTTTAGGTGCTTGCGGGCACCCGTCTGCATTTCCGCAACAATTATAACAATAACTCCACCAGGAAGAATTTGAACAGGTTCTATAGCTAGTAGAGCAACTACAACCACCATCTTCAGAACAAGAACAGGTGGTACATGAGCCCGTATAAGAACCATAAGGACCATGATCGCTAGGGAAGCTGGCGCCTTCATATCTTCCAGTATATGACCTTGAACACGCACACTGCTCCATCAAGCTATCTAATTCTTTTGTTAAGGAAGACAAATGATGTTCAATTTTCGCAACATATGCATCAGTTAAAAGTTTTGTGCAATAAAATAAATCCTTATTCAAAAGAATGTCTTTTTCATCTATTTTGCCATCTTTGTTTTGATCAACAACATTTCCTACAATAATATTACCATTTGCGTCCTTGAGTTTTGTTTCATATTGATAACAAGGAATATCAACAGAAGAAACTCCAGCCAAAATCGCTTCGGTTATTGTTCCCAAAGGTATTTCTTCAAAAGTATATGTATCTAATTCTTTAACTGGAGGTTGATAGGGCGTAATTACTGCAGGGGGAGTAATATTAACTTCGCCGATATTCAACTCTAAATTTAATATATTAGGATTGATTGTATATAGAAGAACATATGAAAGCAATAACACTCCAAGTCCTATTAATGTGCTTTTAATTTTTTCTTTTGCTCTAGAAAAAGCAGATGGGTCTCCGCGAGAATTTAAAACATTGATTCCTTGAAAGACAATCATAAAAATAGTAAGAGCAATTCCTCCTATTATAGCTATATTAAATATGCTGATTACTATATCTCCAAAACTTTGTTCCATATATTATTCTTCTAAATTAAATAATACTGTCATCGTCCAAAAAAATCCTATCCCTCCTAACCAAGGAGTCGTTTCTCCAATCAAGGGGGTCAAAAACCTTAAATATTTATTTTTAAAAAGCTTTTTGATTTTGCCAAAACTTTTTCTTCCGCTAAGAGATGGTGGCCTATGTCCTCTGATTAACAACCAAGGGAAAAAAACAAACATTCCTGTAATATCAAGTATGCCTAAATCATCTAATCCGAAAATAACTAATCCCAATCCGCACAAATCAAGGAATAGGGCAGTGGGAAGCATAAAGAAAGCCTCTGGTGTAAACTTAATATTAAACATAATGTATGTAAATTATACTTTATTATTAGAAGAGAAGCAACAATTGTAGCAGCAATATGATAATGTCCTACCTAGAGCAAGGTAGAAATGTCCTAGTAACAACTTTTAGTGTATATAT
>DJVJ01000016.1 GCA_002441135.1 Caryophanales bacterium UBA6259 | reverse complement strand
TAGGAAATAGCATTACATTACCACGTGATTATCATTTAAGAGAGGAAATTGAAGTTGTACTTCTAGAAATTACGGAAGAAGTAGGACGGCGTGCTAGGAAAATGAATCTTCATGGGAAAACAGTACACTTGTCTTTGAGAGGGACTGATTTTAATCTACCTACTGGGTTTCATCGGCAAGTCACATTACCTTATCCTACCAATGATACATTAGAAATATATCATACTGTTCTTCTGTTATTGGATCAGTTTTGGGATAAAGAGCCTATTCGAAGAGTAGGAATTAGTTTAACCCAATTACAGGATGACAGAGTGGTTCAATTAAGCCTATTTTCTAATTCGATAAAAAAAAGAGAATTGGCTAAAACGATGGATCAAATAAGAGATCGGTTTGGGAGAACCGCGGTTTTTAGAGCTTCTTCTTTACTTTCTACGGGACTTTTATTTGATCGTGCAACAAAAATAGGGGGGCACGAAGCGTGAAAAGAGGCAATCTTTTATGGACAGGCAGTCGTATGATGCTATCGGAGCATAGAGAGGCTTTGAATCAGCGATTAACCGAATTAAAAGAAGAATTTGATTTAGAACAAGTAATCGATGAGCAGCAATTGGAGGAATGGCAGAATGTTCTAGAGACAGCAGCGAAAAAACAAGATTTACAGTTAAGAATTATTTATGGCAAGGAGAAAAAGGAGATTATTGGGCATTTAATTGCTTGGGATTCTAATCAACAGATGATTTATATCGAAGACGATAAGGAAGAAAGAACAAAAATCACCTTTAAGGAGATAAAGTATTTTGAATCATACTATTAAAATTATTTCGAATACGATTCGATTAAAAAAGCAGAGTGCTTAGTCACTCTGCTTAATATTTTATGATGCTGTATATGTACCTATTTTCTTGGGTTGAAATACATGATGCGATCATTAAATAAATGTAATTCAGCTTGTAAATAACGTGCTAAATATTTAGCAAACTCATTCGCTTTTGCAACATCACCAGGCATACGATGCTCTTCATCAGGAATTACAATCTGCACATAAGATATTGTATTGCCCTCTACCTCTTCCTTGTCTACCCCAACCACAAGATAGTTATAAAGAGGATCTACAGCTTTTAAAAAGAACCATTGATCTTTTCCTTCAGGCTTTTCTTCAATTACATAAGGAAAAGCAGCGTCTTTATATTCCCAATCTAATTGATCGGAAAGCTTTGACATTCTATCAACATATAGTTGGAATAGATCCTTAACTTCAGCTAATGTAATTGATTGTTGTTTAGAACCAGCGACTAATTTTACATAAGTACTTTTACCCAAAATAATTCACTCCCACATCCAAAAGTTCAATACTAAATCCATTTTAGCACTTGATGGAAATGATGACAATTAAAAATGGAAAAAAACCCCCATGATTGGGGGTATAAAAATTATTCTTTCTTCGTATTTCCTTTATTGGTTGCTGACTGATTCACAATAAAATCTAATTCGTTGCTATAGACATCTAAAGTGGCATCATGCATTGGATGCATAAATGGCCCGCCCATGGGGGAGGTCATTCTTAAATCCAGATTTTTATCATAATCATTATCATTTGTGAAATTATCAGTTTGTTGGTCACCAGCAAAATGCTCTGGAGGCTCATTTTCAGCCCAATTCATCATGAATTTGTTTTTGTAAGCTTTTTCGTTTGTTTGTTGCTTTTCATTTTTTTCTTTGTGAGTCATAAAAGCACCTCCTTTATACAAAGTATAAGCCTAAGAGATAAAGAATATCCAAAAAAGCCGTTGGTAATTGATGTGGCTAATAATTATAAAATATGGTAAAATAGAAAATGAAAAAATATTATTTTGGAGGCATTTTTTATGAAAAAGGCTGAAATGCTTGAAGAGATTCGATGTAAGCTAAGCCTTCTTGTGGAAGAAAAATCGGATAAAAAGGAATGGTATCAGGAGATTATCCACTTTTTAAGTGAAGAAATGCGTCATTATCAAGCAATTAGTATTTATCTTACCGACGAAAGTTCATTCAAATATTTTTGTCATGTAGGAGATGATAAGGTTTTTTCTGAAGACAGAATTCCTTTTGGTGATGAAATGTTAAGCATTGTCGCGGCTAGAGGAGAAATTACATGTGATTTCTTTCCAGGAGGCCAAATAATTCTAATTCCTTTTTATAATAAACACCATTTAATTGGAGAAATGATCATAAAAGTGACTCAATTCGTTGATGATGAAGAACAAAAATTCTTTAAAAAAATACAAGACATTTTAAATTTGGCCCCTAAATAGGGGTCTTTTTTGCAATTAAAGATTGCTTAAATAAGGTGACGAGGAGTTGAATCTATGGAAACTCTACAGCAATTTGAAGGATTAGAATCGAAAGTAATTGTATTAGTAGTACATGGTGCGGGAGAACATATTGGCCGTTATCAGCATATTGCTGACTGGTTTAATCAGCACCAGTATATTATGGTAGGCGGCGATTTACCGGGACTTGGGAAGTCTAAGGAAAAAAGGGGACATATTGAGTATTTTGATGATTATTTGAAAAAGGTGAATCAATGGCTAGAATATGTTAAACAGAAATGGCCAGAGCTTCCTATTTTTCTTTTGGGTCACAGCATGGGGGGATTAATTGTTTTAAGGTTTATTCAGGAGCTAAAAGAGAAGGAGCAGCAGATTAAGGGGATTATTTTAACTTCTCCTGCACTAAGTATGAAGCTTGAAGTGCCTCAGTGGCAAATACAAGTTGCTAATTTTCTACATAATTTTTGGCCATCATTTACAATGAAAAATAATATTCAACCTTATCAGGTAAGTAGAGATCCAAAAATTATTGAGCAATATGGTGAGGATCCTTTAGTTTATAATAAAGTGAGTATTCGCTGGTTTTTTCAATTTAAAGAAGCCATGAAGCAGGTTTGGAGTCAAAGAGATCAAATAAATAAGCAAGGATTACCGATATTGTTTTTACAGGCAGGAGAGGATCTTTTGGTTTTACCAGAAAAAGCAACGGATTTTGTTAGTAAAATAAATAGTGAACTGATTGAATATCATATAATTCCTGAACTATACCATGAAATATTGAATGAGCCGGAAAAAGAAATCTACCTAGAATTAATCACGAATTGGATAGAAAAGAAGAGAGAATAATATTGAGAACAGAATAAAAACAAGTATAAGAGTCTTGCGGGACAAAAAATGACCGCAGGACTTCTTTTATGTCCTACTATAAAAATATAAGTATGACATAATGAAATGTTTAAAGTGCATATTGACATAATTAGTATGACATAATAAAATATAGATATCACAATAAAGCGTTTACATGAGATGGAGGTAGTAGGCATGGGTACAATCGTATGTAAGGAATGTGACAATATCATATCAGCTGTTCCATCTGATAAAGCAGAAGTGTTGTATGGTGTTTGTCCTGATTGCCACAGCCATAATCACAAAGATCAAAAATAATCACTTCAAAGTTATCATTAAGAGTAAATTTAAAGACAACAATTATAATAATAGCCTCGTCCTAGGACGAGGCATTTTTATTTTTTATTTAAATATCTTGATTTAATTATAGGTTTAGTACGTAGAAATGGCTTTTCTTTCTTTTATTACTCGAACGGTTGCTAAGCTTTCATCCTCAGGCCCTTGAACAGGTAACCCTGCTTCTAAATTTTGTTTAATGTAATCTATATTATCTTGAGTAATTACTTCACCAGGAAGCAGAATTGGGATCCCTGGTGGATAAACCATCACGAATTCGGCAATTACATGTCCAACAGAATTTTCAAGAGGAATCACTTCTTTGTCAGCATAAAAGGCATCTCTAGGTGATAAAGCTAAGGCAGGAATATTTGGTAATTGAACCTTAGCATGGGTCAGATTGCCTGTGTGATTCTGTTCCTTTGCAAGATGCTGTAAAGCCTTAATAAAGGTATCAATATCCTGATAAGTATCCCCAGGAGTAACTATTGCAAGGATATTATATAAGTCACTTAATTCAACCTCTATATTATAGTTATTCCTTAACCATTTTTCGACTTCATAGCCTGTATACCCTAATTCCTTTACACTAATTAGAATTTTAGTTGGGTCATAGTCATAGGTAGCTTCAGATCCTAATATATCTTCACCAGGACAATATAATCCATTAATCTGGTTCACATTTTTTCTTAAATACTGCGCTAATTCAATCGTATAATCAAGTAGTTCTCGACCATTAATTGCTAAATTACGTCTTGCTGCATCTAAGGAAGCAAGCAGAATATAAGATGTTGAGGTGGTGGTTAACATACTAATTACGCTTTGAACATGATGTGGGTTAATTAACCCCTTTTTCACATTAAGAACAGAGCTCTGTGTCAATGAACCACCTAGTTTATGCACACTGGTAGCAGCCATATCGGCTCCAGCTTGCATTGCGGAAATCGGTAGTTTGTCATGAAAATGAATGTGAACTCCATGTGCCTCATCAACCAAAACAGGAATATGATATTGGTGAACTAAGTCAACAATTTCTTTTAGGTTTGCTGAGATACCAAAATAAGTTGGATTAATGACTAAAACCCCTTTGGCATCTGGGTGTTCTTCAAGTGCTCTTTTAACCGAATTAGTAGTGATACCATGAGCAATACCAATATTATGATCCATCTCAGGATGGATAAAAATAGGAGTTGCTCCTGCAAAAATAATTGCGGATAGAATTGATTTATGAACATTTCTTGGTACGATTATTTTCTCATTAGGCCCAACAACGGACAAAACCATTGTCATAATTGCTCCACTTGTTCCTTGAACAGAAAAAAAAGTGTAATCTGCACCAAATGCTTCAGCAGCTAGTTCCTGTGCTTCCTTTATTACTCCGTGAGGATGATGAAGATCATCAAGAGGTGCTATATTTATTAAATCAATGGATAAGGCATTTTGACCAATGTAATCTTTAAATTCTTTATCCATTCCAAACCCTTTTTTATGGCCTGGGATATGGAACTGAATTGGATTTTTTTTTGCATGCTCTAAAAGATGAGTGAAAAGTGGTGTTTTTTCTTGATTCACTGCTAGCACCCTTTCTAAAAAAAAATAAGATAAACAAAAAAGAGTATAACATTTTTATTGTAGCTTTTAATAGAGAAAAGTATTAATTTTATTAAAAAAATATATCATGCTCCACAATATTCTGAATTGCGTTAAGATAGAGTATAATCTATAATTGTATTTTAAGGGAGGGAGATATATTTGAAAACAAGGATAACAGAATTATTACATATAGAATATCCGATTATTCAAGGTGGGTTAGCATATTTGGCTGATGCTAATCTAGCTGCAGCAGTGTCAAATGCAGGTGGTTTAGGACAAATAACAGCGGTTACCTTACCTACTCCAGAGGATTTGAGAAAAGAAATCCGGAAATTGAGAACGCTTACAAGCAAGCCGTTTGCCGTTAATTTTGCAATTAGTCAATATGGGGATAAGTGGAAGGCTTATTTAGAGGTGGCGATTGAAGAAAATGTTCCTGCAGTAACCATTACAGGGGGAAACCCACTTCCAGTAGTTGAACGCTTAAAGGGGACAGGAATCAAAAAAATTTCGCTTGTATCTACAGTAAAGCAAGCTATTAAAGCGGAAAGTATTGGAATGGATGCTGTAATGGCTGTTGGACAAGAAGGTGGAGGACATATTGGACGAGATGATGTTGGAACTATTGTCCTGATTCCGAGGATTGTAGATGCAGTAAAAATACCGGTAATAGCTAGCGGTGGAATAGGCGATGGTAGAGGGCTAATGGCTGCCTTTGCTTTAGGGGCAGAGGGAATTGAGATGGGAACAAGGTTTATTGCTACCAAGGAATGCGTTTTAGCTCATGAAAATTATAAAAAATCTTTAATAGAACATGATGAACTAAGTACAGTAGTGATTAAGCGGACTATTGGTGCTCCAGCAAGGGCAATCCAAAATCCAACAACCAACGAAATAATCACTCTTGAAGGACAAGGAGCGAATTTTGAACAATTAAAGCCATTGGTTAGTGGTGAAAACAATAAAGTTGCTATTTACCAAGGAGAGATGGATAAGGGCTTTGCCTGGGCTGGTCAGGTTATGGGATTGATTCATGATGTTCCAACAGTTCAAGAGCTCTTTCATCGAATTATTGGTGAAGCGGAAGAAATAAGTGAAAGATGGCAACATACCTTTTAATAACCTTATGATTTGAAGAATACAAGTAAATAGATATTAGTAAAAAACTCTTTGTGGGAGAATTTCTGCAAAGAGTTTTTTTGTATTATTTTCCAGTTAATTTTGGTGAACAATTTAAATCCTTTTGGGAAACATTATAGATAGTTATAAGCTCTTTACCAGATTAATAAAAGGAGTGATTTTTTTGAAGGACTTGAAATGGAAAGTTGGAGGTGCCCAAGGAGAGGGTATTGATAGTACAGGTGAAATTTTTGCAATTACTCTCAATCGTTTAGGGTATTATTTGTATGCTTATCGCCATTTTATGTCATTAATCAAAGGCGGACATACGAATTACAAGGTAAGAGTCTCGTCAGAGCCCATAAATTATCATGGAGACGATTTAGATATCTTATTAGCGTTTGACCAACGATCAATTGATGAAAATTATCATGAATTAAAGGATGGCTCTATCTTGATTTATGATTCGAGTAAGCTTAAAGAAGCTAAAATTACTACTGATAAAAAAGTGAATGTTTGTCCAATACCAATCTATGATATTGCTCAAGAGCTAGGCAATTCCATTATGAAAAATATGGTCGCAGCTGGAGCAAGCTGTGCAGCAGTTGGTTTAGATGTAAATATTTTTCATGAAGTGATAGAAGATATTTTTGCGAAAAAAGGAGAGCAAATCATTAATTCAAATAAAGAAGCCATTCAAAAAGGGTTTGATTATTATCAGGAGCACTTTAATGTTCGATTAGAAATGCCTAAGCCAACAGGACAACCAAAAAAGAATATTTTTATTACAGGTAATGAAGCAGTCGGGCTAGGTGCATTAGCTGCGGGATGTCGTTTTTTAGCTGCTTATCCTATCACTCCAGCTACAGAAGTAATGTACACTGCTTTAGCTCATTTACCTAAGTTTGGTGGAAAAATTATTCAGGCTGAGGATGAAATCGCTGCTTGTTTAATGGCGATTGGTGGGAATTATGTAGGTACTCGTTCTATGACATCCACTTCAGGCCCTGGGTTATCATTAATGATGGAAGCACTAGGTTTATCAGGTATTTCTGAAACACCACTTGTAATTATTGATGTTCAAAGAGGGGGGCCGGGTACTGGTCTTCCAACAAAAACAGAGCAATCGGACATTAATGAAATGATTTATGGTTCTCATGGTGAAATTCCAAGAATTGTAATGACACCAACCACGACAGATGAAGCATTTTATTTTACTCAACATGCATTTAATTTAGCAGAAAAATATCAATGTCCAGTGATTGTTGGTACGGATTTAATGATGGGTATGTCCAAGAAATCTGTTCCTGACTTTGATTTTGATCAGGTTAAGATTGAAAGAGCGATTATATCTCAAGAAGAATTAAACAAATATTCCGATGGAAGCTTTAAACGGTATCGTATTGATGTGGAAAATGGAATTTCACCGCGTTCCATTCCAGGACAACCTTATGGTCGATATGTTGCCTTAGGAAATGAGCATGAAGAAACAGGTATTGAAATTGAAGATCCAGAAACAAGAATTGCAATGATGGATAAAAGAATGAAAAAACTGAATTACTTTGATCCTAATGAATTAGGAGTATATTTTAGTAATGAAGATCAATTTGATACTTTAATTGTCGGATTTGGTTCAACCTTTGCACAGATTCAAGAAGCACAAAAACTTTTAATGGAGCAAGGGGAGAGTGTTGGACATTTACAATTAAAAATCCTAGAGCCATTTCCAACAAAAAAGGTTCAGGAAATTGTACAAAAGGCGAAAAGAGTACTAGTTGTAGACAATAATGCTACTGGACAATTGTTGGGACTTTTAAAACGTGAAGTAAATGAACATGAGAAATTTACGAAGCTTTTAAAATATGATGGAAATCCATTTACAATAAAAGAAATAGTGGATGCTGTAAATCAGGAGGTGAACGCATAATGGCTGAGGTTAAAGATTTTCGAGTTAGTGAAAAAGCAACATGGTGTCCAGGCTGTGGTCACTTTACGGTATTAGCATCGTTACAAAATGCAGCTGCTAAAGCAGGATTAGAACCAAATAATATGGTACTTGTTTCCGGTATTGGCTGTTCAGGAAAAATTAGCCAGCACTTTGGTTCCTATGGATTCCATAGCTTGCATGGCCGTTCTCTTCCTGTTGCAATTGGAACGAAATTAGCCAATCATGATCTGACGGTAGTGGCAGCTGGTGGCGATGGTGACGGCTATGGTATTGGTATTGGCCACTTTATGCATGCATTAAGACGTAATATTGATATGACCTATATTGTTATGGACAATCATATCTATGGTTTAACTACCGGGCAGACATCACCAACAAGTAAGAGAGGCTTTAAATCCAAAACATCCCCTGAAGGATCAGCAGAGGAGCCAATTCGTCCTGTGCAAACCGCAATAATTAATGGCGCGAGCTTTGTTGCACAAGCGTTTTCTGGTGATGTAAAGCAAATGGCTAGTATTATGGAGCAAGCGATTAAGCATAAAGGATTTTCTTTAATTAATGCGTTTAGTCCTTGCGTTACATTTAATAAGATTAATACCTATGATTGGTTTAAAGAAAATATTTACAACCTAGATGAAGTTCAGGGATATGATCCAACTGACAAATTTGGTGCCTTAAAAATGTTAGAAGAGTATGAAAGTGTAGTAACCGGGGTTATTTATAAAGAAGATCGTCCTTCTTATCATGAAGTGATGATTGGTGCAACAGAAACTCCAGCTAGTCAATTAGACTTAACCATCACATCTGACCAGCAAGAAGAACTGAAGAATTTACTTCGATAAGTAGAAATGAATTACAATAAAAAGCTTGTGGTAGAAAACTAATTCTCCACAAGCTTTTTTATCTTGGCAAAAGCCAAGCTTTTCTAATCTAATCCTGAAGTGGTTTAGCTAATTTATACAAAGGTAATAAATGCCTAAAAGTATCTTCAATCTTCTCAAGGAGTTGATCAGTGTCCTTTAAAATTGGATCATTCCGATCAATATGTAAACCACACAATAATTCTGATTTTTTAATTCTAATTAATTCTTCGCTCATTCTTTCTAATTCTTCTTTTTTAACAAATTGATGATTAATTCCCTCAGGCTTTGTATGATCCACAGACCAAACAAAATCCTTTGGTATTTGATGAAGGATTTGATCTGCTTGTTCTAGTAACTGTTTACCATACATTGATTTATTCGGTGCTTCGTAGATCATGGCAAACCAAATAAATAAGTGTGTAGACCATAAACCAACCTGAAAATGAGGAAGAGCTTTGTAGCCTCTTTTACTAGTCGACCAAGCTACCCAAGTATCATTTGGCGGATTTACTGTTCGTCTAGCATGTTTTGCTACATGGGAATAGATTTCCTCTCCAACTAATACACTTAAAAAGGGGGACAATTGATTGCCTAACTGTTCAAGTTTTGGTCGGATTGTCTCCTTTATGGCATTCATTCGTTGATCTAAACCATCTATCTTAAAGACATCAAAATCTTTATCTGTAAAAGTTATTTTTTCCATCATTTACCTCCTAGTATAATCTGTTTTTAATTTTAGTTTTAATTTAACATATGCCCATAGAATCTACAAAAAATAAGTTTTGCAAAATTACAAAAAAAGTATTTTTTTTAAAAAGAAAACGCTTTATTGAGGTATAAAAATTGATATAATGAAAAATAGGAGAGAGAAACCAAATGTGGAGGTGCCAATTATGCAATTCAAGGTAAGTAAAGAATCAATTGTTTCATTAGCTTCCGATTGTATTGTTCTTACACTCACTGAAGATAAAGATACAGTGAGGGGTTTAGCGCAACAGGTTGATGAAAAAATGGAACATCGTATTTCTCATTTGATCGCAGATAGAGAAATAACTGGTTCATTTGGGGAAGTAACGATTTTACACACCTGGGGTAAAATTCCAGCAAAGAGAGTGTTGGTTTTAGGATTAGGAAAAGAAGAAAAATTAACGATTGCTAGAGCAAGAGCAGCATTTGCAATAGCAGCAAGAAAAGCTCAGGATATTGGTGTTAGAGAGCTGACAGTTGCAGTAACTCAAAAATACAAGGATCTTTGGAACCCAGTTGATTTAGGGCAAGCAGTTGTCGAAGGGATTATGCTTGGAGTATACAAAATTAACTCCTTTAAAACCACTAATACTTCGGAAAATATGCTTGAGCGGATTTTAGTGACGGTAGATGGTATTTCTTTAGATGCGGTACAAGCTGGAGTTGATAGAGGGTTAGTGTTTGCAGAATCGCAGAATTTTGCAAGAGAATTAACTAATCTACCAGCTAACTATTTAACACCTACAATCTTAGCAGCTAAAGCAAAGGAAGTTGCAAAGGAAACCCATTTAGAAGTTGATATTTTAGATCATGAACAACTTGAAGAATTAAATATGGGAGCACTTTTAGCGGTAGCAAAGGGTAGTATTGAAGCTCCTAGAATGATTGTTCTAAAATATATTGGAGCACCAGATTGCAAAGATGTAATTGGATATATTGGAAAAGGAATTACCTTTGATGCTGGTGGTATTCAGATAAAGCCAGATAAAGACATGGATGAAATGAAAGGTGATATGGCCGGGGCAGCAACAGTACTTGCAACAATGAAAGCGATAGGGACATTAAAGCCACATATTAACATTATTGCTGTAATACCTGCAGCTGAAAACATGGTATCTGGTTCGGCGGTGCATCCTGGTGATGTAATCACTTCATATTCTGGAAAGACAATTGAAATTAAACATACAGATGCAGAGGGTAGATTAATTCTTGCAGATGCAATATCTTATGCGAAGTTCTTGGGTGCAACAAAGTTAGTTGATGTTGCAACATTGACTGGCTCTGTTATATCTGCGCTAGGGGATCAATTTAGCGGCGTTTTTGCTAATGATCCACAGTGGCTAAAGGAGTTTAGGGAAGCAGCTAAAATTTCTGGTGAAAAAATATGGGAGCTTCCATTAGATGATGGCTATGAAGAATTAATTGAAAGTGACATTGCTGATCTTAAAAATGATGCTGGCAGACCTGCAGGTGCAGTTCAAGGAGGCATGTTTTTAAAAGTTTTTGCGGATGAAACTCCTTGGATTCACGTTGATATTGCTGGAACCTCTGAATCTTCAAAAACCAAAGACTTGCATGCAAAAGGAGCTACTGGGGTAATGGTACGCACCTTAATTGCCTTAGCAATTCGATTTGGTGGTAATTAAAATTTAACAATTAAATATCACATGAGCCGGTCCACTAGGGCCGGTTTTTCTATATCTTCCCATCTGTAATTTAAATCAATTAATCTAAAACTAAAGGTGAGGGAGGTTTTTTTAATGCTAAAAAAAAGTCAAATAACTAAAAAATCTTTTATTCTTATCTTTGCTTTTCTGTTGGTCATAAATATTTTCGCTGGTTGCAGCAATTTAAAAGAAAAAAATAATAATAATGCTATTGGAGAAAGTCATCGCTTAACCCAAGAAAAGAATGTGCCTATTGAAACCAAAAAGCAGCCTCAGCAAAATAATTTATATACAAAGCCAATCGAAAAAGTGGAAAAACCTAAACCGAAGAAGCAACAAATTGAAAAACAAAAGCAACAAAAGCATCAGAAAATAGTTCTGAATGTGCCCTTAATTGCGCAAAACCCTGAGCTGAAGTTTGGCTGTGAGGTAACCAGCTTGGCCATGGTGCTTCGATATGCAGGGGTAAAGGTGACTAAAAATCAATTAGCAAATCAAGTAAAAAAGGATACGGATCCTCTTAAAGTGGATAAAAAAGGAAATATTGTTCGTTGGGGTGACCCTAATGAAGGTTTTGTTGGTGATATGACAGGAAGAAATAAAGGATATGCGGTCCATGTAAAGCCGCTACAAGCGCTAATGGAACGATATTTACCCAATCGAACCGTAAATTTAACAGGACAATCTTTTGATGAAATTTTGGCTCAGGTTCGAAAAGAAAGACCAGTTGTTCTTTGGACGACTGGAGACTACAGAAAACCAGATCGTTTTGAATCTTGGTACCACAAAGGAAAGAAGATGAATGTAGCCCTTGACTTACATGCCGTTGTTTTAGTCGGGGTTGATGCAAATAATCAATACATTTATTTAAATGATCCTCTTTCGGAAAAGAAAGCGGTAAGAGTGAGAAAAGATTATTTTGTACAGTCATGGATTGCATTAGGAAAACAAGCCTTGAGTTATAATTAAGGATGGTAAAATAATATTGATTGTATATTGAAGTAAATATTGTTAAAATAGATAGTTGGAGACAAAAGGCGCCTCTAGGTAAGCGCCTTTTTAGCATAAAAGAATCGTTTAAAATAAATTGAAGAAGCAGGGAGATCTCACTATGAAACGTACGGATATAAGGAATATTGCAATTATTGCCCATGTTGACCACGGCAAAACAACCTTAGTCGATCAACTATTAACTCAATCAGGCATTTTTCGTGAAAATGAACATGTTCAAGAAAGAATGATGGATTCCAATGCACTCGAAAGAGAACGTGGAATTACTATCTTAGCTAAGAATACTGCGGTTAATTATAAGGAGACAACCATTAATATTATTGATACACCAGGTCACGCCGATTTTAGTGGTGAAGTGGAACGTATCATGAAAATGGTAAATGGTGTTCTTTTAGTGGTTGATGCTTTTGAAGGAACCATGCCTCAAACAAAGTTTGTTTTAAGAAAAGCATTAGAAACTGGTTTAACACCAATTGTTGTAATTAATAAAATCGATCGTGAAAATGCAAGACCAATGGAAGTGGTAGATGAAGTATTAGAGCTATTTATTGAATTAGGGGCTAATGACGAGCAAATTGAATTTCCAGTAATTTACGCATCTGCTATTAGAGGAATCAGTGGTAATGCACCTGACCAATTAGAAGAAAACATGCAATCTTTATTTGAAGCAATTATTGAACATATTCCAGCACCAGAAGTAGAGCCAGAAGAGCCGTTGCAAATGCAAATCACTCTTCTAGACTATAGTGAATATCTTGGTCGAATGGGAATTGGAGTAGTTCACCGAGGTAGAATTAAGAAAAATCAATTGATCGCATTAATGAAGCGTGAAGGAGAAATTAAACAAGCAAGAATCTCCAAGCTTTATGGTTATATAGGCTTAAAAAAGGTGGAAATTGAAGAAGCATCAGCTGGAGACATTGTTGCTTTTGCAGGAATTGAAGGTATTAATGTGGGTGAAACCATTGCTGATGTTGAGCAACCTGAGGCATTACCATTACTTCATATTGAAGAGCCTACATTACAAATGGCCTTTTTAATTAACAATAGTCCTTTTGCAGGAAGAGAAGGTAAATATGTGACCTCTAGAAAGCTAAGGGAGAGATTGTTTGCAGAGTTAGAGAAGGATGTTAGTTTACGTGTAGAAGAAACAGATAGTCCAGAAGTTTTTATTGTTTCTGGTCGAGGAGAGCTTCATCTATCTATTTTAATTGAGAATATGAGAAGAGAAGGATATGAACTACAGGTATCAAAGCCAGAAGTAATTACCAAAGTTGTTGATGGTGTAAAAATGGAGCCATTTGAGCAATTAATGATTGATGTGCCAGAAGAATATATGGGTTCTGTTATGGAAAGCTTAGGACCAAGAAAAGCAGAAATGAAAAACATGATCTCCTTAGGGTTTGGAAATATGCGTCTAGAATTCTTAATTCCTTCTCGTGGATTAATTGGTTATAGAACGGAATTCTTAACATTAACTAGAGGATATGGAATTTTAAATCATTCCTTTGACTCTTATCAGCCTTTAATTCACACTGAGGTGGGTGGAAGAAGAGCTGGGGTATTAGTTTCTTCAGAAACAGGTACTGCAACCACTTATGGTGTTCTTTCAGTAGATGATCGTGGATTCCTTTTCGTACCAATTGGAACAGAGATCTATGAAGGAATGATTGTAGGGGAGCATAATCGAGATAATGATATTATTGTAAATATCTGCAAAGAAAAGCATGCTACAAACGTTCGCTCAGCAACGAAAGATGAAACTGTTAAAGTAAAGACGCCTAGAATCCTTTCCTTAGAGGAAGCATTAGAGTATTTAGATGATGATGAGTATTGCGAAATTACTCCAAAAGCAATTCGTTTACGTAAAAAGTATCTAAATAAATCTGAACGTGATAAAATGGAGAAACAGAAAAAAGTAGGTCAATTGTCGTAAATCGAGGTGGTTAAATGTGCAAATAGGATGTCATATTAGCATAGGAAAAGGCTTAGAAAAAGCGGCAAATCAGGCGCTAGAATTAGGTGCTAACGCATTTCAGGTTTTTACTAAAAATCCAAGAGGTTTAAGACCGAAAAAAGTAGATGTTAAGGATGCGGCAAAGGGAGTAGCTCTTTGTCGTGAAAACAATATTGCGGTTGTCTGTCATACTCCGTATATCACCAACCTTTCGACTCCAAAAGAGGATTTACAAGAAGTAACCATCCGTTCCATTGTGGAGGATTTGCATATCGCTGAGGCCTATGGTGCGATTGGTGCAGTAGTCCATTGTGGAAAACATGTTGGAGAAGGGGAAGAATATGGTCTAAAAAGGATGATTGAAACCCTTGACCTTATTCTTGAGCAGTATGATGGTCCAACGAAACTATTATTGGAAAATACTGCTGGACAAGGAACTGAATTAGGATTAGATCCTAAAACGTTAATGGACATTCGAAATGCTACTAAATATCCAGAAAAAATCGGTTTTTGTTTTGATACTTGTCATGCTTTTGCTGCTGGCCAATGGAATGAAGAAACCTTTGAAGATTTCTTACAGATAATGGAGGAAACTGGCTATCTAGAGAATATTGAAGTTATTCATTTCAATGATAGCAAGGTTCCTTTTGATAGCCGAAAGGATCGTCACGAAAAAATTGGTCAGGGAGAAATTGGTGAAAAAGCATTACAAAAGTTTTTACAAGCTAAAAAACTTAGCCACTTGCCATTTATTCTTGAAACACCAGTAGCAAAAGAAGAGGAATATAAAGAGGAAATTTTATATTTACACGATTTAAGAGCTTAACAGAAACTTTTAGAAAACCACTCAGAATAAGCTCAAGAGAAATATTCTAGATTTGGATGGGATGTGTTTTTAATCATGAAAATTCAGGATGCAATATTTAACTGGTTACAAATCGCTGTAGTTTATGAGGGAAGACCATCAGACACTGCTGCAAAAGAAACTAGAGATTTCTTTAGAGAAATATTATTAGAGGATCATCAAATAGAAGAGATTAGCTATGAGCGAGACGCTTTAGCATATACTGTAACGTATAAACTTCAAAATGGTGAGATAAATAAAAAAACCTTTGATCTAAATTTCGTCGATAAATTATTAGATGATATTGAAAAGGAACCTAAATATAACTAGAAGAATTTACTTTTTGACACTAGATTACACTTAATTTAATGACAAAACATACCATGAAAAGCTAAGATATTTAAAAGAATGCTATGATTATTTTGTATATTATTCCATTTTTTAATGTAAAATAAGATAGGTTTTTTATGAGTTAATGTCATTATAAAGGAGAGTGTCTTAAGGATGGCCAAAGATTTAATAAATGAGTTACCTGATTCATTGTACCAAAATCTACAAAAATTTGATTTGGTTTTATTGTCTACAATTTATGAGAATAAGCAACCATTCGTAAATGCTGTTTCGTGGGTTTTTGCACCAACCACAAAAAAAATCCGTTTTTCTGTGGACAGCAAATCCCAAATCATTACCAATATAAAAGCAAATCAAAATGTGGCATTGTCAATGTTTAGTGGAGAAACGATTTATTCCATTAATGGTAAAGGGAATCTTTTAACAGAGGAAATTGAGGGTATTCCTTTTAAGCTTGCAATTGTCGAGGTCGATGTGGAAAGTGTTCATGAGGTAATGTTTTATGGTTCAAAAATTAGCTCACCACCTGAATATCAAAAAACGTACAATCCAGCAGCTGCAGAAAAATTAGATCAACAGGTGCTTACGGCTTTAAAAAATTATAAGTAACGTGATAAAGGACCCGGAATTAGGGTCCTTTTTAGTTTGCTGTATTTATTGTTCCTTTAAATCCTTATTAGGAGCTTTTGGATTTTTAGTTTGATTTAATTTTTGTTGGTTTTCCTTTGATGGTGGCTCTTCTTTCTTTGGAACTGCTTTTGGTGCTTGTGGCATTATTCGCGCCATAATATCCGATAATTCCTCAGCAAAACCTTTAATTGGATGACCAAGTTTAATATCCTCATTCATGTCCCTTAATCTTTGCATTATATCAGGATCACTGGTTACTAATGCTTTCGCACCCATTGGATCATCCTTTAGGGCCTCAGCTACAGTATATTTAATGGTCCCTGCTCTTGAACGGTCTAAAGTGGCATCGATATCAATACCTACAATAGCATAATCCCCAAATACGATAACAATTGCATCATTTACCTGTGGAATACGATTCGCTAATTTAGCTAAACGAAATGCAACCTCTGTTGGATCCTTATCGCGTTTAGGATTGCGAGCAGTTTGAGGAACTCGCTCAGTTTTCTCTATTTTTCCATCGGGCGGTGCTGCTTCATTTCCGGGAGGAGTGTTGCGTGCTTGACAACCGATAGTTGTAATAAGAGCCAAAAGAATTAGGATTATGATACGCTTTCGCATTAAATTCCATCCTTTCAAATTTAACTATGGAATAGCATCTTTTCTTTAGTTTAACCAGCAAAAAAAATTCAATGTATAATCAATCACAAATATCAATTCATGTTTAGGATTTCATGCATACAATATAAAAGAAGGATGTTTTGATTACTATTACCAAATTGTTTTTTTTAGGGAGGAGACACTTTGGAAAAAATCTATGTCTTGGATACTAATGTATTACTGCAAGATCCAAGAGCGCTCTTTGCATTTCAAGATAACGCAGTTATTATCCCAGCGGTAGTTTTAGAGGAAGTGGATGGTAAAAAAAGACTCATGGACGAAATTGGAAGGAATGCGAGAAAGGTATCCCGGCTGTTAGATGGTCTGAGGGAAGTAGGGAAATTGCATACTGGTGTAAAGCTAGAGAATGGAGGAACTCTTAGAGTCGAGCTCAATCATAAGTCATTTCAAAGACTGCAGCATACCTTTGGCGAAATGACAAATGATAATCGGATTTTGGCGGTCGCAATGAATCTTCATTTGGAGGAGTTAGAAAAAGGAGGAAAAGGAAAACCGGTTATTTTAGTAAGTAAAGATGCCTTAGTAAGGGTAAAAGCGGATGCCTTAGGTATAAAGGCAGAAGATTTCCTTTCAGATCGGGTGATTCAAGATACGGATTTTTATCCTGGATTCTATGAAGAGTTTGTTCCAGGAAGTTTAATCGACCAGTTTTATGAAGACAAAAGCTTAAGCTTAAAGGAACTAGGATTAAAAAATAAAGTATACCCAAATGAATTTTATATTTTAAAAGATGAATGTGGCACGAATAAATCAGCACTAGTTAAAGTAAATAATCGTTTAACCCATGTTGTTCCTCTTCATATTCAAGATGGTATTTGGGGAATTAATCCTAGGAATGTCCAACAAAAAATGGCGTTAGAAATATTAATGGATGATCAGATTTCATTAGTAACAATGACTGGAAAAGCTGGAACCGGTAAAACATTGCTTTCTTTGGCAGTAGGTTTATTAAAGGTGGAGGATGAACAGCTTTATAATAAATTGTTAGTTGCAAGGCCTGTTATCCCATTAGGAAATGATTTAGGTTTTTTACCTGGTGATAAAGACGAAAAGCTACGTCCATGGATGCAACCTATTTATGATAATTTAGAGTTTTTGTTTAATGCAAAAAAACCTGGAGAACTAAATAAGATTTTAGCTGGAATGGGTAGTCTACAAGTAGAAGCATTAACATATATTCGTGGTCGAAGTATTCCTAATCAATTTATCATTATAGATGAAGCTCAGAATTTAACAAAGCATGAGGTAAAAACCATTATTTCACGTGTTGGAGATGGAAGTAAAATTGTGTTGATGGGTGACCCAGAACAAATTGATCATCCATACTTAGACGCAACAAATAACGGCCTAACCTATGTAGTAGAACGGTTTAAAAATGAAGAGATAAGTGGACATATCCAATTGGTTAAAGGAGAGAGGTCAAAGCTAGCACAATTAGCGGCAGATCTTTTATAGTTCAAATATAGAAAGTAAGGACAGCTTAGTTTTACCAAGCAATAGCTTGGCAAAAGCTAAGCTTTTATAATTTTTGCTTTTAGGTTAAAATCAAATGGAAAGTAAAAGGACAGATAAAAGCTTTTAAAGGAGTTTATCATGAAAATCAAGCGATTTGTATTAAGTGAATTTGAAATGAATAGCTATCTTCTGATAGAAAAAGATCAAGCAATTTTAATTGATGCTGGTGCATCTCCTAAACCAATCACCGATTATTTAGAAGAAAATAAAATAACGTTACAAGCAATTTTGTTAACTCATACTCATTTAGACCATATTGCAGGGCTTTCTTACTTAAGAGAAAAGTTGTCTGTGCCAGTATTTGTGGAAGAACACGAACAGGAATGGCTACAAAATCCGGATTATAATGGTTCGAAAAGACTCCCGGAATATTTTGGTGAAATCAAATTGAAGCCTGCAGAGCAGGTAATTAAAGATGAAAATTCCCTACAAATCGGATCTTTTACCATCCAGATTATTAGAACGCCAGGGCACACCCCTGGAGGAATTTCTTACTATATTAAGCCATATCTTTTTACAGGGGATACTTTGTTTTATCGTTCTATTGGTAGAACCGATTTATTCGGTGGAAATTATCATCAATTATTAAGAAGTATTAAAAATCAGCTTTTAACATTGCCAACAAATACAACAGTACTTCCAGGACACGGGGAAAAGACTTCGATTGGTGAGGAAACAAAATATAATCCGTTTTTATCCACCATGAATAGATAAATAAGATATATAATCTTTTTTCAAGGGAGAGTTATTATGGGGGTATTTAACACGTTATTTAGTTTGATGATGCTATTTCCGACCATTACACCTATTATTCCGATGGTAGAAGAGACGATGCAGCCTCAAATTGAAATTATGGTGGTTGGCGATATAATGATGCATACGCCTGTTACTAATGCTGGGTATAATCCAGTAACAAAAGAATACAACTACGATACTTATTTTGATGAAGTAAAATCGATATTTGCTCAAGCTGATTGGGTAATAGGAAATCTAGAAACACCATTAGCTGGTCAAGCAATGGGCTATAACGGCTATCCAAGATTTAATGCTCCCATGGAAATAGCTCAATCTTTGAAAGAAGCTGGAGTTGATGTATTAACAACTGCAAACAATCATTCCTTAGACCAATTTGAAAAAGGGCTTGTAAAAACTTTAGATCATTTGGATGAATTGGAAATACTTCATACCGGTACCTTTCGAACAGAGGAAGAACGAAACAAGCCACTAATTCTTGAGAAAAAAGGAATTAGTATAGGCGTTATTGCTTATACTTACGGAACAAATGGTATTCCACTTCCTAAAAATAAGCCATATATGGTTAATGTATATAATCTTGAAAAAATAAAAGAGGATTTAAAAAAATTAGAGGAAGCGGAAGTAGATTATATTGTTGCGATGATTCATTATGGGGATGAATATCAGCGTTTTCCAAGTGAAACACAAAAACAATGGACAAGTGAACTAATGGAACTAGGAGTGGATTTTGTTTTAGGAAGTCATCCACATGTTGTTCAGCCTTTAGAGATCTTGAATGGCAAGGGTGTTATCTATTCTTTAGGTAATTTTATCAGTGATCAACGATGGGAATGGAAGGATTATGGCACTATATTATATCTACATCTTCAAAAAGATGCTATAAAAAATAGAGTAGAGCTTGTTGAAGCAGACGCAATTCCCACTTATGTACTGAAGACGAGAACTCAGGGGAAAATTAATTATCGTATATTGCCATTAAAGGAGAAAAATCCATTGATTGAAGAAGAAGTTTGGCTAAAGGGGCAGGAGCTCTTTGAACACATTTTTGGAATAAAAAAAATAACCTCCAATTAAGGAGGTTATTTAGGGGAGGTTAAGTTCTGTTACACTTATTCTTTAGGGGGACATGGTTTGGGGTAACCAAGTCATTTAACTGAACCTTAACATTTCATTTATGAGTGGTTCTTGATATTATATTAATATAACATTTACAACATGTCAATAGTTTTAAACATTATTTTCTAATTAAGTGTAGAAACTGATTTTTTTGATAGAAAGGGAGTATAAAATGGCACAACAACAGCAGATGGAAGCTAAATTGATAGGGAAAATTATTGAGGAAATTATTAATAGCAACGAAAATAAAATAACATTTAAACGATATATGGAAATGGCCTTATATTATCCGGATTTAGGTTATTATACAAAAGATCGAGAAAAAATAGGGAAAAAAGCTGATTTTTACACAAGTTCTTCTGTTGGATCAGTCTTTGGTCAAACAATCTCCAAAGTATTAGCGGAGTTAGTCTCCTATGTTGAAGACCAAGAATATCGCATTATTGAGATTGGTGGAGGAAATGGAAGGTTTGCTCGTGATGTATTAGCAGAATTAAAGCTAAAGGAGCCTGACATATACTCTCAGCTTACCTATTTTATGATTGAAACTAGCCCATATCACATTAAATTACAAGAAGAATACCTTAGTGAACATCTAGACCATGTTCAGTGGATTAGTCAATTAGAGGAATTAGGTGACTCACTAAAGGGAGTGATTTTTTCTAATGAATTAGTTGATGCTTTCCCAGTACATATGGTCAAAAAAGTAAATGGGGATTTGAAAGAGATTTATGTGACATGGAATCATGATGAAGCAGTTTTTGAAGAGGTTATTGGAGAACTTAGTAATCAAGCTCTTTCCAATTATTTCATAGAACAAAGAATAGATTTGAAAGAGGGCCAAACTTCGGAAATAAACTTAAATGCAATAGAGTGGATTCAAGCTGTTGGAAAAAAACTTCAGCAAGGCTATGTGATGACAATTGATTATGGACATCCTGCAGAAGAATTATATGCTAGCAATCGCCATAATGGAACATTAATGTGCTATCATCAGCATCTAGCAAATGATAATCCATTCCAGCATGTTGGAGACCAGGATATTACAACCCATGTCAATTTCACAGCATTAGAAAAATACGGAGAGCAAGTAGGATTACAGACTATTTTATTAGATACCCAAGGGAATTTCCTGATTCGTAGTGGAATTTTGGAATATTTAATTCCTGTTCAAAATTTTGAGGAGAGAGATCTATTTCAGGATCAAGCATTAAAAATAAATAGAGCAATACGTCAATTAATTACTCCAGGAGAAATGGGAGATACATTTAAAGTAATGCTACAACAGAAGGGAATGCAGGAAAAAGAATATCAATTTATGAAGCCAGCTTGGGAAAAGTACCCATTCTAAATATTAGAAAAGCTTGGCTTTTGCCAAGCCCTTTTAAGGCGTAGGCAAAAGGTTAGCTGCTCTTATTTCGGATAGGAAAATCTTATACTTTCCTATCCGATTAGAAAAGGTAGGCATATGCCTACCTTTATTTTTTATTGAACTGGTAAACGTACAATGGTATATTGACACGCCATAGCTCCACCTGAAATGGAGGAATCCTGCATAAAATCAATATCCCCAAAATAAGATTCAAAAATTCCCTCTAGCATGTGATGGTGCATTTCACATATACTGTGATTTTTTAATGCGTCAACTGTCTCATTAAAAATACAATTATTGACTGAAAAGCGAATTGTATGGTCATCTAACAACTCAACATTTGGCTTTAAGCCTTGAGCAACAATTAAACGTTCTACACTATCGATTTTCTTTTCAACAGGTAAAGCCTTAGTATTGTCAATACCATCTTTCAGCATAGACTGTCTTGCAGCTTCCCTTCCAAAGCTTCTGCCCATTTCCTTTAGAGCCTTTAGTCCCTCTTGGCCAAAGGTTTTCAATAATGTTTCAATCGCCAGCCTAGCTAATAATTGATAATCCCTTGGAGGAAATTGTAGACTGATTACCTCATCAGACAAGGTATAAATTCTACTCGGCCTACCGCCACGACCTGTTTTTTCCGTTTCTGATTTTAATAGATTGACATCTTCTAACTTCGTAAGGTGTAAACGAGCGACGTTGGGATGAATTCCGAACTTTTCCGCTATTTCTAATGTGTTTACTTGTCGATTAGCAGTTGAAATAAATTGATATATAGCAAAACGTGTTGGATCTGCTAACACGCTTGTAAGTTTGAGTGTATCGTTCTCCATTGAAATCCCCTTTCTACGATTTTCATATTCATTATATTACAAATAAGTTGAAGAGTAAATGTCAAGGATATCTTCCTAAATATTTTAAAAAAAATAATGGAAAAAATTAATTAACACTATTGACATAGTTAATAGTTAAATAATATAATTATGGTGACAAAAGGATTAGTCAACCAATAAAGTTTATGAAACTGTTTCTAGAAAAATTTAAATACAACACGAAATAAAAGGTGAAAAAAATAGGAATTAAAAATCAAAATTATTTAAAAAGAAGAGGAGAGGATTTAAAATGGATAAAAAGTTGGTATTCTTTACATACCCAAGTTGTACTTCTTGCAGAAAGGCAAAACAATGGTTTATTGATCAAGGTGTACCATTTGAAGAGCGTCACTTATTTAAAAACCCGCCATCTGTTGCCGAGCTAATGGAAATTATTAAGAAAACAGAAAATGGTTTAGATGAAATACTATCTACAAGAAGTCAACACTTTAAAAGCTTGGATGTTGAGATTGAAGACTTAAAGGTAAGTGAGCTGTTAGAAATACTTTCTAAAGAACCAAAGCTCTTGAAAAAACCAATTATTATGGATAATGAAAATTTAGTGATTGGATATAATAAGCCAGCACTAGAGCAGTATTTTGCATCATAATTAAATAAACAAATGCTATAAACTTAAGGCGCTGTATTTTACAAAATACAGCGCCTTTTCTATTAAAAATTAAAAAGGAAAATCTTATTTTGTTGAGAATTATATAAGAATAGAATTAATGACTGGCAGAAAGATAGAGGTGGTACAATGGAAACGATCATTACCAAACAGGAGAATGGGGTTATGTTAATTACTCTAAACAGACCTCATTATAAAAATGCAATTAGCTGCAAAATGATGGAAGAATTTGAACAAGTAATTACTGAAGTGAAAAATGATGAAAAAATTAAAGTAGTTGTCATTACTGGATCTGCAAATTCTTTTTCCTCTGGAGGAGACTTAGCAGAATTTCATGGAATGAAGACTCAAAAGCAAGTCGAACCTATGCTTAACAAAATGGGAGGTTTGTTACAACAACTTGAAAGTTTAGGTAAACCAACCATTGCTCATATTGATGGCTATGCTTTAGGTGGAGGCGCAGAATTAGCTTTGGCCTGTGACATATGCTATATTACCCCAAATGCTAAGCTTGGATTTATTCAGATTACTTTAGGACTGACAACAGGTTGGGGTGGAGGTATACGATTAATTCAAAAGCTTGGTAGAAGTAAAGCTTTGTCCTTGCTTTTGACAGGCGAAGTGATTTCTGCTGAAAAAATTATAGAATATGGGATAAGCGATAGAATAGTAGAGAGTTTGGAAGAAACGTTAGACTTTGCTAATAGGATTGATACATTCTCCCTTGAAGCAATTAAATCTTATATCCAGTCTGCAAATGATATAAGTAAATTTGAAGAAATGAAAAGTTTACAAAATAAAGAGATTAATAGATGTAGCTATTTATGGGAATCAAAAGAGCATGAGATTGCAGTTGAGAAATTCCTATCATCAAAAAAATAATTAAATAATAAATATCCCCCCTGTTGTTTAAATCGTTATTAGATTGGTTATAAAAATAATAGGATATTATTCTATCAAATCTATAAAAGGCATAAAGATATAATACTCAAGGTTACGGGGGGATCCTGAATGACAACAACAAGACAAGATGCTTGGAGTGAAGATGAAGATTTGCTATTAGCGGAGGTTGTATTAAGACATGTCCGTGAAGGTAGTACACAATTAGCTGCTTTTGAAGAAATTGGAATTAAATTGAATAGAACGGCTGCTGCTTGCGGTTTTAGATGGAATAGCCTAATCCGCAAAAAATATGAAGCTGCTATTCAAATAGCAAAGGCTCAAAGGCAAAAAAGAAAGTACCATCGTTCCTTTTCGAGTCAGCAGATTACAAATACTGAGAATTTTAATCCAATGATTGAATTCAGTAATGAATTAGGACCACAAGAAGATACGGTTTCTAATGAACAAATATCCTTTGATCACATTATTCGATTTTTAAAGCAACAAAGACAAGTAGTGCAGGATTTATCAAAACAAAATAAAATGTTGGAAAAACAGCTAGAAGAGAAGAAGCGATTATTAGAAGAAGTTCAAAAAGAAAATAGTGAAATGAAGCATAAGTTAAGCTATATGGAAACAGATTATAAGGTTGTAAATGACGATTATAAAGCATTGATTCAGATTATTGATAGAGCAAGAAAATTATCAATTATAGAGGATGCTTCAACTGAAAAACCCCGCTTTAGAATGGATTCAAATGGAAATTTAGAACGGATTGACAAAATCAAAACGGAAATTGAATAATAGTTAAATAAAAAGCGAGATGATTTTTTTCATCTCGCTTTTTACTATTTTTTATATTCCGTCAGGATGCCATAGATAAGGGTTTTCTCCTCTATCACGTGCAGAGTCATATTTAGCAGGCTTAAACCCTATAGAGGTCCAAAAGCTATCTGAAGAATTTCTAGCATTTGTTTTAATAGGGTAACCTAGACTCATAGCATATTGTACTAGCTGTTTGCCAACACCTTTATTTCTATAGTCTGGTAAAACTTCTAATTTAAATAATTCATAATGATCTTGAGATGGAATAAAGTAAGGATCATATTTACGATTGATACGATATAGGCTCATTCTTCCTACTAATTTTTCTCCATCGTATACCCCATAAAATGGCGAGTTTCCTTCATCTTCAACCAAATTTTCTTGTAGGTCTTCAAGCATTGATAGCTCTTCTAAACCATATTCCTTAAATTGTTTAAAATCATCCATCGTCTTATAATTGACATTTAAAGGTACTACTTTAGATAAACTCATTCAAACCGCCCCCTTTAATATTTTAAAAATAAAGTCTAAGATGAGTGTATGATAAGAAAAATGTTTTTTTTGTGGTAAAATGATTAGAAATATTTAAAAATTCTATATTTTCTTATTTATTAGTATTATACTACAAAACTATAACGTTAGGTATACTTTCCTTAAATTTTTTTAAAATTTTTAGAAAAGATAAAACATTTGGAAAAAAGGTGAAGAAAATGAAAGTAGGTATCCTTGGAGCTGGTGCTTTAGGTTTAATGTTCGCATCCAAACTTCAGAAAAGAAAAGATGCACAGTATTATTTGATTGCTAGAACAGAGCAGCAAAGAGAAAAAATAAGAGAAAAAGGAATAATTTTTGAAGAAGATGAGCTAAAAGAAAAAATTGATATTGAGGTCCTTACAGAGAATCAAAAAAAGGAAAACATAGATTGGATTTTTTTAATGGTAAAGCAAACTCATTTGCAGCATTTAGAAAAATCTTTATCGCAATGGGTTAGTAAGGACACAAAAATTATTGCATTTCAAAATGGAATAGGTCATTATGAACAATTAAAAAGAATGACTTTGAACCCGATTTATTTAGCGGTTACTACTGAAGGGGCATACAAGAAAAACAACAACCATGTTATCCATACTGGGGTTGGTGAAACTTATGTCGGAAGTACAGAAGGAAATGAAATTCCTGAACAGATTATAAATTTTTTAAATGAGGCAGGAATTAAGACAGTTTATTCAGAAAATATTTTAGAAAAGGTTTGGCGAAAGCTAATTATTAATGCAGCAATTAATCCTTTATCAGCAATTTATGAAGTGAAAAATGGACAATTAATAGAAAATGAAGTTATCAAATCAATTATGAGAAAGATTGTTGGTGAAGTAATAGCTGTGGCTAATGCTGAAGGAATAAGCTTCGTTGAAGATATGGAGAAGGTTGTAGAACAGGTTTGTCAGAAGACTTCTGAAAACTATTCTTCGATGCTTCAGGATATCAAAATAAAGAAAAAAACAGAGATTGAAGCAATAGCCTTTGAGATAGTTTATCTTGGTGAGAAAAGACAAATAAAGCCAGTTACTTTAGAGCTTTTAGCCCAACTTGTAAGAGGAAAAGAAAGTCTTTGGTAACCAGCGATAAGAGGTGAAAATATGGATTTTATTATCAATACTTATGCATTAATCGCAACCATTCCTTTGCTCTCTTTCTTTTTTATCTATTATCTGCTCCTTTTTTTTATAAAGGAAAGAAAAAAAGCACTAAATCTAACTATTAATATAACTAGTGTTCTTTTTATAAGTGCAGTAAGTGGACAGCTAAACTATATTTTTAAAATAAGGTACGGGATTTTGTATAGTATTCTAGCTGTTTTATTCATTGCTGCTGTAATCAGTTTCTTACAATGGAAAATCAAAGGAAAAAATGATTATAAGCGTATGATTAAAGCTGTTACAAGATTGAGCTTTATCTCTTTTGGTTTTTTTTATTTTATTTTTTTTATTGTAAGTTTTTTCAGAGAATAAAAGTTTTTTTCTTCATTCAAGTTGCCCATTTCTAAAAATCTTAAGTTATAATAATACTTAGATAATATTTGGAAACAAAACACTTTAATTTTTAAAATAATATTTTAGAAAAACTTCGTTGGGAGAGATGCAGAATGATAGGGATAAGTAAGCTATTGAATAATTCTAGTAATTATGGTGATCAGCTACGTTATAGTAAGGAAGCTAAAGGAAAAGTTCATGGTACTCATTTAAATCACGGACCTGTTGTCGTCTGGAATGTAACGAGAACTTGTAACCTTAACTGTATTCACTGTTATTCTAGTTCTGAAAACAAAAAATACAGTAATGAACTTACAACAGAAGAAGCAAAAACAATGATTGACCAGTTAGCTGATTTCCAAGTGCCTGTATTATTGTTATCTGGTGGAGAACCATTTATTCGACCTGATATTTTGGAGTTAGCAGAGTACTCTATTAAAAAAGGTATAAGAGTAACTTTTTCTACAAATGGTACTTTAATAGATAAGGAAACTGCTAGAAAAGTAAAAGAAATTGGAGTTGGCTATGTTGGGGTCTCATTTGATGGGATCAGAGATAAGCATGATGAATTTAGACGATCTGCTGGTGCCTTTGATAAAGCGCTTCAAGGAATTAAAAACTTAATTGAAGTGGATCAAAGGGTGGGACTTCGTTTTACAATAAATAAGCATAACCATTTACAATTAAATCAAATTTTTGACTTTATTGAAAAGGAAAATATTCCAAGAGCATGTTTTTATCATCTTGTCTACTCAGGTAGAGGCAGTGAAATGGTGAAGGATGATTTAACACATGAAGAAACAAGAAATGCTCTAGATATTATTATGAATAGAACCTTGGAGTTCCAAGAAAAAGGTTTAGATAAGGAAATATTAACTGTTGATAATCATGCAGATGCTGTTTACTTATATTTAAAGACAAAAGAAACGAATCCTACACAAGCTGAATATATTTGGGAAATGCTACAACGTAATGGTGGAAATCGTTCTGGAATTGCAATTGCCAATATTGATTACCAAGGATATGTTCATCCAGACCAATTTACGCAAAACCATACTCTTGGCAATGTGAGAGAAAAGCACTTTGGTGATATTTGGACAAACAGTGACCATCCAATCTTGGTTGGATTAAAGGACCGTAAGTCATTATTAAAAGGTAGATGCGCTTCTTGTAAATGGTTAGATGTTTGTAATGGGAATTTCCGTCCTAGAGCAGAGGCGGTTACCGGAGACTTCTGGGAATCTGATCCAGCTTGTTATTTAACAGACGAAGAAATTGGCCTAGCTTAGGGGGAAAAAGTAATGCATCATAGGGGGCAAAAGGGGTATACACCAAGACTTATTTTCTGGGAATTAACAGAAGGGTGTAATTTGAAATGTGTTCATTGTCGTGCTACAGCACAGCCAAATCGTAACAGTGAAGAATTAAGTACTGCAGAAGCCTTTGATATTATTGATCAAATTGCTGATAGCTACGATCCAATTCTTGTGTTGACCGGTGGGGAGCCTTTATACCGACCAGATTTTTTTGAAATAGCTACATATGCTGTAGATAAAGGTATTAAGGTGGCATTAGCAACTAATGGCACATTAATTACTGAAGAAAATGCCAAAAGAATTAAAGAAATAGGGATTAGACGTGTTTCCATTAGTCTAGATGGATCGACAAAAGAGACTCATGATCAATTCAGAGGAATTGAGGGGGCATTTGATCAGGCATTACGTGGGGCAAGGTATTTGCAGGATGCTGGTGTCGATGTACAATTTAATACTACGATTAGTAAGCATAATGTGGATGAAATTGAAGATATTTTGAGCCTTGCAATTAAACAAAAAGCAGTAGCATTACACTTGTTTATGCTTGTTCCGGTTGGCTGTGGGATTCAAATAGCGGATAATCAGATGCTACCTGCAGAACAATATGAAGAAGTATTATCCTGGTTTTATGAACAATCAAGAGAGGTTCCATTAGAAATAAAAGCAACTTGTGCACCGCATTACTATCGAATTATTAGACAGAAAGCAAAAGAGCGAGGAGAACAAGTAACTGTTCAATCTCATGGAATGGCTGCAATGACAAAAGGCTGTTTAGCTGGTACCGGAGTTTTCTTCCTATCCCATAAAGGGAAGGTTCAGCCATGTGGGTATTTACCAGTAGAAGCAGGAGATGTGAAAAAGCAAACTGTTCAGCAAATTTGGGATGAATCTCCGGTATTTTTAAAGCTACGGGATCAGTCTCAGCTAGAAGGAAAATGTGGAGTTTGCGAATATCAAAATGTTTGTATGGGTTGTCGAGCAAGGGCTTATTATGAAACAGGAAATATGATGGCTGAGGAGCCATACTGTATTTATCAACCATCATCCGTTTCGATTTAAAAAACATTAACTACATTTACTCCTTCGAGCAGAGCGGTTTTCATCAAGAAATATTAGATGATCACTCTATTCGAAGGAGTTCTTTGATTTTATATCGAAGTAAGAAGTGGGATAATATACTGTTAATCAATGAGACTGTTCAATTAAATAATTATAAAGAGGTGTAGTATGTTAAGAATTGGTGTAGGATCAAAAAATCCAGCAAAGGTTGAAGCGGTGAAGCTTGCCTTTGAAGAAATGGGGCTAAACGCGGAGGTAATTACGTTCGATGTTCCTTCACATGTATCAGAACAGCCATTTTCTGACAATGAAACGATTAAAGGAGCCATCAATAGAGCCAAAGCAGTGATGAGTGAAATGAGTCAGCTTGACTATGGAATTGGGCTTGAAGGTGGAGTAGTAGAAACAGAATACGGGATGTTTGTTTGTAATTGGGGTGCGGTTGTTTCTAAAAATGGCGATGTTGGGATCGGTGGAGGACATCGAGTAGAACTACCTCAACCGATTGTTGACATATTAAAAAAAGGCAATGAATTAGGTAATGCAATTGATCAAATCATTGGTAAAAAAGATATTAAAAAACACGAAGGAACCATTGGTGTTTTAACAAGTAACCATATTACACGGAGTAAAATGTTTAAAGATGTAATTTTATGCTCATTTGCACGTTTTCTAAATCCAGAGCTGTACGATTAATAAATCTACATAAAATGTATTGTTAACTATAGCAGGAGAAAAGACCTTTTAGTTATTTTAACTTAGGTCTTTTCTCCTGTTTTTTTATTAAAACCCAAAATTTTGCAAAAAAAAATTTTTTTATAGAAGGAATTTATATATTATTCACGAATAATTAAAGTAAAAGTGGTGAATTGTGGGGCAAAGTGGTATAAAATGGTGACGAAATGGGGTGGCTTGGTATGTTTATGGGTGAATTTCAACATAATATTGATGATAAAGGCCGAGTCATCATTCCAGTTAAATTTAGAGAAGAGCTTGGTTCAAGCTTTGTTATAACAAGAGGCTTAGATCATTCGCTTTTTGTTTATCCTGAAACAGAGTGGAAGCAGGTGGAACAAAACCTTAAATCCCTACCATTTACTAAAGGTGATGCAAGAAAATTCACGAGATTTTTTTTCTCAGGTGCGATTGAAGCTGAAATAGATAAACAAGGAAGAGTGAGTATTCCAAGTAATTTAAGGGATTATGCTCAACTAGAAAAGGAATGTATCTTAATAGGTGTTTCCAATAGGGTAGAAATTTGGAGTAAGGAAAGCTGGGACTCCTATTATCAGGAATCAGAGGAATCATTTAATGAAATTGCGGAAAGCATTGTTGATCTTGATTTATAATTTCCGATTTGAAATAAGAACTTTGGAGGCGACAACATGTTTCAACATACAACGGTGTTATTGAATGAAGCAGTAGAAGGATTAGATATTAAACCAGATGGAGTATATGTCGATTGCACACTAGGTGGTGCTGGACATTCCGCATTAATAGCTTCTAAATTAACTACAGGAAAGCTTTATTCTTTTGATCAAGATGAGAATGCAATTGCTGCAGCAAAAGAAAGACTAACTCCATATCAGGAAAATGTGGTATTAATCAAATCGAATTTCCGTTATATAAAGGATGAATTATATGAAAGAGGGATACAAAAGGTCGATGGAATTTTATTTGACTTAGGTGTTTCATCCCCACAGCTTGACGAAGGTGAAAGAGGATTTAGTTATCAGTACGACGCTCCTCTTGATATGAGAATGGATCAAAGCCATCCTTTGTCAGCTAAAGAGGTTTTAAATGAGTGGTCTGAAGAAGAGATTGCCAATGTGATTTTTCGTTATGGTGAAGAAAAGTTTTCAAGAAAAATAGCTAGAAATATTGTGAAACATCGAACTGTAAAAGAAATTGAGACAACAGGCGAGTTTGTAGAAATCATTAAAGAGGCAATTCCCGCCGCTGCTAGAAGAACTGGACCTCATCCGGCCAAAAGGACATTTCAGGCGATAAGAATAGCTGTTAATGATGAATTAAATGTTTTTGAGCAAACATTGCATGACGCAATTGAACTATTAAACCCTAATGGTCGGGTTAGTGTAATTACTTTTCATTCTTTAGAAGATCGTATTTGCAAAACAATTTATCAGGAATATGCAAAAGGATGTATTTGTCCACCTGATTTTCCGATTTGTTCTTGTGGGAATACACCTTCCATTAAAATAATAACAAGGAAACCAACATTACCTAGTGATAAAGAATTAGAGGAGAATCCAAGAGCGCGTTCAGCTAAATTAAGAATTGCGGAGAAGTTATAAGGGGGAAATGGGATGTCTTATTACACAAACGGTAATTTAGCATATAAGCAAGAAGTGAAAATCAATAATGTAACAAGAGTGAGTAAACCAAACGAAAATTTAATACTTGTAAAGGAAAAGCTTTTCTATCTGTTTTCTGTCGTATTTGTGGTTGTAATGGCTAGTATTGTTATTTCTAATTACGCACAAATAGTGGAGTATAATTATTCGATTCAAAATGTAGAAAAGTCCATTTATCAATTACAAGAAGAAAATGACAACCTACAATTAAAAATAGCGGAATTAAGTTCTCCAGAAAGAATCATTGATATTGCACAAAATAAATTAGGAATGACGGTTGCGGAAGAAAGAATTATAGTTCTTTCACAGAATGAAAGCATGAATAATAATAGTGCACGTAATTAGGGTGAAAGAAATGAAAATTGATAAATATAAAAAAAGTTTAAATATACGTTCATTAATTGTAGGGGTGAGTTTTACCCTACTTTTTATTATCTTAATTGCTCGAAGCTTTTATATCCAAACGGTTGATGCGACAATGCTTCAGGAAAAAGCACGTAACATCTGGAACTCTTCCTCTGTTTTGGAACCAAAGAGAGGAAGTATTTTGGACAGAAATAATGAAAGATTAGCATATAATGCGCCAGCATATACTGTCATTGCTATTCTTTCAAATAAGTATAACAATCATATCATTGATCCAATGCAAACAGCAAATAAGCTTGCTCCAGTATTAAAAATGAGTGAAGCCTCTTTATATTCTTTATTAACGAAAGATGTTTATCAAGTAGAACTAAGACCGGGTGGCTGGAAGATTGACAAGGACAAGGCGAAGGAAGTAGAATCGCTTGGATTGCCTGGCATCATTCTTAGAGAAGAAGGAAAGCGCTACTATCCCAATAATAGTTTAGCCTCTCATTTAATAGGATTTGTAGACTATGAAAATAAAGCGATTATGGGTATTGAGAACCAATATAATGAAAAACTAAGTGGAGAACAGGGACAATTAAAGGTAATGAAAGATTTAAAGGGCTATGAATTACCAGATAAGGAAGAAATTTATCATCCTGCTAAAGACGGTAATAATTTGGTGCTAACGATAGATAAAACAATACAGCAATATGTAGAAAGTGCCTTAGACAAGGCAATGGCGCTCTATAAGCCACAAAAAATGACTGCTATTGTTGCTAATCCAAAAACAGGAGAAATCTTGGCACTAAGCAATCGACCAGATTATGATCCTAATGAATACTGGAGTATTGAAGATTATCGAAATTATGCTACTCAATATCCATTTGAACCGGGATCAACCTTTAAAATTGTTACTCTTGCCGCGGCAATAGAAGAAAATATGTTTAATGCCGAAGAAAAATACCAATCTGGAAGATGGAGGATTGGTAAAAGTGTAGTGCCGGATCATAATAATGGAAAAGGATGGGGAGAAATTTCATTCTTAGAAGGGGTACAGCACTCAAGTAACGTTGCTTTTGCGATTTTAGGATATGAACGTCTTGGAAAAGATAAATTATTTGATTATATTAATCAGTTTGGCTTTGGTCAACCTACTGGTATTGATTTAATGAACGAAGCAAAAGGGATTATTCATGATAAAAATCAAGTTTCTGATATTGGTGTTGCCAATATTGCCTTTGGTCAAGGTGTCTCTGTTACTCCAATTCAGCAAGTGATGGCTGTTTCAGCAATAGCCAACGGTGGATATTTAATGCAGCCTTATTTAGTAAAAGAGATAAAAGATCCAAAAACCAACGAAATCATTGAAAAGAAAGAACCTAAAGTGATAAGAAGGGTTGTTTCTGAAAAAACAGCAAAGGAAACAAGAGAGATTCTAGAAAAAGTAGTAGATTTTGGCCAAAAGCCTGGTTATATTGAAGGGTATCATGTGGCAGGTAAAACTGGAACAGCTCAGATAATTGAAAATGGGCGTTATTCAAATAACAAATATATTGTTTCATATATCGGTTTTGCACCTGCAAATGATCCAAGTATTATTATTTATGTTGCAGTGGATCAACCGGATTTGGATGTTCCATATTATGGTAGCACAATTGCGGCGCCAATTTTCAAAGAAATAATGCAAAATAGTCTCAGATATTTAAAAGTCTCTCCAGATATTCAACAAGGGACACTTTCAAAGGAGATACCTTCTATTGTTATGAAAAACTATGAAAAAAAAGCGGTGATTAGTAGCAATACTGATTTAGTAAATCAAGGATTATCCCCAGTTATAATTGGAGATGGTAATGTAGTTATTAAGCAATTTCCTAAAGAAAATACGACAGTAAATAACGGAGAAAGTGTATATTTGATTACAGTTCCTAAAGCACAATATACTGTTCCTGATCTTAAAGGGAAATCATTACGAGAAGCAATAACTTTGTGTACAATTCTAGAAATTCCCTTTGAAATTGAAGGTAATGGAGTGGTTATAGAACAAAGTATTGCACCAAATACGTTGTATACAAAGGGTAAAATTAAAATTAAATTGCAGGATCCACAAGCCCTTTATACTAATGATGAAAGTGAAGAATAAAAGGAAATCTTTTACTTAGCTTGTTCTATCCTTTATCCCCTATGAATATGGTTGAAATATGGACAAAACAAAGGGGGATTAAAGGTGAGACAGGTTTCACAAGTGACAGTAAGGAAGCGTATCTGGCTC
Source organism: Caryophanales bacterium UBA6259 (assembly GCA_002441135.1). GTDB lineage: Bacteria > Bacillota > Bacilli > Tepidibacillales > Tepidibacillaceae > UBA6259. Next base: position 14,891 of record DJVJ01000016.1, on the reverse strand, counting down.
TCTCTCTTAATAAGTACGCTATTATTTTTCTCTTTAATTGGTAGATTAGGGTATATCCAAATTGTTAAAGGGAATTGGTTAGCAGAAAAAGCAGAGGATTTGTGGGGAAGAGATATTCCAGTAGAGGCGTTGAGAGGTAAAATCCTAGATCGAAATGGAGAAGTACTAGCTTATAATATCAGTTCACCTACAGTGATTGCTATTCCTGTGCAGGTAAAAGAACCAGAAAAGGTTGCAAAAGAGCTTGCAAATATACTGGGGATGAATGAAGAAAATATATATAAATTAATTACCAAAAGAACGTTAATGGTGAAGGTCGCAAGGAAAATCACAGAAGAGAAAGCAAAAGAAATTCAGGCATTAAGATTACCAGGGATTGCAATAACCCAGGAATCCAAACGTTATTATCCAGAGGATGATTTTGCTTCTCATGTTTTAGGCTTTGTAGGGATTGATAATCAGGGCTTAACAGGAATCGAAGTTGTATATGATAAATTGTTAAAAGGGGAGGATGGTGCAATCTCCTTTTATTCTGATGCAAAAGGTAGGGAAATGCCTAACGAAGGAGAAAAGTATAAACCACCAGTTAATGGAAAAGATCTTGTTCTGACTATCGACAAGCATATTCAATCCTTTATAGAAAGAGAATTAGATCAAGCGTTTCTTTCCTATCGCCCAGATCACGCCTTTGCAATTGCAATGGATCCCAATTCAGGAGAAATATTAGGAATGGCAAGTCGTCCTAATTATGAACCTGCCAACTACCAAAAATATCCAAGCGAAGTATATGATCGTAATTTGCCAATTTGGATGGCTTATGAGCCAGGCTCAACATTTAAAATTATTACTTTAGCTGCATCCTTGGAGGAAGATACGATTAATTTGAAGGACTCATTTTATGACCCAGGCTATATAATGGTTGCAGGCCAAAGGCTTAGGTGCTGGAAAAGAGAAGGACACGGGTCTGAAACATTTTTAGAGGTTGTGGAGAATTCTTGTAATCCTGGCTTCGTCGCTATGGGACAAAACTTAGGTAAGGATAAACTGTTTGATTATATAAAGAAATTTGGATTTGGTGAGAAAACAGGTATTGATTTAATGGGAGAGCAAAAAGGGATTTTATTTGGTTTGGATAAGGTAGGACCAGTAGAATTAGCAACAACCTCGTTTGGTCAGGGAGTAGCAGTGACTCCAATTCAGCAAGTAGCAGCAGTTGCTGCAACAATTAATGGAGGGAAATTATACACACCCCACATATTAAAGGAAGTGCAAGACCCCAATAGCAATCAAACAATTGGAAAGGTTAATCCTCAACTTGTAAGACAGGTTATTTCGGAGGAAACCTCAAAAGAGGTTAGAGAAACCCTAGAAAGTGTCGTAGCTAATGGTACAGGGCGAAATGCTTATATCGATGGTTATCGAGTAGGGGGCAAGACAGGTACTGCTCAAAAAGTAGGGCCTAATGGTGGATATCTACAGAATAATCATATTGTTTCCTTTGTTGGTTTTGCACCTGCTGATCAACCAGAAATCTTAGTCTATGTTGCAATAGACAATCCTAAAGGAATACAATTTGGAGGAGTAGTTGCTGCTCCTATCGTTAAAAATATTATCGGGGATAGTTTAAGCTATATGGAGGTACCGAAAAGAACAGAACAATTAGAAAAGGAGTATCGTTGGGGCGATATTGAGTATGATGTGGTACCTAATTTAATTGGTGCAGCTAAAAAGGATTTACGACAATATTTATATATTAATTTTCAGATTGAGGTAGAAGGAGAAGGGGATGTTGTAATTCATCAACTACCAAAACCAGGAGAACGGTTAGAAAAAGGATCTACCATACGAATAGTTTTAGGTGACAAGATAAACAAAGCAGATTAAAATAAAATATGATACTGCCAGGATTCATTCTTTGCATACGCCTGGCCTTTTTGTTTTTTTAGATTTATGCATAAGTAAGTTTTTCTAGCTGGCTTTTTGTCAATAATGAATTTACAAGGAGGAACAAGAATGAAGCTAACTCAACTAGTAGAACCCTTAATGGCTAAAACTATCGTTGGAGATATAGATATAGAGATAACTGGAATAGAAGTAGATTCAAGAAAAGTGGAAAAGGGTGATTTATTTCTCTGTTTGAGTGGTTTTACGGTAGATGGTCACGACTATGCAGAAATGGCAATTCAAAAAGGAGCAGTTGCATTAGTATGTGAACGTCCATTGTCATTAAATGTTCCTCAAATTATTGTTAAGGATGCTCGTTTTGTTATGGCCTTTTTAGCTGACCGTTTTTATCAACATCCATCCCAGCATTTAAAAATTATTGGTGTAACTGGGACAAATGGTAAAACAACTACAACACATTTAATTGAAAAAATTCTATCGGATCAGGGTCATTTATCAGGGCTGATTGGAACGATTAAAATGAAAATTGGTAATGAAAGCTTTGAGATTAAAAATACCACACCGGATGCATTAATTTTGCAGGAAAGCTTTCGTAAAATGATTGATGTTGGTTCGGATTATGGAATTATGGAAGTTTCTTCTCATGCTCTACAGCTTGGTCGGGTAAGAGGGATTCGATATCATATTGCGGTTTTTACGAATTTAACTCAGGACCATTTAGATTATCATGTTACGATGGAAAATTATCGAAATGCGAAGGGGCTTTTATTTGCACAATTAGGCAATTCTTATGATTCCAATCCAATAAACAACCAATATGCTGTTTTAAATGCGGATGATCAAGCAAGTAGCTATTATAAAGACATCACAGCAGCACAGGTAATAACCTATGGAATTGATCAAGATGCCGATGTAAAAGCAACAAACATTGTCATTACCTCTGAGGGAACTTCATTTACAGTTCAAAGCCTGTCAGAGAAAATGGATATACAGTTAAAAATGATTGGTAAATTTAGTGTTTATAACGCTTTAGCAGCAATAACTGTTGCGCAAATTGAAGGTATTTCTTTAGAAGACATTAAAAATAGCCTTGAGCAAATACAAGGTGTAGATGGTCGTTTTGAACCAGTAATGGAAGGTCAAGATTATACTGTAATTGTTGACTATGCTCATACACCAGATAGCTTAGAAAATGTTTTAACAACAATCAAAGAATTTGCCAAGGGTAAAATTTATTGTGTGTTTGGTGCAGGTGGCGATCGAGACAAGACTAAACGACCACTAATGGGAAAAATAGCCGTGAAATATAGTGATATCGCTGTTGTGACCTCTGATAATCCAAGAACAGAGGAGCCAGAGCGAATTCTTGAGGATATAATAGAAGGAATAAAAGAAGAAAATACAGACACAAGCAAATATGTTGCGATTGTTGATCGTCAGACGGCCATTGAATATGCAGTTCAACAAGCAAAACCAGATGATGTTATTTTAATTGCAGGAAAAGGGCATGAAACTTATCAGCAATTAAAGAATGAAGTAATCCATTTTGATGATCGTGAGGTCGCAAGAGAAGCTATATTAAGGGGAAGAAAAGGATGAGGTTAGAATTAAAGGAAATCATTAACTTTGTACAGGGCGAAATAATCAAGACTAATCAAGATCAATCGAGTGAAGAAAACTATTTTGATTTTGTAATTACTGGAGTGAGTACTGATTCAAGAAAGATTACCAAAAATCAATTATTTGTTCCACTGGTTGGAGAAAACTTTGATGGTCATCAATTTATTCAAGCAGCTATCGAGAATGGAGCAATAGCAACTTTTTGGAACAAGAATATTCCCTTCCCAGAGGATAGCAAAATAAATATTCCAATTGTTCTTGTAGAAGATACACTAACGGCATTACAACAGCTTGCAAAGGAATATAAAAATATAGTTAAACCAATTGTTGTTGGAATAACCGGTAGTAATGGCAAAACAACGACAAAGGATTTAGTGGCTTCTATTTTAAAGCAAAAATATAAGCTTCATAAAACCCATGGCAATTTAAATAATCATATTGGATTGCCGTTAACTTTGCTTTCCATGCCGATGGATACGGAAGTTGCTGTAGTTGAAATGGGGATGAGCAACAAAGGTGAAATTGAGCAATTAACGTTAATCGCAGAGCCTGATGTTGCAGTTATAACCAATATTGGTGAATCTCATATTGAATATTTAAAAACAAGAGAAAATATTGCTGAAGCAAAATTAGAGATTATAAAGGGTCTAAAAGATAAGGGACTGTTGATTGCTAATGGAGACGAACCACTATTAAGGAATAAGCTAAGAAGCCCAGAGAATTTCCGAGTGAAATGGGTAGGAAATGGGGAAAATAATCAATTCTACCTTAAAGAAAAAAAATTAGTGGACGCAGAAAAAATGGTTTTTGTTACTTCAGATGAGGAGAACTATACTTTGCCATTATTAGGTGATCACAATGTAATAAATGCTATGCTAGCTATTGAAGTAGGAAGATATTTAAATGTAGGAATTGAAAAAATTAAAAGAGGGTTAGCAGAGCTTCAAATTACCGGAATGCGTTTAGAAAAACAGGTTGCGAAGAATGATGCGTTAATTTTAAATGACGCTTATAATGCTAGTCCAACTTCGATGAAGGCTAGTTTACAGCTATTAAAAAGTTTTCCAAGCTCACTTAAAAAAGTTGCTATTCTTGGGGATATGCTAGAGTTAGGAAATGAAGCAGCTGAATATCATAATGAGATTGGCAAATTATGCGCTTCTTTAAATCTTGATTATTTAATCACAACAGGTTTACTTGGAGAATTAATTAATTCAGGGGCGTTGATAGCCAAAATGGATTCTAAAGCTGTTATTCATTTAGAGATAGAAAAAATTCCAGACTTTGTGCTTCGTAACTTTGATCAAAATACCGTTATTTTAGTTAAAGCTTCTAGAGGGGTTCATTTGGAAAGAGTTATCGAAGGGATTAAAAAATAAAAAGGTTCGTTTTTTTAAAAGGAGTAGAAAAGGGGAAAGACATAAAATGGAATTACGATTAATTATCTATACTATAATTGCATCATTAATTATTTCTGCATTGCTAGGGCCTCTCTTTATTCCTGTGCTGAGGCGTCTTAAATTTGGCCAATTTATTCGTGAAGAAGGGCCAAAAACCCATTATAAAAAAGCAGGGACCCCAACTATGGGGGGAATTAGCATTTTTCTTGCCTTAATATTTACAGTACTTAAGTTTTCTTCTTTATCCTTGGAATTATATTTATTATTATTTGTTTCTCTTGGATTTGCATTTTTAGGATTTCTTGATGACTTTATAAAAATTATAAAGAAAAGAAATTTGGGATTAACGGCTAAACAAAAGCTTTTTGGTCAGTTATTTATTGCAGTCATACTATACTATTTCTTAGTAAATAATGGCTTTGATACTCATCTTTACATTCCTGGCTTAGATATTGGCTTTGATATTGGTTGGTTATACCTGCCATTTTTAGTTGTATTAACGATTGGAACTTCTAATGCGACTAATTTAACGGATGGATTAGATGGCTTGTTAGCAGGTAGTAGTGCTATTTCCTTTGGCGCTTTTTCAATTATCGCATTAAGTAATAGCCAATTTGATGTTGCAATTTTTGGGGCTGCGATGGTTGGATCTGTTTTAGGATTTCTTGTTGTTAATGCCTATCCAGCTAAAATTTTCATGGGGGATACTGGGTCCTTAGGAATTGGTGGCGCCTTAGCAACAATGGCTATATTAACGAAAACAGAGCTTCTTTTAGTGATTATTGGTGGAATATATGTTATCGAAACGCTCTCTGTTATTATTCAGGTTGCTTCCTTCAAAACAAGAGGCAAAAGAGTATTTCGAATGAGTCCTATACATTATCATTTTGAGTTAAATGGTTGGTCTGAATGGAAGGTAGTTATGGTATTTTGGTTAATTGGTTTCTTATTTGCTGGAATCGGAATATATTTAGAGGTGTTATTATAATATGAATAAAAATCAGATGAATTACTATTCAGATAAACAAATTCTCGTTTTAGGCTTAGCAAAGAGTGGTACTTCCGTTGCTAAGCTTCTTTCCCGTTTAGGGGCTAATGTCACTGTTAATGACGCCAAGCAAGAGGGAGAATGTAAAGAAAAAAATGAGCTAGAGAAATTAGGAATCAAGGTTGTATGTGGTGGCCATCCTGAATCATTATTTGATCAGCATGTGGATTTAGTTGTAAAAAATCCAGGAATTCCTTATACTATTTGGCCTATTCAAAAAGCCATTTCCTTAGGTATTCCTGTTATTACAGAGGTGGAAATTGCTTATCAAATCACACAGAGACCAATGATTGGTATAACGGGTTCAAATGGCAAAACAACGACTACCACTTTAATTGGTGAAATTTTAAAGGAAGCAAATCTTAATCCTATTGTAGCAGGTAATATTGGAACTGTATTAAGTGAACAAGCAGAGATTGCACATTCAAATGAAGTTTTGGTTGCAGAGCTGAGCTCCTTTCAATTAAAGGGTACAATTTACTTTAAGCCCTCTATTGCTATATTATTAAATATTTACCCTTCACACTTAGATTATCACCAAACAATGGAGGATTATATTGAATCAAAATCGAAAATTTTCCTACGCCAAACAAGTGAAGACTACTCTGTGATTAATGCTGATTGTGATTTATGTATGAATCTAAAATCCAATATCAAAAGTCAAACTTATTTCTTCTCTACCAAAGGTTTAGTAGAAAGAGGTGCGATGATTAAGGATAAAACAATTGTTTGGAAAGAGGACAATCATGTTGAGGAAGTAATTGATATTCGAGAAATCTTTTTACGTGGAGAGCATAATTTGGAGAATATTTTAGCAGCTATTGTTGCTACTAAGTTATATGGCGCCCATTTTAAGGATATTAAAAAAGTGCTCAAGAGCTTCAGAGGTGTAGAACATCGCCAAGAATATGTAAGGAAAACAGATAAGGGGATAATTTTTTATAATGATTCCAAGGCAACAAATCCAACAGCGACAATCAATGCACTTAAATCCTTTGATGAACCAATCATCTTAATTGCTGGTGGACTTGATCGTGGAATTGATTTTCTAGATTTAGTAGAACCATTCAAAAAACATGTAAAAGCACTAATCACTTATGGCCAATCCGCCGAAAAAATTAAAAAAATTGGTCAACTAGTAGGGCTACAAATGAATTTTACCGTCGATAATGTTAATACAGCAGTAATTGAAGCAGAAAGAATCGCAAGCCGCGAAGATATTGTATTATTGTCTCCTGCATGTGCAAGTTGGGATATGTTTGCCTCTTTTGAGGAACGTGGACGAATTTTTAAGGAAGCGGTGCATAGACTGTAAGAGACAAGGTTTAATTCGGCGGTAAGAGGTGATCGAATGGTAAAAATAAGATCAAATCCTGATTGGCTAATCGTAATGGCAACATTGGCGATTTTAGGGATTGGCGTGGTAATGGTATATAGTGCAAGTGCCGTTTTGGCATTTCGAGAAATGGGCGATTGGTATTTTTATGCAAAGCGGCAGCTTTTCTTCGCTATTCTCGGAATTATTGCCATGTATTTTACCATGAATATTGATTATTGGGTATGGAAAAAATGGGCCAAAATAGGGCTGTACCTTTGTTTTCTTCTGTTAATCATTATATTAATCCCTGGAGTTGGACTTACTCGTGGAGGTGCAACGAGTTGGTTAGGTGTTGGTGCATTTAGTATTCAACCCTCAGAATTTATGAAGCTTGGCATCATTGTATTTTTAGCAAAAATGTTCTCAGAAAAGCAAGAACAAATTACTAGCTTCAAGAGTGGACTAATTCCTCCACTTTCTATTGTTGGCTTAGCATTTGGATTTATAATGCTGCAGCCTGATCTTGGAACAGGAACTGTTTTAGTTGGAACCTCTGTTTTGATGATCTATACAGCGGGAGCGAAAATGAAGCATTTGCTTAGCTTAATGATGGTCGGTGTTATTGGATTTGTTGGACTGATAGCTGCTGCTCCATATCGTATTCAAAGGATACTTGGATTTTTAGATCCATGGCAGGATCCTTTAGGAACAGGATACCAGCTTATTCAATCTCTTTATGCAATTGGACCTGGGGGATTAATGGGTTTAGGTCTTGGAATGAGCAGACAAAAGCATCTTTATGTACCAGAACCGCAAACCGATTTTATCTTTGCTATTCTTGCAGAAGAACTTGGATTTATTGGTGGTGCAACAGTATTATTACTTTTCACGCTTCTTATGTGGCGTGGATTCCGTACCGCAATAACTGCTCCTGATTTATTTGGTAGTTTTTTAGCTGTTGGTATCATTGGAATGATTGGTATCCAAGTAATTATCAATATTGGGGTAGTTACTGGAATGTTTCCTGTAACTGGAATTACATTACCCCTTTTAAGTTATGGGGGATCATCTTTAACCATCACATTGACTGCGATTGGAATTCTATTAAATGTATCAAGATATGCTCGTTAGTTCAGATAGTTACTTTTGATTTTTTATAGATATATTTTAAATAACTGTTATACTTATAAACTGGAGAGATATATCTCCAGTTTTTATTTGAATAAAAGGGATTAATTGAGAAAAATAGGCTACTGTCACATAAAAAAAAAGCAGGCATAATATAACGTATATCCTTTAGGAAGCAATAGGAGGTTTTTTCATGCAAGAATGGATCGACATTTTACAAAAAAACAAGTTGGGGGAAGTTCTGCTAAATGAACCCCTATCAAAGCATACTACTTGGAAAGTCGGAGGACCAGCTGATGCTTTAGTTATTATTAATACAAAAAAAGAATTACAAATGGTTCTAGCGGTCCTTAAACAATTTGATGTATTGTGGAAGGTTCTTGGTAAAGGATCTAATCTCCTTGTTCAAGATAAAGGATATCGAGGTGCTATTTTAAAACTCGGAACGGAATTTCAAGATATCTCCTTTAATGAAACTTCAATAAAGGTTGGATCAGGGTTTCCATTAATTCGTTTAGCTAATTTGGCTGCAAAAAGAGGATTAACGGGGTTGGAATTTGCAGGAGGTATTCCTGGGACTGTTGGTGGAGCTGTCTTTATGAACGCTGGTGCACATGGCTCTGATATTGCACATGTATTACAAGAAGCAGAAATTCTGCTTGCAAATGGTGAAATCGAAATCTGGGATACGAATAATTTTGCTTTTCAATATCGTACCTCTGCACTACAGCAGAAAAAAGCAATTATTCTTCATGCGATTTTTCGTTTACAGGAGGGGAATCGTAAAAAGATTGCAGATGATATGGCCAATTTTAAAAGCCGTCGTAGTAGCTCCCAACCCTATCACTTACCTAATGCTGGCAGTGTATTTAGAAACCCTGAGAATAACTATGCTGGTCGTTTAATTGAAGAATTAGGACTTAAAGGATACCAAATTGGAGGAGCACAGATATCAACATTACATGCTAATTTTATTGTAAATGTTGGTAATGCAACTGCAAAGGATATTCTCACCCTTATAAGCTTTGTAAAAGAGAAAGTGAAAGAAGAGTATAACATTTCACTAAGAACAGAAATTGAAGTAGTTGGTGAGGGTTAAATCGGAGGTGATAATTTGGATAAGTTTATCATCGAAGGTGGTAAGCCTCTATCAGGTAGGATCCGAATTCAAGGTTCGAAAAACGCAGCCTTACCCATTTTAGCTGCTTGTTTATTAGCAGAAGGAACACATGTCATTCATGATATTCCACATTTACTAGATGTGGATGTAATGATAGAGATTCTTAGAGCTTTAGGAGCTGAAATTTCAGTAACAGAAAATACGCTAACTATAGATACTTCCTCAGTTCACTCTACCATAGTACCAGAGGATTTAATGGGTAAGATGCGCTCTTCCATCTTTTTAATGGGTCCATTATTAGCGAGATACAAGGAAGTTACAGTGTCTAAACCTGGAGGCTGTGCTATCGGAGAAAGAAAGATTGATTTGCATCAAAAAGGTTTGCAGATTTTAGGTGCAAAAATAACTGAAGATGGGGACAAAATGATTTGTAAAGCAGAACGATTGTTTGGGAATACAATTGTTCTAGATTATCCAAGTGTAGGTGCTACAGAGAACATAATGATGGCTGCAGTATTGGCTGAAGGCACGACTAAAATAATTCATGCTGCAAGAGAACCAGAAATTAGCGACTTGCAAAATTTTCTTAACAAGATGGGCGCTAAGGTTACCGGTGCTGGTACCGATGTTATTACAATTGAAGGTGTAGAAAAACTTTATCCTGTTACCTATCAAGTTATTCCTGATCGAATATATGCAGGAACGATTATGGTGGCAGTTGGTATTACTGGTGGAATTATTGAAATCGAGAATATTATTCCAGAACATCTAAACTTTGTTATAAACAATCTTATTCGAGCTGGTGTTGAAATTGAGACATCCCATGATATAATATTCGTGAAAAGAAAAGAAAAAAGATTGATGGCCATAGATCGAATTGTTACGTCACCATTCCCTGGTTTTCCAACAGATATGCAGGCCCAATTTATGTCTTTGCTAACTATTGCGACTGGGACTAGTAAAATAGAGGAAAATGTTTTTGATGGAAGATTTAAGCATGTGAATGAATTAGTGAAAATGGGTGCTGAAATAAAAATTGAGAATAAAAGTGCCTATATTCACGGTGTCCAACAATTAATGGGAACAGAAGTAGCTGCAACAGATTTAAGAGCAGGAGCTGCTTTAGTTTTAGCAGGTCTAGGAGCTCAAGGTAAAACGATTATTCATCAAATACATCACATCGATCGGGGTTATGAAAAGTTTGAAAATACCTTGATGGCCTTGGGTGCGTCGATTAAAAGAGTTTGAAAATTAGCGGCATACATATGCCGCTTTTCATAATCCTTGGGAAGAGGAAGATGTGTTTATGGGTGTAGTAAAAAATAGAAGAAGTAAACGTCTATCTAGGCTTATTATGTTTTTCTTTATCATTTTATCTATTGTAATCTATTTTAATTCTTCTATTAGTAAAATTACTCAGATAGAGATAGTAGGGCTAGAACTTTTAACAGAAGAGGAAGTATATAATCTAGCAGAAATTAAAAGTGGAATGCAATATCTCTTCTTATCTACTTCTAGAATGAGCGAAAAACTACTAAAAGAAAAAAAAGTTAAAACGGTTGAAGTAGAGAAAAAATTCCCTGGTAAACTTTCTATCCATATTATAGAAAATCAAATTATTGCCTATCTATATCATTCAAATAAAGAATGGCGACCGATATTAGAAAATGGATATATACTTGATAATGGAAATAATATGAGCTATATCAATCGACCATTAATTACAAACTGGCCTAAGCAAGAGAATGTCAGTTTATTAGCTGCGGAATTAACAAGGGTTCAACCGATGATTTTAGAAAACATTTCAGAAATTCAGTATAATCGGGAAGCATTAGAAGAAGATAGACTTCTTTTGTACAGTAAAGATGGCTATACGATCCATGTATACCTAAATGAGCTTGCCAATAAATTGAATTTACTACCAGGGATTATAAATCAACTCAAGGAAAAAAAATATTCCACAGGAGAAATTTATTTATTAGATTCGATTCGTTTTGAAGAATATAAAAATAATGAGGGTAAAGAAAATGAAAGTTAATCGATTCCATGTTTATCTATTTATCGTGTTTTTATTTTTGGGTTTTTTAATCGCATTTCAATATCAATTTTCAAAGGGTAGTAGAATTGATAGCTCTTATACTTATTCTGTATGGGATAAACAACGTGAGTTACAAGAGAAGCTAGTTGGACAGAAAAAAGAGAATGAAGCTCTTCAACAACAAATTTATTTAATAGAAGAAGAAATAAGACAGATAGAACAAGAGGCAATTGCTGAAAAGGATACGATGAAAACAGTTCATCAAAAACTAGAAAATGCTCGAATGGTAGCCGGATTAACTACTGTTGAAGGCACTGGTTTAATTGTTACGCTAAATGACAGCAAACAGGCGAAAACACTAACTGGGGATGTTTCTAGTTTTATTGTTCATGAGCAAGACTTACGTCGAGTAGTTAATGAGTTATTTGCTTCAGGTGCAGAAGCTGTAAGTGTAAATAATGAACGAATGGTGGCAACTAGCTCTATTCGCTGTGTAGGCCCAACAATTATTGTTAATGGTGTTAAGAAAGCACCACCTTTCGAAATAAAAGCAATAGGGGACCCAGACACATTGTTAAGTGGAGTTGAAATGCCAGGTGGAGTATTACCTACCTTAAGAATGTGGGATCTTGAGGTATCAACAAAAAAATTGAACGAGCTAACCATACCAGGATATGTTGGACAGGCAGAGATTAAAACATTGTCTGAAGAAGCAGTAGGAGAGGACAACAATGAAGAATAAAAAAGTATGGGCTATCTTAACATTTATTAGTATGCTAGTGGGGTTCATGATTTCTATTCAATTTTATTCTACTAGAGAAACTACGAGAATGGATACTAGAGATATTTCAGATCTTCGATCACAGCTTAGTAAAGAATTGGAAAGGAAAAACACTTTATTAACGGATATTTCTGCAAAGCGGGCCTTGTTAAACCAATACAAACAAAATGAAAAACAACAAGAAGTCATTCAAATTATGGTTGATGAGTTCAATAAAACAGCGATATTAGCTGGGCTTGTACCAGTAAATGGTAAAGGAGCGGTTATTACCATACATCCATTTATTCAATCGACTCCGGATTATGACCAACAAATTGATAGTATTGTTGTTGATGATGACTTAAGAACATTAGTGAACGAATTATTTGCTAATGGAGCTCAGGCAATTTCTATAAATGGAAAAAGATTAATTTCAACAAGTGCAATTCGCAATGTAGGTTATCAAATTCAGATTAATAATCAATTTATTCATTTGCCATATGAAATTAAAGTCATTGGTGATGCCAATGTTTTAAAGGCTGGAGTTCAGCTTGCCGGTTTGTTTGAGTATTTTCAATTACTAAATAAAGAAATGATATTTGAAGAAAAAGAAAATATAGATATCCCTTCATATAATGGCGATGTCACCATTAGACATATGAAGCCAGTGAAAGCAGGTGAACAATAAATGTGGCTTCCAGTTGTTGGTTTATTAATTGGAATATTTTTAGGTTTTAGTTCAGATCTTCGAGTTCCACAGGAATATAGCTCTTACTTATCCATTGCTGTTTTAGCTGCTCTTGATACCGTGATAGGTGGAATGAGAGCAGCATTACAACAAACATTTGACACCAAAATATTTATTACGGGATTTTTCTTTAATACCTTTTTAGCTGCTGCCATTGTTTTTTTAGGAGTGCAATTAGGTGTAGATTTGTATTTAGCCGCAATATTTGCTTTTGGAGTAAGACTTTTTAATAACTTAGCAGTAATTAGAAGGATTTTATTGGCAAGATTTACAAAGTAAGTTAAACTATATTGGAATAGCAAAGAAAATTTTTAAAAAATGTTTATAAAAAAGTTATGAAAAAAAAAGGAAAAAACTAAGAGTATGTGGAATATCATATTTAAAGCTTTTTTCAATAATAATTTTAATGTTTGTTAATGTTTTTTTAGAAAGATACTTTACTTGATAATGACAGAGGGGGTGCCAAGGTTGAGCAACAATGACATAATCGTCAGTTTAGACATCGGTACGTCCAAGATTCGCGTAATTATTGGAGAAATTAACAGCGGTTCCTTAAATATTATTGGTGTAGGAACTGCTGATTCTGAAGGAATAAAAAAAGGAGCAATTGTTGATATCGACCAAACGGTACAATCTATTCGAAATGCAGTAGAACATGCAGAAAGAATGGTTGGAATTACTATTAATGAAATTTTTGTGGGAATCTCAGGAAATCATATTGACTTACAATCTAGTCATGGGGTAATTGCAGTTTCTAGTGATGATAAAGAGATTGGTACAGAAGATATTGATCGAGTGATACAGGCAGCTAGAGTTATTGCTTTACCACCTGATCGAGAAATTATTGATGTAGTTCCTAAACAGTTTGTGGTTGATGGATTAAATGGTATTAATGATCCTCGTGGTATGATCGGTGTTCGTTTAGAGGTTGATGCAACGATTATTACTGGTTCAAAAACAATGATTCATAATTTGAGCCGTACTATTGAAAAAGCGAACTTAAATATCGCAGGATTTATTTTGATGCCATTGGCTGCTAGTCAAATTGCCCTATCTAAGGATGAAAAGAATCTTGGAGTAGTATTAGTAGATATAGGTAAAGGTGCAACAACGATTTCTGTATTTGAACAAGGTTTATTAGTAAAAACCACGGTTTTACCTATTGGTGGGGAGTACATAACCAATGATATTTCTATAGGCTTAAGAACCCAAATGGAAGTTGCAGAAAGGGTAAAGCTAAAGTTTGGAATGGCTTCAATTGAAGAAGCAAATGAGGAAGTCTTATTTAAGGTTTCTCGAATTGGGAGTAACGTGGAAAAGGAATTTAATCAAAAAGAATTAGCCTATATTATTGAGCCGAGAGTTAGAGAAATGTTTCAATTGATCCAACAAGAGCTTCATGAGTTAGGCTTTACTAAGGAAATTGCTGGAGGCTTTGTTCTTACAGGTGGGGTAACCGCAATGAATGGAATTTTAACAATTGCTCAAGAGGAGTTAAAACCATCTGTTCGTATTTCAGTGCCGGATTTTATTGGTGTTAAGGATCCTTCCTACACAGGGGGTGTTGGGGTAATCCTTTATGCATTTAAGTATTTCATGAAGCGACATAGTGGAAATTCTACTGCCTCAGCATCAAAGGCAAAGCGTAAGGTTCAAAAGACGAATACAATGGATCGAATAAAGAATTGGTTTAGTGAATTTATTTAAACAGCTAGATTGTCTAGGAAAGTGAGGGGGATAATATGTTAGAGTTTGATCTGGAAATGGAGCAATTGGCCCAAATAAAAGTAATTGGTGTAGGTGGCG